>JAZLBU010000054.1:0-2378 GCA_045613845.1 Prevotella sp. | reverse complement strand
TCCGACTATTTCCCTGTAGAACATGAGTATGGTTATTCCGTTTTCTCTACCGTATTCCATGTAGAGTGGAACAACAAGAAACTTAACATTATAGACTGTCCAGGATCTGACGATTTCGTTGGTGCTGCTCTGACAGCTCTTGAGGTAACTGATACCTGTGTGCTTCTGATTAATGGTCAGGTGGGTCCTGAGGTGGGCACACAAAACCACTTCCGCTATACAGAGAAACTCAAGAAGCCTGTAATATTCCTTGTAAACCAACTTGATGCTGAGAAGTGTGACTATAACACCACACTCGAGCGCTTGCAGGAGATTTACGGATCAAAGGTTACACCTATACAGTATCCTCTGAATGAAGGACCAAACTTCAATTCTCTCATCGATGTGCTTCTTATGAAGAAGTATTCATGGGGACCAGATGGTGGTGCTCCTACCATTGAGGATATCCCTGCAGAGGAGATGGACAAGGCTATGGAGCTGCACAAGGCTCTCGTAGAAGCCGCTGCTGAGAATGACGAGGGACTCATGGAGAAGTTCTTCGAGACAGAAACCCTTACTGAAGACGAACTGCGTGAGGGTATCCGTAAGGGACTTGTTACTCGCAGCATATACCCTGTCTTCTGCGTTTGTGCAGGCAAGGATATGGGTGTTCGCCGCTTGATGGAGTTCCTGGGTAATGTGGTGCCTCATGTTGACGAGATGCCTAAGGTGCACAACACTCGTGGCGAGGAGGTAGCTATCGATGCCAACGGTCCTGAGTCAGTTTATTTCTTCAAGACTGGTGTTGAGCCACATATTGGCGAGGTACAGTATTTCAAGGTTATGAGTGGTAAGATTAAGTCTGGCGACGACCTTACAAATGCTGACCGTGGTTCAAAGGAAAGAATTGGTCAGATATACGCTCCTGCAGGTGCTAACCGTATTCCTGTTGACGAGATGGTAGCTGGCGACATAGGTTGTACTGTTAAATTAAAAGATGTAAAGACAGGCAACACCCTCAATGGTAAGGATTGTGAGAATCGTTTCGACTTCTTGATTTATCCTAATCCAAAGTATTCTCGTGCTATCAAGGCTAAGAACGAGGCTGAAACAGAGAAGATGATGGGTGCTCTGACACGTATGCGTCAGGAAGACCCAACATGGGTAGTGGAGCAGTCAAAGGAATTGCGTCAGACCATAGTTCGTGGTCAGGGTGAGTTCCACCTTCGCACACTCAAATGGCGTCTTGAGAACATCGACAAACTACAGGTAGAATATCTGGAGCCACGCATTCCTTATCGTGAGACTATCACTAAGAGTGCTCAGGCAGAGTATCGCCACAAGAAGCAGTCAGGTGGTGCAGGACAGTTTGGTGAGGTACACCTTATAGTAGAACCTTATGCAGACGGAATGCCTGACCCAACGACATATAAGCTTAATGGTCAGGAGGTTAAGTGTAACATTAAGTCTCGTGAAGAGATAGACCTGGAGTGGGGTGGCAAACTTGTATTCATCAACACCGTTGTTGGTGGTGCTATAGATATGCGCTTCATGCCAGCCATCCTGAAGGGTGTGATGGAGAAGATGGAGCGTGGACCGCTGACAGGCTCTTATGCTCGTGATGTTCGTGTTATCGTCTATGATGGTAAGATGCACCCAGTTGACTCTAACGAGCTTTCATTCATGCTTGCAGCTCGTAATGCTTTCTCTGAGGCATTCAAGGCTGCTGCACCTAAGATTCTTGAGCCTATCTACGACCTCGAGGTCTATGTGCCAGCTGACATGACAGGCGATGTGATGAGTGATTTGCAAGGTCGTCGTGCCCTCATCATGGGTATGGACATGGAGAATGGCTATCAGAAGTTGCAGGCTAAGATACCACTCAAGGAACTCAGCAACTACAGCATCGCTCTCTCAAGTCTCACTGGTGGTAGAGCATCATTCAACACTAAGTTTGCTTCTTACGAACTTCTTCCTAACGAGCTTCAGCAGCAACTCATAGCTGAGAATGCTCAGAAGGATGAGGAATAAGAGTAAAGTATAAAGTATAAAGTCTCCTTGCAAAAGTAGCATTTTCTTTTTGCAAGGGGATTTTTGTTGTATTAAACACAAGAGAAATCAAAAAAAAATATTAACTTTGCAGAGAGAAATCAAAAAACAATTATGAATTACGGCTATATCAAGGTTGCAGCTGCCATTTCGAATGTGAAGGTTGCAGATTGTGGTTTTAACGTACAGGAGATGGAACAGATGATAGTACGCGCTGAGGGTCAGGGCGTAGAGGTCATTGTGTTTCCAGAACTTTCTGTTACAGGCTATTCGTGTCAGGACTTGTTCAGACAGCAATTGTTGCTCGATGCAGCCGAACAGTCAGTAATGATGTTGCTCGACTTCACTCG
>JAZLBU010000053.1:0-6980 GCA_045613845.1 Prevotella sp. | reverse complement strand
GGAGGACAAGACATTCGCCATAAAGAAAAGTAAGAAAACTGTGCGCACTGGCACCTACGCCTTGAGCGGAAGCACTGTGACACTGACCTTCAAAGGCAATACAAAGCCATGTAAGGTGACACCACAGTTGGATAACGGCACGCTGGTGATAGTGATGGATGCCACAGCACTGAAGACATTCATGACGGGTATATCAAGCTATGTGTCAAGTCTGTCAACCATCACCTCGATCCTCAATGCTTATGACGGCATGAAAGTGGGAATTAGACTGAGTAAGTAACGCTAACGGAAACGGGAACGTTAAAGGGAACAAAAAATGCGCCTCGATTGAGACGCATTTTTTTTATTCTTCCTTCATAGCCTTGATTTTCTCTTTTGTGAGATTGAGCTCGTCACGGAGTTTCTCTACCTTGCGGTTGAGTTCGTCGATGAGGGAGTTGCCCTTCTTGCTTGACGAGGTGAGGAATAGGAGGTTATTCTCGTAGGTTTCGAGTTCCTGCTTCATCTCGTTGTAGCGACGTTGCATCTTCTGGCGCTCAGTCTCTACGGCATTCTCGCCACGCTTGGCTACCTCCTTGAGGTTATCCTTGAAGGCATTAAGACGACGGCTGGCACGAGACTTATTGAGTTTTTTGTAAAGGATGTCGAGGGTGTCATGATAATCGCGGAAGAGCTGATCCTTCTCCTTGAAAGGCACATGACCTATCTGGTTATACTCCTCAGTGAGAGCCTGGAGCTCAGTCTGCAGGTCTTCCACCTCGGCATCAATCAATGCCTTGAGTTTCTCGACTATGCCCTGCTTCTTCTGCAGATTCTCCTGTTGCTCTGTGCGCACCCCTGAGCCAGCCTGGTTGCGAGCCTCGAAGAACTGGTCGCAGGCAGCACGGAAATCAGTCCATAGCTGGTCGCCCACCTTGCGAGGGGTCATACCTATCTCCTTCCACTCCTTCTGAAGCTGTATGAGTTTGTCGGCAGTGGCTTTCCACTCTTTGCTCTCAGCCAGTTCCTGAGCCTTCTTGACTATCTCCTCCTTCTTAGCTATGTTCTCAGCATAGAGGGACTTGAGTTGCTGATAGTACTCATTCTTAGCAGTGAAGAACTGGTCGCAGGCCGTACGGAAACGCTCGAAAATCTTGACATTCATAGCTTTTGGCGCAAAACCGATGGTTTTCCACTCAGCCTGTATGCCTATAATCTCCTTAGCCTTAGCCTCCCAGTCGGCAGCTGTCTTGAGAGCCTCAGCAGCTATGAGTTCTACCTTATCACAGAGTTCGCTCTTCTTCTGCAGGTTTTCCTCCTCCTGACGGTGGAGAGACTCGAAATGGTCGGCATGACGCTTGTTGACCACTGTGCTTGCCTGCTTGAAGCGTGTCCAGATTTCCTCACGCAGTTCCTTAGCCACAGGACCAATCTCGCGGAACTGGTTGTGGAGTTCCTGCAACTGGTGGAAGGCGCTTACCACATCCTCCTCGTCGGCCAGTTTCTCAGCAGCCTCGCAGAGAGCTGTCTTAGCCTCGAGGTTCTTCTTGAAATCATATTCGCGAGCCTCGAAGTTCATCTTGAGCAGGTCATAGAACTGTTCGAGGGCGAGTTTGTAGTTATTCCACAGTTCAGTGGCATTCTCAGCAGGCACGGTCTTGATTTCCTTCCACTCCTCCTGCATAGCCTTCACATCCTGATAATGGTTGCTTGCCTCCTCAGGACTGGTGGCGAAGGATTTTATCTTTTCAATGATTTCCTGCTTACGCTTAAGGTTTTGCTGTTTCTCAGCCTCCAGTTTCTGAGCCTCAGCCTGTTTGCGTTCCTTAATGAGCGCCATCTCGGCTTTGAACACTTCTTCAGTGGGGTCAGGGAGTGCTGCATACTGCATAGGGTCGCCTCCGCCCTCGATGAAAGCCTTCTGTGCTGCATCACGCTCCTGACTGAGCAGGTGGTAATAAGCAGTTTTCAGGTGATCAGTCTCAGCCTTGGTGATTTCTTCCTCGCCGTGAGCGAGTTCCTTAATGCGTTCGAGCACTTCTTCCTTAGTTGCGTAAAGGCGTTTTTCGAGCGCCATGTCTTGAGAGTCCATCATTGTCTTTTTTTAGTTTAATGAATCGATGAAGTTAATAATACGAGGGGCTTCTTTTTGCCCCGAATTGCTTGCAAAAGTAAATAAAAGAATCGAGTCTGCCAAACTTTTACGGAAAAATTCTTGCGTTTCAAAATATTTTTACTAATTTTGCAAGCAGAGAAAATAAAACGACTCTTTCTTTCGCAAGCTCAAGATGAAAGAGTTCGTACGATACGCACCTATGGTGCTACGATACGCTTCGCTACGATACGGCCTAAAGGCCTACGATACGCCTTCGGCTACGATATGTTCTAGTCGCCTAACGGCGAGTAATCGGACGCACTGAAAAGTGCTACGCTTGCCAGAGCAAGAAATACTACAAATCGATCCAAATCAATCAAATAGAAACATTATTAAGATTTGTAAGATTTTGAATAGATTTGAAAGATTTCTGCCCGTAGGGCACTCACCATTAAATAACATAACTAAACCGCAAAAAGAAACGCTATGGGAACCAAATTCGTGACAATGGGCGAGATAATGCTCCGCATGACACGTCCGAACTATCAGCGAGTAATACAGGGACGCACCTTTGACGGATACTACGGAGGCAGCGAGGCTAACGTGGCAGTATCACTGTCGATGATGGGTGACGAGGTGGACTATATCACCCGTTTGCCTAACAACAACCTGGGTAACGACTGTAGGAATGAGTTGAGAAAATACAATGTAGGCACGGACAATATTATATGGGGAGGTACGCGACTGGGCAAATACTTCTTTGAGCAGGCAGCATCAGTACGTGGTTCGAGCATATACTACGATCGTGAGCACTCATCGCTGATGTCACTGCGTTCACACATGATATACTGGCCTGACATACTGAAGGGAGCAGAGGCATTCCACTGGTCAGGCATATCGTGCGCCCTGTCGGAGAGTGCCAGCGATGCCACCCTTGAGGGACTGGACGAGGCCTTACGCGCAGGCATACATACCTCTTTTGATATAAACTACAGAAAGAACCTGTGGAAATACGGTATGGAGGCTATGGACGTGCTGGTGCCAGCAGCCAAGCGTTGCCACATAATATTCGGCGATACAGCAGAGATGCAGATGCTCGTAGGACAGAAATTGCCAGCATTCAATGCCACATCCATAGACTACGAGATGGATATTCCTGGTTACGAGAAATTCTTTGAGGCTGCACAGAACAAATATCCTAACTGTCGCCACTTTGTGATGGCTATACGCAACGTGGTGAGTGCCAACCACCACTTCCTGACGGGTATGACATTCTCAGACGGCAAGCTGTATCACACTGGTATCATAGAGATAGAGCCTGTGCTCGACCCAATGGGTGTGGGCGATGCCTTCATAGCCGCATTCCTGCATGCACACTTCCGTTGGAAGGGTAAGCACCAGAGGCAGTTAGACTATGCCCTCACTGCCAGTGCGATGAAGAATACCATCATGGGCGACTTCAACCTGCTATCAGAACAAGAGGTGATTGATGCAGGCAACGAGTTCTTTAAGAAGGGCATTTTCAAGGAGGCTATAGCCCCCATATTGGTATAGATTATTTTTCCTCTCAATATTCATAATCCATTTCAAGAGTGTCGGAGAAGTGATTCTGTGACACTCTTTTTTTGTGTATTTATTTGGCATTTCACATTTTTTTTGTAATTTTGCAATTCGTAAGAGGTTAACCCGACGAGGGTTATTAAAATGGGAATGAGGTGAGAGTCCTCAACTGTCCCGCAGCGGTGTGTTGCACACTACACAACTTGCCACTCTGATTATGCAAAGCCACTGGGCAAAATTGTCCTGGGAAGGCTGATGGCAAGAGCAACGAGTCCGAAGACCTGCCTCTGAAACTCAAATGAACGTTTGCAATCCTCGTGGGTTAGGTATGCTGCGAAAAGTGTTTTATCATAACATAATAATGGTGCTGGCTGTATGGTGTGCTGGTACGTATGGTTGCTATGCCCAAGGCGTTATCTCATCAGAACTGGAGGGCATAGAGGTGGTGTCGCACCAAACATTCAAGGACGTGATACCATCACAAACGCTGACAGGCAAGGAACTGGAGAAGCTGAACTCGCTGAGTGTGGCTGACGCCCTGCGCTATTTCTCTGGTTTGCAGATAAAAGACTACGGAGGCGTGGGAGGCATAAAGACGGTGAACATACGCTCTATGGGTTCGCAACACCTTGGTGTGTATTACGACGGCATAGAACTGGGTAATGCGCAGAACGGACAGATAGACTTAGGACAGTTCTCATTAGACAATGTAGAGGAAATATCGCTATACAACGGACAGAAGAGTTCGCTGATGCAGACAGCCTCAGACTATGGCAATGCTGGTTCGGTGTATATAAGGACTAGGAGACCGGTTTTTACGGTTAAAGAGTTCAAAGGTTCAAGAGCTTGGAAAAACGATAATTTCAGAGCAAAGGTAAAGTATGGCATCAGCAATATGCTACAACTGGGAGCATTGTGGGAACATAAGTTCTCCAATCGACTGAGTGCATCATTCAACCTTGGTACCCTGACGAGCGATGGTCGCTATAAATTTAGGTATAAGCGTAACAATTATGACGGCACAACAGCATACGACACCACTGCAGTGCGTGAGAATGGCGATGTGCAGACCATCAGACTGGAGGGCAACCTGCACGGACTGATAGAGCGAGGTTCGTGGACAGCGAAGATGTATCACTATCAATCGAACAGAGGTATTCCTGGTGCAATAGTGAACAATGTATGGCGCAGGGGTGAGAGACAGGTGGATTGCAACACCTTTGTGCAGGGTGCATACCAAAAAGATGTGAGTATGCTGTACTCCTTCCGCGTACTAGGCAAATATGCTAATTACTACACCCACTACATGAACCATGACGAGACAACGAAGATGGCTGACGACAGATACAGACAACAAGAAGCCTATGCCAGCACCACCCACGCCCTACAACTGACTCAGTGGTTGAGTGCCTCGATGGCTTACGATGTAAGGTGGTCGAAACTGAAGTCGGATGTGTACGGTTGTCCACAACCCTACAGATGGACACATGCCGTGAGTCTGGCAACGTCAATATCGCTCAAGAGGTTTAATGCACAGGCATCATTACTCTATAACTACGCCAAGGACTACGGCGAGCAGTCGGCTACTGGTGTTAACCCCGTGGGGGTGAATATGAAGGTTAGCCGTTTTACACCAGCCATATTCCTGAATTACTATCTGCTGAAAGACAAGTCGCTGAGTATAAGGGGATATATAAAGAACAACTTCCGAATGCCAACATTTAACGACCTCTACTATACTGAGGTAGGCAATGCCAACCTCAAGCCAGAGAAGGCTACGCAGTATGATGTGGGGATAAGCCTCTCCCCAACCCTCTCCTACAAGAGAGGGAGCAAAGTCGCTCTGCTTGACCTCACCATATCTGCAGACGGCTACTACAACACGGTGAACGACAAGATTGTGGCTTATCCCAAGGGACAGCAGTTTCGTTGGACTATGATGAATCTGGGCAAGGTACATATTACAGGACTAGACGTAGAGGCTGCTACACACATGAAAATATATGAGGCTGTGGTGGGAGTAAGGTTGCAATACACCTATCAGAAGGCCATCGACGTTACCAATGAGGGGGATAGCTACTATCGCCATCAGATACCATACATACCAAAGCACAGCGGTTCGGCTATAGTGGATGCTGAGTGGAAAGGTTTTACCTTCACCTATTCATTCATATACACAGGCGAGCGCTACAACCAACAGGAGAATATACAATACAACTATATGCAACCCTGGTACACATCGGATGTGGCAATGAGTTACCGTTTCCCAATAAAAAAGACACAACTCAGGGCTACGTTTGAAATCAACAACCTCTTTTCACAAGACTACGATGTGATACTCAACTACCCCATGCCAAAAAGGAATTATGCGATATCTCTCGACGTTAATATTTAGCCTTACAGTGATAGTGCTTGCATCTTGCCGTGATGATGAATACATCACCTACATGCAGGACAATATCGTTGGTCCCACCACAGAGGGGGAGGTCAATGGTATGTACCTGCTGTGTGAAGGCAACATGGGGAGCAACAAGGCGAGCATAGACTACGTGGATCTGTCGAATGCTGACGGCAACATACATTATCAGCGAAACATCTATGCCTCACGCAACCCTAACACGGTGAAGGAACTGGGCGACGTGGGCAACGACATACAGATTTATGGTTCGCAGATGTGGATAGTGGTAAACTGCTCTAACAAGGTGGAGGTGTGCTCAAGCAGTTCATGCCAACGTATTGGTCAGGTGGATATTCCCAACTGTCGCTATGTAACCTTCAACGATGGCTATGCCTATGTCACTTCCTACGCAGGCCCTGTGCAGATAGATGAGAATGCACAGATAGGTAGGGTGTATAAGGTGGATACCAAGACACTGAAGATAGTGGGCTATGTGGATGTGGGCTACCAACCCGAAGAACTGACGGTGGTGGGCAAGAAACTCTATGTGGCTAACTCTGGCGGCTATCGTGTGCCTAACTACGACCGAACCGTAAGCGTTATCGACCTTGAGACATTCAAGGAAGAGCGTAAGATAGACGTAGCAGTAAACCTGCACTCTATCAGAGCCGACAAATACGGACAGCTGTGGGTGAGTTCGCGAGGCAACTATAATGATATCTCTCCAAGACTCTACTACCTTAAGCGTGACACCAACGGCAATATGCAGGTGGCAGGCTCTTTCGACGTTGCGGCAAGCAATATGGATATTGTAGGCGACACCTTATATTATGTAGGCACAACATGGAACAACCAGACGAGTTCAAACACCATACGCATGGGACTCATAAACGTGAGAGAATACAAGGAGATAGAAAACACCCTGTTTGAGTCGGCTGAGGCTAAGGG
>JAZLBU010000052.1:0-7382 GCA_045613845.1 Prevotella sp. | reverse complement strand
CGCCAAGCTGAAACATTGGCGCATACTTGAATTCTGGATTAGCCATTATGTTTTTGTATTTCGTTATTTTTATTCTATCGAGTCAAGAAACTCCTTAATCTGTTCCTCGCTCACATCGCCCATCTCGTATTCTCTCTCGGCATCGTGGCGAATGGCGCTGAACCATTGCTCGTAGGCCTGTTCTGTTTCAGAATCGTTGTCGCTGCATCCCTTCCATTGGTTATATCCGTCGAAGATGTTCTTGAAACGGTTCTCCAGGGTTGCTATGTCGCTGATGTCGTCATTGAGTATGTCCTCCCTTATCTGTTCCACCGCCTCTGTTGGGGTGAGTAGGCCGAGAAGGTCAGTCCAGTCGTCTGTGCTGCTGGCATTGCCATACATGTGAAGGGCAAGTTTGTAGTAGTCCAGTCCATGTTGCAGGGCTGAGGCTGTGATGGTGAATCCCTTGCCTGTGTATTCTTCTGCATCATAGCCCTGCTCTGACTGCATCTCCTCCAGACAGGTTATAGCAGCCTTTATGCGCTCTATTACATAAGGTGAAAGCCAGTCGTAGTTGATGAGCGACTTACGACCCTCAGCTGGGCGCTTGTCTCGCTTAGGCCATTTCATCACGTCTCGGTATGTGCCTACGGTGGTCAGGTTGCGTCCAGGTATGAGGTATGTCTTTCTGCCCTCGGCTATTACGTATGAGAAGGGGAAGAGCGATGTGTCAGGGTGGGTCTGCACCTTACCCATGACCATAGAGAATGCACCTATATGGGCAGGCCACAGGATGTGGGCTCCGCTTGCCGTCTTAGAACCTCTCTCCATAGTGCCATAGTGTATTGGTCCCATCTTATAGGCATGGTTGGAGAAGTTAGTGCCTGAGCCTGCATTATAGAATGAGTGCTCGCCTCCGATGATGAGTGAAGACTTATGGTGGCTCACTGAGAATGGACCGCACAGTGCAGCACAACTCTCGCCATTGTCCATGTGGCTATTGGCAAAGAACAGCGAGCCCTCGCTGGTGAATCCTCGTCCTATGTGACAGGCCTCGCCTACGAAACTGTCATACAGCTTTGCTCCGTCTACTATGGTTGAGCCTGCTTGTGCCACCACGTTTTCCATTATCACGTCGTCACCTATATATATAGCTGCGTCTGGGGTAGAGGAGAGGGTGCAGTCTATCAGTCTTGAGGCACCACATAGCTCACACTCATCGCCTATCACCACATTGGTCAGTTCCCTACAGTCCATGATGGTGGCATTATCGCCTATGGTAGTACATGCTGGCATCACCTCCTTGGCATAGAGTGTAGCCATAGAGCGCAGTTTGTCAAACAGCTCGTGGTCTTCCTTCTCAGCAGCCCTTACCATCATGGCTGCTGTCTGCGAACTCAGTCCGCTGTATATCACCACATTGCCATTGCCTGTTTCATTCTTTACGCTTATCAGGTTGTCCTCGCCAAAGGTGGCACCGTCAGTGGTGCGTATTATGCCCACATTGTTGATGCGAACGCCTCTGCCAATGCGCACATCGCCGTCAAAGCACACATTCCTCAGTGAGTTGGTGTCAAAATCTTCTGGCACCATCACCTGATCCCATGAGGTGCTGCGACAACCTTGTTGCTCCAAGGTTTCAATCTCGCTGTATGAAAGGTTTCTGTACTCCATATTGTTTAGATATTTCGTTATTCTGGGTTAGTCCAAAGGAAATCGTTGTAAGGATATTTCTGCACATGCAGCTCGCGGACTTTCTTGTATATCACATCGCGAAACTCGTCAATGTTCAGTTTGTCCTTGGCCGAGATGAACAGACAGTTGTCATTGAGCTTAGCCATCCAGGTGCGCTTCAGCTCATCGAGCGATATCTCTTCTTTCTTCACTGGTGTCAGGTCGTCTTCCTCTTTCTCTTGCCATGTGTAGGCATCAATCTTGTTGAAGATTATCATTGAGGGCTTATCGGCACAACCCAGGTCGGCGAGTGTCTTGTCCACCACTGTTATCTGTTCCTCAAAGTCGGGATGGCTTATGTCCACCACATGTAGCAGCAGGTCGGCCTCTCTTGTCTCGTCGAGTGTTGACTTGAACGAATCTACAAGGTCTGTAGGCAGTTTTCTGATAAATCCTACTGTGTCGGCGAGCAGGAAGGGCAGGTTCTCTATCACCACTTTTCTCACTGTGGTGTCGAGGGTGGCAAAGAGTTTGTTCTCAGCAAACACCTCGCTCTTGGCAAGCATGTTCATGATGGTTGACTTGCCCACATTGGTGTAGCCCACCAGTGCCACACGTATCAGTCGGCCTCTGTTTTTGCGTTGGGTGGTCTTCTGTTTGTCTATCTCCACTAAGCGTTCCTTGAGGAGCGACATGCGGTTGAGGATGATACGACGGTCCATCTCCAACTGTGTCTCACCAGGTCCGCGAAGTCCTACCGAACCCTTTCCGCCACCAGAGCCAGAGCCGCCACCCTGACGCTCAAGGTGGGTCCACAGCCTCTGCAGTCTGGGCAGCATATAGCGATACTGTGCCAGTTCCACCTGGGTCTTGGCATTCGCTGTCTGTGCCCTCATGGCAAAGATGTCGAGTATCAGACTCGTTCTGTCGAGTATCTTCACCTTGAGCACTGCCTCGATATTGCGCATCTGCTTGGCTGAGAGTTCATCATCGAATATCACCATACCCACTGGCTGGGGTGCATTCTCTTCCTCTTCAGGGTAGTGCAGTTCCTCTTGCCATTGGTCGTAGGCATCTTCACATTCCTTGATGTATTCTGCTATCTCTTCCAGTTTGCCCTTGCCCACGTATGTGACGCTCGACGGACCATTCACCCTCTGCGTAAAACGCTTAACGGTTATGGCGCCAGCGGTGTCGGCAAGAAACTCCAGTTCGTCAAGGTATTCCTTCGTCTTTGCTTCGTCCTGTTGGGGTGTGATAAGACCCACCAAGACGGCTGTCTCGGCTTTAGCTTCTGATATGACGAATTCTTTCATGACTACAAAGGTACAAAATTATTATGAATTAAGAGTTAAGAATTAAGAAAAATGTGTGTTTGCCCTCTGTATTTTTCTTAACTTTTAACTCTTAACCCTAAACTCTCAACCCTAAACTCTAAACTCTTAGCTTAGCTAATCACTCCCCAATCAATGTTTGACTTGCGAATCTCGGCCAGTCGTTTCCAAAGCAGAGCATGCTCTGGTGCATCACAATCGGGGTCGCTGTCTATTATCTTCTGTGCCTCGTCTCTGGCCATCTGCACCAGTTGGCCGTCAGTGGCTATGTTGGCTATCTTCAGGTCGAATGCCATTCCACTCTGTTGGGTGCCCTCAAGATCGCCAGGACCTCGCAGTTTCAGGTCGGCTTCGGCTATGCGGAAACCATCGTTTGTCTCACACATTATGTCGAGTCGCTTCTTGGTTTCCTTGGATAGCTGGTAATCGCTCACCAGTATGCAGTATGACTGGTCGGCTCCTCTTCCCACTCTGCCCCTGAGTTGGTGCAGTTGTGAGAGTCCAAACCTCTGTGCCTCCATGATGACCATCACTGAGGCATTGGGCACATTCACTCCCACCTCTATCACTGTGGTGGCTACGAGCATCTGTGTCTCGCCTCTGGCAAAGCGTAGCATCTCTTCCTCTTTCTCTGCTGGCTTCATCTTGCCATGCACCTTGCTGAGCTTGTATTGGGGAAACACCTCCTGTAGGTGGGCAAAACCAGCCTCCAGGTCTTGCAGGTCCATCTTCTCGCTCTCTGTTATCAGTGGATACACCACATACACCTGTCTGCCTTTGCCTACCTCCTTGCGTATGCCTTCGTATAGGCTAACCATCTGATTCTCATACTTATGCAGGGTCATAATGGGTTTGCGGCCTGGTGGCAACTCGTCTATCACACTCACATCGAGGTCGCCATAAATGGTCATAGCGAGTGTGCGAGGAATTGGTGTGGCTGTCATCACGAGTATGTGGGGTGGGTTATCGTTTTTGGCCCATAGCTTAGCCCTCTGAGCTACTCCAAAGCGGTGTTGCTCGTCTATGACGGCCAGACCCAGATTATGGAACACCACATTGTCTTCTATTATGGCATGAGTGCCCACGAGTATCTTCACTTCGCCATTCTTCAGTCCCTCCATCACAGCCTCTCGGCGCTTGCCTTTCACTATGCCTGTGAGCAGTTCCACCCTGATGTTGAGTTTGGTTCCCGTTGACGTTCCCGTTCCTGTTAAAAACTCCTTGATTGTGGCAAGGTGTTGTTCGGCCAATATCTCAGTGGGTGCCATCATGACTGCCTGAAAACCATTGTCCACTGCTATGAGCATGGCCATAAGGGCTACCAAGGTCTTGCCTGAGCCCACATCGCCCTGTATCAGGCGGTTCATCTGCCTGCCTGTGTTCATGTCCTTGTGTATCTCATGCATCACTCGCTTCTGTGCTCCTGTCAGCTCAAATGGCAGGTTGTGCTTGTAGAAGTCGTTGAATGCATCGCCCACCTTTGGCAACAGGTAGCCCTTGTATTTCTTGCGGTTGTTGGCTGCATACCTCAGTATGTTGAGTTGCACATAGAACAGCTCCTCAAACTTCAGTCTCTCCCTTGCATGTTGCAGTTCATACTGGTTGTGGGGGTAGTGTACCAGCCTCATTGCCTCGTCTCTGCTCATCAGGTGCAGGGGTTGGGTGATATAGTCTGGCAGGGTCTCAGGCAGGGTAGAGAGTTTCTGCAACAGGTTCTTCACCAGTTTCTCTACTGAGCGACTGGTCATACCTGCTTTCTTCATCCTCTCAGTGGTGCCATAATAGGGTTGCATGAAGCCTACTCCTAAGCCCTCACTGCCCATCCCCCCTCCTTTTAGGGAGGGGCTGGGGGTAGGCTCATCTATCTCTGGATGGCTCAGCTGAAACCTGCCATTGAACACTCCTGGCCTGCCAAAGACTATGTATTCCTTGCCTACCTTGTAACTCTTCTTAATATATTGCACACCAGAGAACCACACCAGGTCCATCACGTCTGTGCCATCGCTGAAATGAGCCACAAGGCGCTTCTTTCTCGGACCCATCTCAAAGGTCTCATACGACAATATCCTGCCCCTTATCTGCACAAAGGGCATCTCCAAGGTCAACTCCCTGATTTTGTATATCTTAGTCCTGTCAACATGCTTGTATGGGTAATACTCCAGCAGGTCGCCAAAGGAGTGGATGCCCAACTCCTTGTTGAGTATCTGCTGCCTCTGCGGACCCACTCCGCTTAGGTACTTTATGTCCTGCTCGAGTATGTTGCTCATAATTTCACATGCAAAAATAGTGAAAAAAACTCACAATGCAAAATTATTCGCTCGAAAACTGCTTGCTAAATCTTCTTGCCAATCTTCACTCCCTCACACAGGTTGTACTTCAGTTGACCATTTCGCTTGCCACCCCTTGAGGCTGCTGCCTTAAACTTACAAACCACCCTCTTGAGGTGCTTCTTCAGGTTGAAGTCCTTAGGGTCATCCACCCCAATGGTTTCCACACCAAGCTTCAGCCTGCCAATCTCAGGCAACACCACCACCTGACCATCTTGCAGGTGCCTCTTCATAGTAGCCTGCAGTTCAGTGAGCACTGCCACCACATCACTTCTCTTCATAGAGCAGTTGTCCTCTATCTCCTTAGCAAACTGGTCGATGGTCACCTCGCCCATGTTCATCACATGCCCAAAATACTTGCCGTAGTTAGGGTTGCTCTTAATCTCGTTCCTTCTCAGTCTAATCGTTAATGCCATAGTCTTAATGCTTTTATTTTTGTTACTTTCCTTTTGTCTTTTGTTACTATTCTTTTGTCTTTGGTTACTATTCTTTTGTTTTTTTGTTATGCTTCTTCTGTCTTCAGATGCTATGCTTTTATCTCTTGTTCCAATGCTTTTATCTATCAAACTAACTTACTTTAAATAACAAACTAACTTACTTTGTTCATCAAACTAACCTACTTTGTTTAACAAACTAACTTACTTTGTTCAACAAACTAACTTACTTTGTTATATAAAACCAATGCAAAGATACAAAAAAAGCATAGCTTCTGCAAGAAAAAGCTATGCTTTAATGTTTTTTTACACCAATACCTCGGCTACTTTCAAGGTTACACCAACACCTCGGCTATCCTCAAATCGAAGGGGGTGGTGAGCTTGATGTTCTCTCTGTTGCCCTCAACCATTGTTATAAAGCTTTGTTGCGAGGTTCTGTCTCCCTTCCCTTCAGAGAGGGGCTGGGGGCAGGCTCTCAGATAGCTCTCCACCACACTTGCATCATCAGTGAAATGCTCTGAATAGGGTTGCTCATTGGCTCGCTTCAGCAGTTGGATGTCGAAGGTCTGAGGGGTCTGCACCAGTCGATAGTTACTGCGAAGAACGTTGTAGCCTCCTGTCTCTACTGCTTCTTCGCTTGAAGGGGTTTCGTCGTCTTTTATTTTTCTGAGTGTTTCCACCACAGGAACTACAGGAATGACGGCTTTGTGCACTTTGGCTGCATCATAACAACGCTTGATGACCTCCAGACTGACAAAGGGTCTGACTCCATCATGCACCCCAACTACTCCCTGCTCGTTGTCTGGGATAAGTTTGAGACCGTTCTGCACAGAATGAAACCTGGTTTCGCCTCCATCGGCTATCTTCACCTCAACACCAAACTTATACTCCTCACACAACTGATGCCAGTAATCCTGCTGAGCCTTAGGCAGAACAAGGATTATCTGGAGGTCTGGCGAATACTCCCTAAACCTCTCTATTGTGCGCATAAGCACTGGTTTGCCTGCTATGGGGATAAACTGCTTGGGGATGTCACCTCCCATGCGAAGTCCCTTGCCCCCAGCTACTATAATAATGTAGTCCACGTGAATTTCTAATTTCTAATGCTATTACTTGCTGTATAGTTTATGGTATCGTCTTATCTACTTAACTACTTAACTACTGACTACTTGCGAAAGTTTAGTAACCTATTGAACATCATTCCCTCTCTCAGGGCTTTTGCCTCGTTGGTATAGCCCAGCATCTCGAGAATGGCATAGGAATAAGGTAAGGTAGCTGCTGGTCCGCAACCAGTGATGATGTTGCCATCGATGGTGTAGAGGTCAGCTGTGTAGTCGGCTCCTGTCATCTGGTCCTCAAAACCAGGGTAGCAGGTAGCCTTCTTGCCTTTGAGTATGCCCAGACTGCCTAACACCAAAGGAGCAGCACAGATGGCACCAACCTTCTTGCCTGAGTTGTATTGGTTGAGCATAGCCTTGCGAACTCCCTCATGGTCGTTGAGGTTGGTGGCGCCAGGCAGTCCACCTGGCAACAAGAGCATATCGGCATCGCTGAGGTCGGCCTGCTCTATGGTGGTGTCACATTCTATCTTTACTCCATGTGACAGTATGGCTTCTTTGCTGCCTGTGATGCTT
>JAZLBU010000051.1:0-14041 GCA_045613845.1 Prevotella sp. | reverse complement strand
TGAAATATTGTAGGAGTTAAAGGAGTTAAAGGAGTTATCGCTCGCTAAAGCTCGCTAAGGAGTTAAAAGACATATGCTACGACTATTGATTAGTTTATGGTATTGTCTAAGTGGCTGCAAGCCACGATAACTTCTCTAACTTCTCTAACTTCTCTAACTTCTAAAAAAATATGCAAAACTTCATAATCCGCACATACACCAAAAAGGAGCTGGCGCTGAGGTATTTCCCCGACAGCATGCCACGCACGGCGGTGAACCACCTCATGGCGTGGATCAGACGCTGCACCCCGCTGCACGAACAGCTTCAGTCGATGGGCTACCAACCCACCAGCAAGGCGTTCACACCCCGACAGGTGAGGGCAATCACCGAAATGCTCGGCGAACCGTGAGTTTTTTTTCCTCTCGCAAAGGCTAAGAATATCTCGTTTACACGAGCTACGGTCTGTGATTTAGTCCATTCGCTTGTGAGCAAGCTCCCATCGACTGGCCAATCACATCCCTACTGATTTCATCAGCTATTCTTAGCTAACGCAAAGAGCAAAGACGCCTCTTCGAGGCTTACGCAAAGCCATGCGGAATGCAGGTTAATCTTTCATGCGCTAGCCCTTGGCGTGAGCACCTTTAGGTGCGTCTTTGCCCTTTGCGTAGAGGTGAAGGACTGCTGTCAAGCAGTGCAGGGATTGACTTTTGTGGGCACTGAGAACTAGTTCTCAGGTGAACATGAAAGGCAATAACTGCAAACCTCGAAGAGGACTTCACCTCCTTTGCGAGGAACAAAAAAAGAATGACACTCTATCGCACGGCAAGGTGCGCTATCGCACAGTGGGCGAGGGAAAATGTAGTACCTTTGTACATGTGAAAAGGAGCAGAGCGGCGACCACTCAGATGCACTACCTTCGGACGCGGAGTGACTGCCTCCAGAGACGGAACCAACGCTTCTGCAACATCACAAAAGAGCGCTCAAAAATTCAAATTTTTCAATTTTCAACATTCAACATTCAACTTTAAACTTTAAACTTTAAACTTTAAACTTTATCATTATGGCAGTAATTGTAGATGTTTATCAAGACAAGCGTAGGACGGGCAACAACCTGTGGTATGGCCGCGCATGGCACCCCACCATTCTTGACACCCGCGCTCTGGCTAAGCGCATAGAGCAGAACGTCAGCGTAAAGGAATCAGATGTGTATGCCGTGCTCATAGAGCTGGCTGAGGTGATGACCTACGAGCTTCAGAACTCCACCAAGATTCACCTCGACCGCTTCGGCTACTTCTCAGTGTCGCTCCGCTCATCAGGCGCACTCACCCAGAAGGACTGGGCCGTGAGCGACAACATCAAGAATGCCAAGTGCATCTTCACCCCAGAGTACACGCGCACCACCAACGCCGTTACGGGCAAGTCGCAACTGGCCAGCCGCGCCTTGGGTGACATGTCGCAGTTCAACTTCGTAATCAAGAACCCGGTGGAGACGACTACGCCTTAAAAAGCAAGCCCCCTTCGACAGGGGGCTTCGCTTTTTTAGAAGTTAAGGAGTTAAAGGAGTTAAGGAGTTAAAGACATATGCTTTGACTGCTGTATAGTTTATGGTATTGTCTAAGCGGCGGCAAGCCGCGTTAACTTCTCTAACTTCTTTAACTTCTCTAACTTCTTAAAGAAGAATCACTTCTTATACTGCGAACCTAACTTGACGAGGTTGACGTTGGTGAGTTTCACGTCGCAGTCGGGATCGATGTCGGTGTTAGCCTCGCGATAGGTGATGCATGAGTTGCTGATGTCTACGTTGTGTATGGTGCCTGGTGCGCCTTTGGCTGTGATGCCTATGCGGGCGTTGTTACACATGAGGTTGTAGATGTGTATGCCCTGGAATTCAGGAACCCACTCGGTGCCGGTAGCGCCTTCGGTTTTGTAGATGGCCTGGTTGATGTAGTCGGTTTCGAATCCGATGGCTTCGTCGCGCACGCGGTCGAGTATGGTGTTCCAGATGTAGATGTTGTCGGTCTTACCGCCGCGGCTGGTGTAGCTCTTGAAGCGCAAGCCGGTTTCAGAGTTTACGATGGTGTTGTTATACACGCACACATCGTGTATGCCTGATGCGAACTCAGAGCCTATGTCGAAGCCTCCGTGAGCGTAGAGCACTATATTGGCTGAGATGATGACGTCCTGCATTGGCTTGTGGTCGAATGCGCGTTTGCCGGTGGCAGCCTTGAGTGATATGCCGTCGTTGCCGCAGTCTACGGTGTTGTTGACTACGAGCACTTTCTGACTGGTTTTGACTACTATGCCGTCGCCGTTCTGTGCGTTCCAGTCGCCGTTGACTGTCACGCCGTCAACGATGAGGTTGGTGCAGTCTTCGAGTTCGAGGTGGAACTTAGGTGAATCGATGACGGTGACGCCCTGTATGAGGGCTTTGTCGCATCCCTTGAAGAACACTACTGACTGGCGCAGGGCTTCCTGCTCCAGGGCTGTTGGGGCGAAGTTGTCCAGGCCGTTGAGGTTGAATGGATACCATATCTCCTCTTTGCCCTTCATGGCTGTGGTGCCGCCGAGTGCCTTGAACTGATCCCATTCGGCTGTGGAGAATTTAGAGCGCTTGGCTGCGCGCCAATAGATGCCGTTGCCGTTGATGATGCCCTGACCAGTGATGGACACATTCTGACAACCCATTGCTGTCACGCCGTGCATGGGCTTGGTGGCGCCTTGCTTGAGGTGCTTGACGCGGTCGGGGGTGATGACGAGCATGGCGCCCTTAGCCAGGTGAAGGTCGATGCCTGACTTGAGGGTGATAGGCGCTGTGAGCCATGAGCCTTCGGGCACGTACACCTGTCCGCCGCCCTTGGCAGCGAGGTTGTCGATGATGTTTTGTATTGTCTTGGTGCAGTCGGTCACGCCGTCGCCCACAGCACCGTATTCGGCGATGTTGACGCGGGTGTCTTTGATGACGGGCTGTTCAGCCTGCTCGATGTTGATGGGCAGGTCTTTGTAGAACTTGCTGTAGTCGGCAGCTGATGTGCTGACTAATGTCGCAACGAGGGCGACAGCGGTTAGAAAGATTTTTTTCATATCAGTATAGTAATGGTTAGTTATATATTTAAGTTTTCGCGAGGGCTCAACTTTTTTAGCTATCAGGAGTTAAAGGAGTTATCGCTTCGCTCGCCCTTCGGGCAGGAGTTAAAGACAATACCATTGACTATGGCTGTTGTTTAATCTATAGCTAATGTCTTAACTCCTTAACTCCTTAACTACTTAACTCCTTTCTTGCGCTCCGTAGGTGCTCAGGCGAGCAAGCTCGGAGTCCTCCTAGTGAAACTTGAGCTTATATGCTTAGTTCGTTGAGCACGGTGATGAGTCGGCGGTCGAGGTACTTATCGGTGCGTATGGCCTCAGAGAAAGGCACATAGACCACGTCGCCCATGCGATAGCCCACCATGATGTTACGCTGACCCTGCTTGATGGCCTCGATGGCTCCCACGCCGGTGCAGCTGGCGAGTATGCGGTCGCGCGCTGTGGGGCGTCCGCCTCGCTGCAGATGGCCGAGGATAGACACGCGCACGTCGTAGCCGGGGAATTCCTTCTTGACACGGTCGGCATAGTACATGGCGCCGCATTTGGGCGATTCAGATACTATCACGATGCACGACTTCTTACTCTTACGTATGCCGCGCTTCATGAATTCAGCCAGCTGGTCGGCGTCGGTCTCTTCCTCAGGTATTATGGCAGCCTCTGCTCCGCAGGCTATGGCGCTGTTCTGTGCCAGGAAACCGGCATCGCGTCCCATCACCTCGACGAAGAATATACGTTCGTGAGACTGTGCCGTATCGCGTATGCGGTCAACGCACTCCATGATGGTGTTCATGGTGGTGTCATAACCTATGGTGGAGTCGGTGCCGTAGAGGTCGTTGTCGATGGTGCCTGGCAAGCCCACGCAGCAAACGTCAAATTCCTCAGCAAACTCTTTGGCGCCTGAGAGGGTGCCGTTGCCGCCTATCACTACGAGTGCGTCGATGCCCTCGCGCTGCATGGTTTCATAAGCCTTCTCGCGACCCTCGTAGGTGCGAAACTCATCAGAGCGGGCGGTCTTCAGGATGGTGCCACCCTGATTGATGATGCCCGAAACATCCTCGGTGGTGAAGGTCTTGATATCGCCGTTGATGAGTCCTTCCCATCCGCGGTATATGCCCTTAATGGTGAAACCGTTGCAGATGCCAGCACGCGTAACGGCGCGTATGGCTGCATTCATGCCTGGGGCGTCGCCGCCAGACGTAAGAACGCCGATAGTTTGGATTTTTGCCATAATTATATATGTTGTTTTTTAATTATACATTAAATCGTTTGCTGCAGGCACAAAACCACGAAGGCTATGATGCCCGCCAAGAGGGTGATGGGGGTGATATGCTTGAAATACCACTTGAGCGATACGCCCTGCATCTGCATCATCACTATGCCGCTGATGGAACCGATGGCAAGGATGCTGCCACCCACGGCAGTGCCGAATGAGAGCACCTTCCAGTAGGCTCCGCCCACGGAGTAATAGGGCAGGGAGGATGACACCTCGTGCAGGGATATCATGGTGACGCATGTAGCGAAACTGTCGAGTATGGTGCTGATGAGCGCCGTGATGCTGCCCACTATCCAGATGTTGCCTATGAGTGTGTCAATCTGACGGGCAAACCAGTGCATGGCGCCTGTCTCGGTAACCACCGCCACGGCGAGTATGACGCCGATGATGTAGAGTATCTGCTGTATGGAGTTATACTGCATCTTGTTAGGCGTGTCGTCGAAACTCACGCGGCGCTTCTGGCTGGTGAGCGAGTGATTGAACACCTCGTTGACTATCCACAGCAGACTGAGCGTGCACAGCGCACCGAGGAATGGGGGCAGTTGGGTGATGGCGGTGAAGGTGGGTATGAACCACAGTCCGCCTATGCCCACGAGGAACATGATGAAGCGCTGCCACACCTGCAGATTGGTGTCGTCGCCGCGATAGGGCAGTGAGGGGCGCTCTATATCGATATTCTCAGGCAACCTCATGCTCACGATGAACGTAGGCAGTGCCCAGGCTATAAAACACGGCAGCGCCATGGCCAGCGTGTAGTTAGACGCCGTGATGGCTCCCTTGGTCCATAATACCAGGCCCACAGGGTCGCCGATGACGGTCAGCGCACCACCGAAGATGACCGCTAGCAGCACCATCGAACCATATAGCTTGCGATCCTTGGTGCGGGGCAGTATGATATTGGTAATGGTGAGCATGAGCACTATTGCCGACACGTTATCCAGATTAGCCGAGATGAGGAAGGTGAAGGCGGTGAGTTTCCACAAGAGCAGCCGACTGTTCTTAGTGCGTATCCACAGCGCCAGAAAGTCGAAACAGCCGTTGGTGTGCAGTATGTTCACTATACTCATAGTGGCAAGCAGAAACAGCACGATGGAGGCTGCCTGACCCAGATAGGGCACGAAGATGTGCTTGGCTATATACTGCTTAACGGCGATGCTGTTAGGCTGCAGACCGGCAAGGAACGATTTGTAGTCCTCCAAGTGGTGGGAAGCCACGAAATCGGCACCGAAACTGATATACAACACCCATCCCAGCGTGCACGCAAAAACGGCGACGGCTGCCTTGTTGATGTGAGTCTGGCGCTCGGTGGCGATAAACAATAGACTTACTATCAGAATGGTGGTGATGAGTATTGTCATAATTGGGTGTATAAATATGAATAAGGTGTGTGAAATGAGATATTTGGTTACAAAAATAACATTTTTTTTATTATCGGCAAAGAAAAAACGTGAAAAATTGTACTTATAGCATGAGTTTTTGTCACAAAAGGCGAAAAATATAACACTTAACCCAAACAAAAGAGGCTGATACAGGACGCATCAACCTCTAAGGCGATTTCGTTTAAAAAATATAAATACAAAGCACGAAATCTATAGATGTGGGCAAAGTTATGCATAATTGTTGTAATTTGCAAGAAAAATTTAGCAAAAGTATTATTTTTCACCCAAAATATTTGCGGAATCAAAAAGTTTTGCTAAATTTGCAGTCGATACCTATTACTAAACGTAGAACAATAAATAACTTTAAACACTAAATATTATGTCGCAAATTACTGGTCATATCTCTCAGATTATTGGACCTGTTGTGGATGTGTATTTTGACACAAAAGGCCAAGAGGCAGAGAAAGTGTTACCTAAAATTCATGATGCTCTTGTAGTAAAGCGTGCTGACGGTCGCGACCTTATTATCGAAGTGCAGCAGCACATCGGTGAAGACACCGTGCGCACGGTGGCTATGGACAATACCGACGGACTGCAGCGCGGACTGGAAGTGATATCTACCGGAGCACCTATCAGTATGCCTTCAGGCGAACAGATGAAGGGCCGTATGCTTAACGTGATAGGTCAGCCTATCGACGGCATGGCACCACTGAAGAAGGATAACCCTTATCCTATTCACCGTGAGGCGCCTAAGTATGAAGAACTGTCAACAACCAAGGAAATGCTGCCTACGGGCATTAAGGTCATAGACCTGCTCGAACCATACCTGAAGGGTGGTAAGATTGGACTCTTTGGCGGTGCCGGCGTGGGTAAGACGGTGCTCATCATGGAGCTTATCAACAATATCGCCAAGGGCGGAAACAACGGTTTCTCAGTGTTTGCCGGCGTTGGTGAGCGTACGCGTGAGGGTAACGACCTGATACGTGAGATGATTGAGTCTGGCGTTATCAAGTATGGCGACAAGTTCAAAGAGGCTATGGCCGAGGGCAAGTGGGACCTCTCACTCGTTGACCCTGAAGAGCTGAAGAAATCACAGGCTACACTGGTGTACGGACAGATGAACGAGCCACCAGGCGCACGTGCTTCAGTGGCACTGTCAGGACTGACCGTGGCTGAGGAATTCCGCGATCAGGGCGGCGACATACTGTTCTTCATCGACAATATCTTCCGTTTCACTCAGGCAGGTTCTGAGGTGTCAGCTCTGCTGGGACGTATGCCATCAGCCGTAGGTTATCAGCCTACACTGGCATCAGAGATGGGTACCATGCAGGAACGTATCACCTCAACCAAGACGGGTTCTATCACATCAGTACAGGCCGTATACGTGCCTGCCGACGACTTGACCGACCCTGCTCCTGCAACCACCTTCACACACCTCGACGCTACCACAGAGCTGTCACGTAACATCGCTCAGCTCGGTATCTACCCAGCCGTTGACCCACTGGGCAGTACGTCACGAATACTCGACCCACTGGTGGTGGGCAAGGCACACTATGAGTGCGCGCAGAGGGTGAAGCAGATACTGCAGAAGTATAAGGAACTGCAGGATATCATCGCCATTCTGGGTATGGACGAGCTGTCAGACGAGGATAAGCTGACCGTAAACCGCGCACGTAGAGTGCAGCGCTTCCTATCACAGCCATTCGCCGTGGCTGAACAGTTCACGGGCGTAAAGGGCGAGATGGTAAGCATAGAGGATACTATCAAGGGTTTCAACATGATACTCGACGGCGAGCTCGACGACCTGCCAGAGCAGGCATTCCTCAACGTGGGTACCATAGAGCAGGCTATAGAGAAGGGAAAGAAACTCCTTGCCCAGGCTCAGGGATAGTCCACTCACCCTAAGAAGCGGAGCCTTATAGCGAAACTTTATAATAAAAGAACTGAAAGTTTGTACTTATGCTGAAACTAAAGATAGTATCACCCGAGAAAATCCTTTACGAAGGAGAGGCTACCAGCGTGAAAGTGCCGGGAGTGCTCGGGGGTATGGAGATACTGCAAAACCACGCACCGCTGATATCAGCCCTCACGGCAGGCAAGGTGGAATACACCAACGCCGAGGGAACAGAGGTGATAGAGGTGGCAGGTGGCTTCGTAGAGGTACTGAGAAATAATGTGTCATTGTGCATTGAGCGACAATGATGACGCCCTGGATAGTGCTCGCGGCGGTGCTCTACACCTTATTAATAATAATATGGGTGAAAGGACTGGGAGCGGTGCAGAAATATCAACCCGACAGGGCAGTCACCTTCTACTTCATAATGGCGGCGATACGATTCACCGTAGCCCTGACAGTAGTGGCGCTCTACATGCTGCTCACCACACATACTCGCGAGGAGGCTATGACATTCTGCCTCACCTTCACGCTCATGTATGTTGTGATGGTCATTATCTCAATAATGTTAAAACATTGATTTCTAATATGAACAAATTAAAATACATACTTTGTCTGACTGTGGCGCTGCTGTGCCTCACGCCTGCCATGGCAAGCGAAGAGGGCGGCAAGGTGGATGTCAACGGTACTGTGTTAGGACATATCAAGGACTCATACGAGTGGCACATCATAGGCAGCCATGAGAATGCTGTTGCCATACCGCTGCCCGTGATAGTTCACAGCTCTACCGGTTGGCACACGTTCCTGAGCGACAGAATACTCGAGGGCAAGGAGTATGAAGGACTGACCATAGCCGAAGAAGGACCTAACGTCGGCAAGGTGGTGGAACTGAAGGACGGCGAGGAGTGCGGAGTGTTCGATATAAGCATAACGAAGACCGTCTGCGTGTTGTTCCTGGATTCAGCCCTGCTTGTGTTAATCGTCTTATTCTCAGCTAGATGGTATAAGAACCGTAAAGCAAGCGATGAAGCGCCTAAGGGTTTCGTGGGCTTTATGGAGATGCTGGTGATGTACGTGGTAGATAACATGATAAAGCCAAGCATAGGCAAGGGTTACGAGAAATACACACCGTACCTGCTCACATGCTTCTTCTTTATATTCTTTGCCAACGTGCTGGGCATAATACCATTCCCACCATTCGGCGGCAACCTCACAGGCAATATAGCCTGCACGTTCTTCCTGGCATTCTGCACCTTCGTGGTTACGCAGTTCTCAGGCACCAAGCACTACTGGAAAGACATATTCTGGCCAGAGGTGCCACTGGCGCTGAAGGCTATACCGCTGATGCCAGCGATAGAGTTTGTGGGTATATTCACCAAACCATTCGCACTGATGATCCGTCTCTTTGCCAACATGATGGCTGGTCACGCCATAGCGCTCTCCATCACCTGTGTGATATTCGTAGCAGCAACCATGGGTTACGGCATGTTGGCAGGACTGGGCGCCGTGAGTGTGCTGATGAGCGTGTTCATGCTCACGCTGGAGTGTCTGGTGTGCTTCATTCAGGCTATGGTGTTCACACAGCTCTCTGCCACCTTCATCGGACTGGCAAGAATACACCCTGAAGAGGAATAACGACATAACGTCATAACGACATAACGAAATAAAAAAAAGTAACAAATTAATTCATAACTAAAATTTTAAGACTATGATTTCTATGATTTTGGCAGCTGAAGCAGCTGCAGGTATTGCTAAGTTGGGCGCAGGTCTTGGCGCAGGTCTCGCAGCTATCGGTGCTGGTCTCGGTATTGGTAAGATTGGTGGTAGCGCAATGGATGCTATGGCACGTCAGCCAGAAGTGATGAATAAACTCTTCACCAACATGATTGTTGCTGCAGCTCTTATCGAGGGTGTTGCTCTGTTTGGTGCCGTTATCGCACTTCTCTGCTCATTCTAAAAAAAAAAGAGCCCAACGGGAACAAGTAGTAACTAACAAAAGAAAACTCTATACAGCGTATGGATTTGTTGATTCCAAGTACTGGCTTGCTTTTCTGGATGTGCATCACATTCTTCATTGTGCTGGCACTCCTGTGGAAGTTTGGCTTTCCAGCTATAGTAGGCATGGTCAACGAACGTAAGCAGTTCATTGACGACAGTCTGCGTAAGGCTCAGGAGGCTAACGAGAAGCTGGCTAATATACAGAAAGAAAGTGAGTCCATCCTGCGTGAGGCTCGCGAGAAGCAGGGACAACTCCTGAAGGAGGCCACTGCCACCCGCGACGCCATAGTGGAGAAAGCCCAGGATAAGGCAAAGGAAGAGGCCGCACGCCTCATAGCCGATGCCAAGGCACAGATAGAGTCAGAGAAAGCCTCTGCTATACGTGAGATACGTGCAGAGATGGCTCAGCTCTCAGTGCTGGTGGCTGAAAAGGTGGTTCGCAAGAACCTCTCCGACGACAAGGCGCAAATGGAACTTATAGACAAACTGCTGGATGAGGTTTCTGTTGATAAGTAGTAGTATATGGATTTAGGAGTTATATCAGTTAGGTATGCCCGTGCGTTGCTGAAATGCAGCGTTGAGTCGAAGGCCGAAGATAAGGTGTATCAGGAGATGCAGGCTCTGGCTGAGAGCTATGTGAAGGTTCCTGAGCTCCGTCGCACCATCGACAATCCCATGATTGCTCGCGACAAGAAGGCCGAGCTCATCAAGACTGCTGCAGGAGGTAAGGTAAGTAAGGTGACAGAAAACCTGATAGCGCTGGTTCTCAAAGAATCACGAGAGTCTGTCATGCAGTTTATTGCCAATTCTTATATAACCCTTTACCGTCAACAGAAGAATATCACCCGCGGAAAGCTCACCACCGCTGTGCCCGTATCTGACGCCATGGAGCAGAAGATGAGGAAGATGGTGGAGAGCCGTACCAATGGAACTGTGGAATTCTCTACAGAGGTGGACCCCGACATAATAGGCGGTTTCGTACTGCAGTATGACACCTATCGCCTGGACTCCTCAGTAAAGGCACAGCTCAATAAAATTCTCAAACAGTTAAACAATTAAACAATGTCAGATAAAATCAAACCAAGCGAAGTCTCTCAGGTGTTGCTCGACCAGCTTAAGGGAGTATCATCATCAGCAAACTTTGATGAGGTGGGCACCGTGCTGACCGTCAGCGATGGCGTGGCTCGTATCTACGGACTGCGTAACGCAGAGGCTAACGAGCTTCTGGAGTTCGAAAACGGCACCATGGCTATCGTCATGAACCTGGAAGAGGACAATGTGGGTTGTGTGCTTCTGGGACCAACGAGTGGTATCAAGGAGGGACAGGTAGTGAAACGTACCAAGCGTATCGCTTCAATACGTGTGAACGATAATATGCTCGGTCGTGTTATCAACCCATTAGGACAGGCTATTGACGGCGGTGGCGACATAGACCTCAAGGACGCTTATGAGATGCCTCTTGACCGTAAGGCTCCGGGCGTTATATACCGTCAGCCGGTGAAGGAACCACTGCAGACGGGTATCAAGGCGGTGGACTCCATGATTCCTATTGGACGCGGACAGCGTGAGCTGATTATCGGCGACCGCCAGACGGGTAAGACGGCTATCGCTATCGATACTATCATCAACCAGAAGTCATTCTACGAGGCAGGCAAACCTGTATATTGTATATATGTGGCTATAGGACAGAAGGCATCTACCGTTGCCGCTCTGGTGCAGAACCTGAAAGAGCGCGGAGCACTGCCTTACACCATTATAGTGGCTGCTACGGCAAGTGACCCTGCTGCCATGCAGTATTACGCACCATTCGCTGGTGCTGCCATAGGTGAGTATTTCCGTGACCGCGGACAGCATGCCCTGGTGGTGTATGACGACCTGTCTAAGCAGGCTGTGGCATACCGTGAGGTGTCACTGATTCTGCGCCGTCCTTCAGGACGTGAGGCTTATCCTGGTGACGTGTTCTACCTACACTCTCGTCTGCTGGAGCGTGCTGCTAAGATTAACGAGCAGCAGGAGGTGGCTGAACAGATGAACGACCTGCCAGCATGCCTGAAGGGCAAGGTAAAGGGTGGCGGTTCACTCACAGCCCTGCCTATCATCGAGACACAGGCTGGTGACGTGTCAGCATACATCCCAACAAACGTTATCTCTATTACCGACGGACAGATATACCTGGAGTCAGACCTCTTCAACCAAGGCTTCCGTCCTGCTATCAACGTGGGTATCTCAGTATCTCGTGTGGGTGGCTCGGCTCAGATTAAGTCTATGAAGAAGGTGGCTGGTACGCTGAAGATTGACCAGGCTCAGTATCGTGAGCTGGAGAGCTTCTCTAAGTTCTCAAGCGATATGGATGCCGTAACGGCTATGACTCTTGACCGCGGACGTAAGAACAACCAGTTGCTCATACAGCCTCAGTACAGTCCGATGCCAGTAGGCGAGCAGATCGCCATACTGTATTGCGGCACCAAGGGTTTGATGGCTTCTGTGCCTGTTGAAAAGGTGCGCGAGTGTCAGGACACATTCCTCGAGGCTATGCGTAACCAGCATCAGGATGTTATCGACTTCCTCGGTTCAGGACAGATAGACGATGCTGCAATGGCTACCATAGCCGACACAATGGCTAACGTAGCAGAGAGCTATAAGTAAAGAATATAACTGTTCTTGATAATTTAGCATGGCAAGTTTAAAAGAAATAAAAAATCGTATAACGTCTGTACAGAGCACACGCAAGATTACGAGTGCGATGAAGATGGTGGCATCAAGTAAGTTGCACCATGCACAGCAGATGATAGAGAATATGCTCCCTTACGAAGGTATGCTGGAGCACATCCTCAAGACTTTCCTTGCCAGTGATGTTGATGCAAAGGGTAGCATAACACAGCCGCGCCCCGTAAAAACCGTTGCCTTGATTGCCTTCTCAAGTAATTCAAGCCTTTGTGGCGGATTCAACGCTAACGTGTTGAAAATGACACAGAAAGCTGTGGAAGACTATCAGAAGGAAGGCGTAAAGGTGATAGTGTATCCCATAGGACGTAAGGTGGCAGAGAAGATGCAGAAACTCGGTGTGCCATCGGCTGGTAACTTTATGCAGCTAGCAGACAAACCAAACTCTATAGAGTGTGCTGAGATAGGCAGACAGCTACAGGCAGATTTTGACAGCGGCGTGATAGATAAGGTGGAGATGATATATCACCACTTCAAGAGCGCTGGCAGTCAGATACTGCAGAACAAGATACTGCTGCCTATCGACATAGAGTCAGCGATGGACTATGACCACTTCCGCGACTTGAAGAGTACCATAGCATCAGAAGAGGCAACAAAATACCTGCAGGAACACCAGAAAGAAAGAGAATATGAGAATGCAAAGGCTTCAGCGCTGAACGATAACTTCATCGTGGAGCCCGACATGCAGAGCGTACTCTCACTGCTGGTGCCTCGCTACGTGAACCTGATGGTTTACACAGCCCTGCTCGATAGCAACGCCTCAGAACATGCAGCGAGAATGGTGGCTATGCAGACGGCTACTGATAATGCAGACGAGCTGTTACGCACGCTGAACCTGCAGTATAACAAGTCACGTCAGCAGGCTATCACCAACGAGTTGCTCGACATCGTGGGCGGTTCTGTCAACAACTGATCCAGAGGAAAGCTAAAAAAACACAGTATGCTTTGTCGCACAGCGAAGTGCGGCGACGTAATGACACATAGAGTAGGGGGTACGGCTTTAAAACAGAGGTTGTGCCCCTTACTGCTTGAACTCAAAGTTTAAAGAATATTAAAAGATTGTTCAATATGCAATCTCGGCTTTGCAATTTAAGAAATATTTCTTAACTTTGTACCATAAAGATGTTATGAACTGAAATGGAAGATTTCTATCGTACGCACAAATACCTTGTAGATCATTGTAACGCGCCAGTGCGCCGCGTTTTGATGGACGAGATAGATTGGAACTCCAGAATGATAGGTATAAAGGGTACGCGATGCGTGGGAAAGACGACATTTCTGCTGCAATACGCCAAAGAAAGGTTCAGCTCCACAGATAAGCGCTGCCTTTATGTGAACATGAACAACTTCTACTTTCAAGGGCGCGGCATAGCCGACTTTGCAGGAGAGTTCTACAAACAGGGGGGCAGGGTGCTGCTCATAGACCAGGTATTCAAACAGTTTGACTGGAGCAGAGAACTGCGCAGGTGTTATGACCTGTATCCCAAACTTAAGATAGTATTTGCTGGGTCGAGCGTGATGCGCCTGAAGAAGGAAAACCCTGAGCTCTGCGAGATAGTAAAGAGCTATAACCTCAGAGGATTCTCTTTCAGAGAGTACCTGAACCTGAGGACGGGACTAAACCTGAGATGGATATCGCTGGCCGAACTGCTGGCAAACAAGAGGCAGGTGGTAGCCGACATCCTGGCGAAGGTTGACCCACAGAAGTA
>JAZLBU010000050.1:0-8722 GCA_045613845.1 Prevotella sp. | reverse complement strand
ATACTCAAAACGACCACCATGCACCGCAATAGTGTCGATGCCCTCGATGGTGCCGTCAGTGCTATAAACATAGAACGATGCTTGGTGCATGTGGAGCATTCTGCCCTCTATGCTCACCTCATCGCCCCCACCTGAACAGGAAACGATGAACAGTAGAAGGAAAATCCATCCCAGACCCTTGTATATGCTATGTATTTTCTTCATTCGATTAAAACTGACAATGCATAATCCATAGTGCACAACTTTATTGTGAATTACGAATTATGCATTGGCTTGTGCCGCGAGCGGGACTCGAACCCGCACGACCGTTTCGGGTCAAGGGATTTTCATGCTACTCCTGCTTTCACACAGGCCATCTAACGTGAGATGTTGTAGTCTGGACTATTTCTTCACCATGCCCAACATTGGGTTTAGGTGTTGCCTGTATAGTCTCTACGCCATTTACAGCATTGTAATGCTGATTTAGTGAGCCATCGCCTTCCCTGATGTCGCCACCAAAGAGGTTTCTGTTTGTTAGGGCAATTCTACATCACCAGTTTCCTGATGAGCACTCTTGTTTAGTCCTCGATAATTGTTTGTCAACGCATGACAGTTAGGGCAAAGCAATTGCAGGTTTTCTATCCTATTGTCACTGTTGTCACCATTCACGTGATGCAGTTCCAATGGTATTTCCTTCTCCTGCCATTGAGATAATCCACAACATTCGCATTGTCTCTCCTTCAATCCTTCTCTTAAAAGCCTATTCTTTAGTTTGTAACTTTGGTAGTAGGAACCTTTTATCAAGATTTCCTTTATTTCAGTTACCTTCCTTGGCTTAAACTTCAAAACCACATTCCATCCTTGTCCTGTGAAATGAGAAGTGTCCAGATTAAATTCCTCTATTGCTCTGTGTATAACCCTGTAATTTCCACCCGTTGGCTTCAAATTAAGCATCCTACAAACCGAAGCAATACTCCGAGACATGCTTACCGCTATTTCATATTCTTCCTTTGTATGTTTCATCTCGAGAACCTATTAAAGTCCCTCGTGTCTACCAATTCCACCATTGCGGCAGCCATTATGGTGTGCTTAGTAAAGCGAGTGCAAAGTTACGAAAATGAGAGCAAATAACAAAATAAAATCGTTTATTTTTTATTTGCCGAGTGTAAATAACTTATCTAAAGGTACGAATAAGTTGAGAGTAATACTTACTGGAACACTGTTATTGCCGGTGGGTTAGCGGTATATGCAGTAACTCTGTAGCGGAAGAGTTTATCGCCATTGCTACCAGAGATTACCAATCCACCATTAAGCAAGCTGTACGTTCTCTTACATGCATCGCACTTAACACTATTGTTGTCAACAAAATTCAACACATACTTGGTGTCGCGATGCTCTTTATAACAGTTTGGACACACCCTGTCAAAGACAAAGGGGTTGTCGTCTCTCATTGAACTTCTTCCTATAATGAAACCCTTACCATTATCCAACCCCATAGTAGGTATTGGCGCACCACCTAATGCTACGGTTATCTGTTCAGCTCCCTGACCATACAGTTGGGCTTTCAACTGGTATGTGGCAGCAGTATTATCTGGCATAGATACCATAGCAAAGGTATTGATACCATTAACAGCAGCATTGAGAGGTTGTAATGGTGTGGTGTCGCCATGATACACCAGTCGGGCTCTATAGCTGCAGTATTCGCTCACTATATCGTTATTACATGCTGTAACCACAGACAGCATGACAACAACAGCCATGAGCCTCATCGTAAACATTGTTTGTACGCTTCTCATCACTTGTTACTTTACGTCAAGAAGTTTCTTCACAGCTTCGTCAACCTTCTCAAAATTGAAGTCTGCTAGGATATTATCCATAAGGGCTGCGATACGATCATTACACAAATTGCCGATAGAACCCTCGTGGGTGTGGTGAATATCCTTGTTGGGTGTGAAATTGCCAGCTTCTATGTCCAGCCCCACCTTCTTATAGGCATCGCGGAACGGCATTCCCTCAGCAGCCAGACGGTTGACCTCTTCAACAGAGAAGATGGCATCATACATCGGATTATCGAGAATGTCCTCACGCACCTCCATTTTATTTATAATGTATGCGCACATACGAAGACAGTCCTTCAGTTCGTCGAAAGCAGGCAGGAACACCTCTTTTATTATCTGTAAATCGCGGAAATAGCCTGAAGGCAGGTTGTTTTGTATCAACGTCACCTGCACAGGCAGTGACTGTAATTTATTACATTTTGCCCTTATCAACTCGAATACGTCAGGGTTCTTCTTATGTGGCATGATGCTACTACCCGTAGTGCATTCCTTTGGCAGTTTGACAAACTGGAAGTTCTGCGAATTGAACATGCAGGCATCAAATGCCATCTTTGCCATAGTGCCAGCGAGACCTGCGATAGAGAATGCCACATTACGCTCCATCTTACCCCTACCCATCTGTGCATACACCACGTTATAGTTCATGGAGTCGAAGCCCAGCAGGTCAGTGGTCATCTGACGGTTAAGTGGGAACGATGAGCCGTAGCCAGCAGCTGAACCCAGTGGGTTGCGGTTAGTCATCTTGTAAGCAGCTTGCAGGTAGAGCATATCGTCGGTCAGCGACTCGGCATAGGCACCAAACCACAAGCCGAACGATGACGGCATAGCAATCTGTAGGTGAGTATAGCCAGGCATGAGCACCTTCTTGTACTGTTCAGACTTCTGCAGGAGTTCATCGAAGAGTGTTTTGGTTTCCTCCACTATCTCACGCAGAGCAGCACGAGTGAACAGCTTCAGGTCCACCAGCACCTGATCGTTCCTCGAACGTCCAGAGTGAATCTTCTTGCCCATATCGCCAAGGGCACGGGTGAGCATCAGCTCCACCTGTGAGTGAACGTCCTCAATGTCGTCCTCTATCTTAAACTCGCCCTTCTCGCAGATATCATAAATCTTGCGTAGCTCTTTCAGCAATTGAGGCAGTTCGTCATCACCTATCAGTCCTATACTGTTCAGCATAGTGATATGCGCCATAGAGCCCATCACGTCATACTTAGCCAGATAGAGATCCATCTCACGGTCTTTTCCCACCGTGAATCGCTCTATCTCCTTGTTTATCTCAAATCCTTTTGACCAAAGTTTCATCGTTGTCTCAATCTTTTATCTATTATTTGTTATCTGTCATCTAAGAAAGGCCTACACCTCTATCTTATCTATGCGCAAGCGCTGAGTGCCAGCAGGCACACGCACCTCCACTATGTCGCCCACCTTCTTGCCCTTCAGTGCCTGAGCTATTGGCGACTTGATGGAAATCTTCTTCTCGGCAATGTTCGCCTCGTGGGGGTTCACTATGGTATAGGCAAAAGTGGTGTTGTTTGCCATATTTGTCATGCTCACCGTGCAAAGCAGACCTACGGTGTCGCCACCCAGCAGTTTCTTGTCGAGCGGACGAGCATTCTCCAGCACTCTCTGCTTGAAGCGTATGCGACTCAGCAGCTTCGCCTGCTCGCGGCGAGCGGCATGATACTCAAAGTTCTCGCTCAGATCACCCTTATCCCTCGCCTCAATGAGAGCCTGCTTCACCTTGGGGTATTCCACGCTCTCCAGTTGATATAGTTCGGCTACCAGTTTGTCGTAGCCTTCTTGCGACATATACTCCATTTTTCTACATTTTGCTTGCAAAGTTACGAAAAAAAATGTAACTTTTCTAAAGTTACTAATAAAAATTGACACAAAGTGATGAATAAGAATAAAGATGACATGAAACGTAGGATTGTTGCTAATTATTGCAAATTTAACACAAAAACAAAAAACTTTCAACTTTATTTTTAGAAAAAGTGTGACCGAATACTGAAAAAATATGTACTTTTGCACCAATACTACTAATAACGAATAAAAAATATGCTTATGAGAAAAGTCTTTTTGACAATGGTGGTGGCGATGATTGGCATCGTTACCATGCAAGCGGAGGGTTATGAATATCCTTACCTGACATTCCAGACTACGACAGGGGAACTGACATCAGTAGCGGTGGATGATCTCACCCTGACAGTGGACGGTGCCAACATCGTGACTTCCACAGGGGCGACGTTTGCCCTGAGCAGTCTCGACAAGATGTACTTCACCAGCGCTAACGTGACGGCTATTGAGAACGTTAACGCTAACGATAACGCTAACCTTGACGGAAACGTGACGGTATATACGCAGGACGGAGCTATGGTGGGCACTTTTGCCAGCATGAAGTCTGCCCTACCCCAGTTGCCTAAGGGGGCATATATAATAAAAGGTGTAAGTGGAACAATAAAACTGATGAAGCAATGAAGAAGAAAACCTCAACCTTAACGTTAACCATAACGTTAACTATGCTGATGATGTTCTCATCAGCAATATATGCTCAGACGCTGAATGTGAAGATGGGTAATGTGACCTACCTGTTTCCTGCTTCACAAACTGGCGACATGACTTATGCTGATGGAACCACACTCAGCATCATGGGCAAGACATTCAACGTGAGCGATATCACCAGCATGACGGTAGATAACACCACAGTGACTGACGACCAAGTAAATGTTGTATATAGCGAAGGTAGCGCTTCTGTCACCATAGCTGGCAATGTGGCTCAGTTTGTCGATGCCACAGTGAGTGGTGCCCACGTCACCATCACCCAGAGCGATGCTGTGACCAACGACCTCATAAAGGATGGCACAATGAACGAGATTATCTATTCTCTGAGCGGCGAGGCGAGCGATGGCTCACTCACCTTGGCTGGTAGCGCTAAGTGCGAGGTTGACCTCAACGGTTTGACTCTGACCAACCCCAATGGTGCTCCTATCAATATCACTAACGGCAAACGTATTGCCATGAGTGTGAAGAAGGGCACCACTAATACGCTGAAAGACGCTGCTGCCAGCACAGACAAGGCATGTCTATACTGCAAAGGACACCTTGAACTGAAGGGTAAGGGCACACTGAATGTATATGCATACGGCAGTGCTGCTCACGGTATAAAGAGTGGTGACTATACCGAGATGAAGAACTGTACCGTAAACGTCCTCGCAGCAACGAAAGACGGACTGTCATGCAATGAGTATTTCCTGATGACCAGTGGCACACTGAATATAAGTGGTACAGGCGATGACGGCATACAGTGCGACATAGACAACGATGAGGGTACTCCTATAGCTGCTACCGATGCTGCTGAGGGTGGTCATGAAGATGAGGACACGGGCAACATATACCTTGAGGGTGGCACAATTAACATCAGCGTAACAGCCGATGCCACCAAGGGCATCAAGGCAGAAGGCGACATGATCATCAGCGAGGCTGACAGTGCTACTCCGCTGACCGTTACCGTAAACACCAGCGGTGGTGGTTTGTGGGACTCTACTAAGGTTAAGACTAAGGCTGCTTCTTGTCTGGGTGCCGATGGCAATATGACCATCAGCGGTGGTACTCTCAACCTCACCAGCACTGGTGCAGGCGGTAAGGGCATCAATGTCGATGGCAACTTTACGGCAACTGGTGGCACCACAACCATCAACACCAGCGGTAATGCTGTTGTGGCTTCTTCAACGGGTGTGCTGTCTATTGTCACCCAATCAAGTCAACTCGACAGCTACGAAAGCGACTATAAGTCTTCACCTAAGGGCATAAAGGTTGATGGTGCTATTGCCATCAGCGATAACGCTATCATCAATGTCACCACTACAGGTGCTGGTGGCGAGGGCATAGAGAGCAAGACCTATATCAACATCACTGGTGGACAAACCACCATCATAGCTGCTGACGATGCTATCAATGCCTCATATAATGATGACACCAAGAGCCTGACGGGTGCTGGCGACTTCACCATCGAAGGTGGTTATCTCTATGCCCAGTCAACAGGCAACGACGGTATTGATGCCAACGGCAATTGCTACATCAAGGGCGGTTTGGTATATGCCATAGGTTCTGGTGGCGCAGAGAAGTCCATCGATGCCAACACTGAGGAACAGAAGAAACTCTACATCACAGGTGGTACCATCATAGCAGTGGGTGATCTGGAGAATGGTAGCAGCATCACTGGTGGCACATGCAAATACACCACATCATGGACAGGCAACAGCACCTATGCACTCTATAACGGAGGTACACTGGTAGGAGCCTTTACTACCCCAACCAAGTCGTCAAGCAGTCAGGGTGGCGGAATGCCTGGACAAGGTGGTGGCAGCAGCAATCTAAAACTTATAGTTTACACCTCTGGCACTCCTACCCTCACCTCTGGCGTTACAGTCAGCGGTGGCACAGAGTACTTCGGAGGAAAGGCTAACTTCGGTTGCACCGTCAGTGGAGGTTCAAGCGTAACGCTCAGCCAATACTCTTCAAGCAGCGGTGGGTTTGGTCCTGGTGGCAAATAAGCTTACACCTTATGTATAAAAGAATACGATTGCCGATTGGTAACCGTATTTTTTTGTGAATTTATTTTGTTCTGCGCTCGTTTTTTAGTAACTTTGCCCCCGAAAAAAGTAAAAGTACCCAAAAAGATGACAAAATACGAAAGCAACATAAAGCAGATAGCTGCATCGGTGGAGCAGGTTTATCAGAAACTTTCTAATCTGGAAAACCTACGTCCAATAATAGAGAATGCACAGGATAACGAGGCTCTAAAGCAGAAACTGCAGGATGCAGGACAAGACCCTTCACAACTCGACCAACTGAAGAACGTGGAGCTGACAAGCGACCGCATAGCCGTGCCTGCAGGAATGATAGGCACTTTGGCTCTACGCATCATAGAGAGGGAGGAAAACAAGACCATAAAGTTTGAAACCGAGCAGTCGCCCATACAAGCTAACATGTGGATACAGGTGTTGCCAACGAGCGAGGTGACCACTGCCGACGGCCTCTCAGGCACCAAGATGCGACTCACCCTGAAGGCTGACCTCAACCCTATGGTGAAGATGATGATAGGCAACAAACTGCAAGACGGCATCAATAAGTTTGCTGATATGCTGGCTATGTTACCTTATTAAAAATAAAAGACAATCCATACCCATCTTACATTTCATTATGACACTACGTAAATTACTTTCATTTTCATTGATGATGCTCTCCACTGTAACTGCATTTGCTGAGGGCACGTCATCACTCGACCTCGGAAAGCCTTTTGGCTTCTGTACACTGAGTTCACGAACAACTAACACCTCTTATAATATTACGGGCGGTGGATGTTATGAGTATCCTGTTCCCTCAAGCGTAAGTTCAAGCAAGGTGATAACGCTCACCTCTACGGGCAAAGATATGAGGAGCGCCATAGAGAGTGCTATCAATAACTACAGCGTCATCATATTCGATGGCTCAAAAGGCGACTTCATCCTTTCGAGCAAGATAGGAATGAGTGGCGTAAAAAATAAGACACTCATAGGTATCAATAACGCTAAACTATGCACCACATGGTATGCCACTCAGGAGATTATCGATGCTCTCAACAAGGCTGGTGTACCAAATATGAGCACCAGCGGTGGTGGTGGTACACTGCCTAACGGTACGAAGGTCACAGAGGAGGCAGAGTACAACACCCGTAAAATCATCATTCAGATGACTGGCGACACAAACGAAAGCTATCGTAACGCTGGTGTGTTCAGCTTCAGTGGTTGTGAGAACCTCATCATCCGCAACCTGAAGTTTCAGGGTCCTGGCTCTATCGACGTTGGTGGTGCCGACCTCTTATCGTTTGTTGACGGCACCAAGCACTGCTGGGTGGATCACTGCGACTTCCAGGACGGTATGGACGGCAATTTCGATATTACAGTGCAGTCCGACTTCAACACCGTTTCTTGGTGTACCTTCAGCTACACCGACCGCTCATACATGCACCAGAACACCAACCTCATAGGTTCGTCAGACAGTGAGGCAAAAACCTATCTCAACACTACCTTTGCCTTCAACCACTGGGGCACAAACTGTAAGGCTCGCATGCCAATGGCTCGTGTGGGTAAGATACACATGCTCAACAACTACTACACCTGCACCACTGGCGGCAACTGCATCAACCCTCGTAAGAACTCTGAGTTTCTCATCGAGGGCAACTACTTTGCTAAAGGTGTGAAGAGCATATTCGGTGCATCAGGCGCAACTGCGGTGACATGGAAGAACACCAACTACTCCGTAGAGGGCAAGAGCGGCGAGTCATCAGGTTCTACTGTTACAGTGCCATATAGCTACACAGTAGCTGATGCCAGCAAGGTTCCTACCGAGGTAGGCACATACGCTGGTGCCACACTCTTCAATTCTACCAGTGGTGGTGGCGACGATCCTGTTGACCCAACACCTGAAAATCCAGAAACACCAGAACTTGTTGATGGCAACAACTACATAGTAGCAAGTGGTGAGAATGTATATAATGGCAAGGTGATAACCTGCAATAATATCACCATGACCTACGGCAACGATGGTAACTGGACTGTAGGCGCACGAGACGCTATGGCAAGCGAAGGCTTCAGTAACCTTGCAGGAGGTAACAACAATCCTAAGGATGCTAGTAACAAGAACTATTCTGCTTCAAGCAAGAACGTTCCTACCACAGGCACTTACTACGTCTTTACTCCTACCTCAAGTGGTACTCTCTACGTTGCTTCATACGTATATACTGGTAAGGTGGTTTATGTCACCGAGAATGGCTCTGCTATATCATTCAAGGCAAACGGCACTACCGTAAACTCTGGCAACTCTATAACCAGTGGCGAATACGACGGCTACATCACCTTCCCTGT
>JAZLBU010000049.1:0-8620 GCA_045613845.1 Prevotella sp. | reverse complement strand
TTCTGGTCGGTAGCCTTGCCGTATATGTGCATTCCGTGGTCGTCAGTGAGTTGCCAGTTGTCATACTCCTCCTGACGCTTCTCCTGCGATGGTGTGAGTTCAGGCACGTTGACACCCAGTTTCTGCAATTTCTCTTTCTTCTCGCCTGATGAGAGTTTGAGCCACTTTGCCATGTCGCTGCCCTCATTGCTCTGCACCTTTTCTATATCCACCAACATAGCAAGGCCGTCGCGAGTAAATCCGTCTTCACTCACGTCTCCTCCCCATAGCACGGTGTAGCCCTGCTCCAGCGCATTGTCTATGATGCGCTCCAGGTCGGCAATAGGCACATTCCACGACATTCCCTGTCGCCAGTTGTCTTGTATCTCAAGCGGAAATTCCGTGTAGAAGGCATGGTGGGTGTATGACGTGAAGTTATAGTAATCATCCCAGTTTAGTGCCAGACTCTCAGCAAATGTCTTTGGGGTGTATGTCTTGCCCTCATAGGTAAAACTCTCTGGTGTCTTGCCCAGATAGGCATCGAGTATGCCCTGCAATCCTGCCTTCCATGCAGGGGTCAGCTTCTTCTCTTTTGATGATGATACGGCATTCACGTATGGTGTCATAACGTGGAAAAACTCATTGAAGTTGTTGAGGGTGTCGCCTATCATCGCACCTGGTTTTGCCATAGCCTCCTCAGGACATATACCATAGTTTTTCAGCACATACACCACATCGTATGCTGAGCCTCCCTGAGCAAACTGCGCATCGCCATGCATCCTCACCTTCAGTATGGCACGATCCATGTAGTTCTTGTTTGCCACAAACACCTCACTCAGGTCATACTCCTTCTTCTTGGTGCGAAGCAACTCCGACTCAAAGAACGACAGCGCCGAATAGTCCCAGCATGTGCCTGAACGGTTCTGGTTTTTTATCGATGTTATGGGTAGTTCTATGATTGTGGTAAACACTGGTTTGTTCTTATCCACCGTGTCTGTTTTCAGTGTGTCCTTGGGTTCGTCGGCTTTCACCGTCATTGAGGCACAGAGTGCCATGATGAGTGTAATATATTTCAGTTTCATAGGGGTAATGAATAAATTTTTTTATCTGTTTCAGCGACAAAATTACGAAAAGTAAGGCGAAGAGCCAAATTTTTAAGAAAAAAGTGCTAACTTTGCACAGCAAATATTTAAACCCTCGAACATTTGACCCCCTTGAACTCTTAACCCCTATGTACAAGAAAATCCTATTATCCCTCCTTTGCTGCATGGCACTTAATGCTTCAGCTCAGCAACCCATAGATTACTACAATAGTCAGGCTTACCGCGCCCACGAACGTGGCGACAAGGCTGAGGCTGCTAAGTGTTTTCTGCTCTATCTTGAGGAACCCCAGCGACGAGGTATGACACCGTCACAACAAGACTCCCTCTATCGTGCTGACCGTAGGGTGTATGACCAGGCTGCCGTGAATGCCATCTACCTCTTCTTTTCTGTTAACGATATGGATGGAGTGATGAAGGCATTGCCCTATGGCCGACGCACTGCTAAGGGCATCTCTAATGTGTACATAGCAGGCATGGAGGCATGTAAGGAGAAGGGTATGAACGACCTCTGGATGGAACTGCTGAAGGAGGCCATAGTACGCTGTCCGCAGAATCCGCAGTTCACTGACCGCCTCATAGAATACTACCAGAACAACAAGGGCAATATGGCTGAGGCATACGCTGAGATGGACCGCCTCATAGCTGCTAATCCGCAGAATGCCGATGCATGGTATGCTAAGGGTGTGCTTTACTTTAATGTTGATGGAAACAATACCGAGGCACGCAACTGTTTCAGCAAGGCTATCGCCCTCGACGAGGATCATGGCTATGCCTGTGCTGGTATGGGTAGCACCTACTTGCAGGATGTGGTGTTACTACGTCGTCAGGGTCAGTTCAACCTTGTCTTCTCAGGCACCAACCAGAAGGTGAAGCAGTCCACCTACAACAAGGAACTGGCTGAGGTGCAGACCTATTATTTCAATGCTCGCACCTATTTTGAGATGGCAAAAAGAAGGTTGCCCGACAAATATGATGTGTGGGGCAACCAACTGCTTGAATGTTATAAGATTCTCGGTCAGAAGAGTCAGTATGACCAACTCTATAAGGAGATGAACGAGGAATAAACTACATATTCCACTTCAGGGCTATAGTAGGATTCCAGAAGAATGTCTTCGTGCTTGTAGGGTCTGAGTTATACACGAAGTTGTTTGAGAACTCCCACTCGGTACCTACTGAGAAGTGTGGTGTGAAGTTATACCATAGCTGTGGCTCTGAGAGTATTACCAGGCAACCATGACCATTGGCCTTCTCGCCACGCCAGAAATCGATGAATCCTAAGAAAGAGAGTTTTTTGTTCAGGAAATGCAGTCCCCACACACCTGTCAACTGTGCTGAGGCGTATGAGCGAGTGTTGTTGTAGCTCTTAAAGAACTGCTTATACATCAGCTGCACGCTGTAGGTCTTCGAGAAATCCTCTGTGTGACCATTCCATGCTGCACCTATCAGTCCTGCCTGCTGAAAACTGCCATTCCTGCTCAGTCCGCCATCATACTCCACATGGGCTGCAAAGGGTGTCTCCTTACCCAGTTTGAACTCACGTGAAATCTCAGTGTAGGCACTCTCCACAAAGTGGCTTGACAGGTCCACATCCACAAAGTAATACCATGAACCCCATTTATCGGCCTTGAATTGTTCCAGGGTGATGGTCACCTTCTGTCTGCTTGACTCCTCGCCAGTGTAAATGTTACGACCAAAGTCATAATGCAACTGAATGTTCTGAGCACTTAGTGAATTGACAATTGACAATTGAAAATTCACAATTGCGATGAGGAATAGGATTTTTTTCATTGTTGTTTGTTTTATTTTTTATTTGTTACTTCGGGTGCTTGGTTTTTGGGTTTATTGGGTAGCACGAGATTGAGAACCACTGCCAACAGGAACACCACTGCTACGCAGTTTTCAGCAAATATGGTGCGGATAATCTGTGGGAAGATGGTGAACATCTCTGACGCCTGAGTGAATCCCAGTCCTATGCTCAGTGACAGCGATACTATAATCATGTTGCGGTTAGAGAAACCACATCTTGCCATCATACCGAAACCAGCAAACATTATCGAACCAAACATCATGATGGAACATCCACCCAGCACAGCCTGAGGAATGGTGGTCAGCACCATACCCACTGCAGGGAATATACCTCCCAGTATCATGATGCAGGCTCCTGTGGCAATGGCAAAACGGTTTACTACTCCCGACATAGCTGCCAAACCCACATTCTGACTGAATGAGGTGATTGGTGTACAACCAAAGAGGCCTGCCAAACTGCTCACAAAACCGTCACATGATATGCTGGCACCCATCTCCACTTTGTGAGGGTTGCGCTTCAGGGCTCCATTACACAGTGCGCTGGTGTCGCCTATGGTTTCAGTGGCTGACACCATAAAGATGGCTATCATGGAGAGTATCGCTCCTATCTCAAACTCAGGTTTGAAGGGCAACAACCGTGGCAATGATACTATGCCCACATTCTCCATTCCTGCAAAACTCACCATACCCATGCACAGGGCGAGTAGGTAGCCCGCTATGAGTCCAAACAATACTGACAGCGAACGGGCAAATCCCTTGGCAAACACCTGAAATCCTAAGCACACCAGCAAGGTGAAGGTGCCCACTATCCAGTTTTGCATCGAACCAAAATCTTCTGCTCCCACACCACCAGCAAAGGAGTTGGCACCTATAGGCAACAGTGAGAAGCCTATCGCCGTAACCACAGTGGCTGCTACAAGGTGGGGCACAAGCTTTATCCAGTATTTAGCAAAGAGACCCAACAGCCCCTCCACCAGTCCACCTATTATCACGGCTCCCATCAGCACTCCCATGCCCTGCGAAGTGGCAATGGCTATATTGAGCGACAGAAAGGTAAAACTGATACCCATCACTATAGGCAGTCTGGAACCTATGCGCCATATAGGATACAGCTGCACCAGCGTGCCTATGCCCGCTATCACCATACAGTTTTGTATCAGCACAGCACTGATGGCAGGCTCTATGCCCACCACATTTGCCAATATAATAATAGGTGTGATGTTACTTACGAACATTGCCAGCACATGCTGCAGTCCGAAAGGCACGGCCTGCAACAGTGGCATTCGGCCGTCAATTTGATAAATATTTGATTTCACTGCTCCCTAAATTTAATCGTTTGCGTTTCCCAATCCATTTCGTCTATTATGGCTATCGACTCCAGGCGGTAGCCCTCCTCTCTGAGCACCTGTCCACCCTTCTGCTGACCCTTCTCCACGGCTATGCCTATGCCAGCCACTTCGCCACCAGCCTGATGCACCAGGTCTATCAAGGCATGCATCGCCTGACCGTCAGCCAGAAAATCGTCTACTATCAGCACCTTGTCCGTAGCATGCAGGTAAGGTCTTGACACAAACACATTATTCATCTTCTTATGCGTGAATGAATAAGCCTGCGACACGTATTTGTCGTCAGTGCTGTTAGCCGTCTCACTCTTCTTGGCAAACACCACAGGCACGTCATACACATCGCCCAGCATCGTAGCTATGGCTATGCCGCTCGCCTCTATGGTGAGCACCTTGTTAATCACTACACCACGAAAACGGCGCTTCAGCTCGTAGGCTATCTGGCGCATAATGTCGATGTCTATCTGGTGATTCAGAAAATTATCAATCTTCAGGATATTGCCCTGCTTGATGTTTCCGTCCGACAGAATTTTTTCTTCAAGGAAGTTCATAGTTATCGTTATGGTTATCGTTATGGTTATGGTTATCGTCAAACTTGGGTGTAAAATTACAAAAAAATCCCTACCAAAACAAAAAAAGTCTTACATTTTTTATCTCTTATCAAACAAAAATTCGTATCTTTGCCCACAGCTTACCAAACAAAATTTTTATGCGAAGAATCTTTTTAGCACTTTTCATGCTACCCATAATGGCTCAGGCTCAGTCGCTGGAGGACTGTCAGCAGGCTGCTGAACGTAACTACCCACTGATACGGCAATATGGGTTGATAAAGGAGACTACCGACCTAACGGTGGCTAACATTCAGAAAGGATGGTTGCCTCAGGTGTCGGCATCGGCTCAGGCTACTTATCAGAGTGATGTGATGGCATGGCCTGATGAGATGAGGGGAATGCTCAGACAGATGGGCTTAAACCTTGAGGGACTGAAGAAAGACCAGTATCGTGTGGGCATCGATGTGCAACAGACCCTGTTTGATGGTGGTGCCATCAGGAGTCAGAAGGAGATAGCCCGAAAGCAAGGCGAGGTGCAAGCAGCACAGAATGAAGTGAATATGTATAATGTACGCAAACGCGTGAATGAGATGTACTTCGGACTGTTGCTGATTGACGAACAGATAGTGCTAAACCAAGACCTACAGAATCTGTTGGCACAAAATGAGAAGAAACTCGCCTCAATGGTGAAGAATGGTACGGCTGCTGAGAGCGACTACCTGAATGTAAAAGCTGAACGTCTGAATGTGGTGCAACAGATGACTAGCCTGCAATCACAGAGGCAGTCTCTGGTGAGAATGCTCTCCACTTTCTGTGGCATTGAGGTGAAGGAGCCTGTAAAGCCAGTCCAGTCTGTTGCTGTACCACAGCAACTAACTGATCAAAGACCCGAACTCAAGGCCATTGATGCCCAGTTGCGACTGGCTGATGCTCAGGAGAAATCACTCAATGCTGCACTGATGCCTAAGTTGGGAGTGTTTGCTCAGGGTTACTATGGTTATCCTGGCTATAATATGTTTGAGGATATGATGAACCACAAATGGTCGCTCAACGGAATGGTTGGTGCACGTCTCACCTGGAACATTGGTGCCCTCTACACTCGTAAGAATGATAAGGCAAAACTCAATGCCCAACGTTCTATGTTTAATGTTCAGCGTGATGTGTTTCTCTTCAATAATAACCTGGAACAGATTCAGCAAAACGAGAACATAGAGCGTTATAAGACACTGATGGCCGACGATGATGAGATTATCACCCTGCGCTCGTCTATCCGCAAGGCTGCTGAGTCTAAGCTCTCGCATGGCATTATCGATGTTAACGACCTTGTGAAGGAAATCAACAGCGAGAATGCTGCCAAGGTACAGCAGAGGGTACACGAAATAGAGATGCTGAAAGAAATCTACGACCTTAAATATACGGTGAACAATTAAGCAAAACGACTATATGAAAGCAACTACATGTATAATAGCAGCAACACTGGCTATGCTGGCAGGCTGCGCAGGCAATGAGAAGGAATTCGATGCTACGGGCACTTTCGAGGCTACTGAGGTGACTGTGGCTGCTGAGCAGAGCGGAGCGCTGACTAAGTTTGATGTGAATGAGGGTGACAACATCGCTCTCGGCAAAGAGGTGGGAGTGATTGACACCACACAGATATGGCTGAAGATTAAGCAGGCTGGTGCTACCAAAGTGGTGTATCAGAGTCAGAAACCTAATATGGAGGCACAGATAGCGGCCACTCGTCAGCTATTGGCTAAGGCAAAGCAAGACCAACAGCGATATAAGGAACTGGTGGCTGATGGGGCTGCTCCGAGCAAGATGCTCGATGATGCCACCAACCAGGTGAAGGTGTTGCAGAAACAACTCGATGCGCAGATCTCCACTCTGAGCAACCAACTGTCAACCCTCAACTCTCAAATCTCAACCACCGATGTGCAGGTTTCACAATTGCAGGATCAGTTGCGCAAGTGTCATATCACCACTCCTGTAGCAGGCACAGTGCTTGAGAAATATGTTGAGAAGGGTGAGTTCGTGGCTACTGGCAAACCGCTGTTTAAGATGGCTAACACTTCTCAGATGTTCATTCGTGCCTATGTCACCTCGGCACAGTTGCAGAATATCAAGGTGGGACAGAAGGCTAAGGTCTTTGCTGACTATGGCGATGGCAAAAAGAAAGAATACCTGGGCACGGTGAGTTGGATTTCAAGCAAATCGGAATTCACCCCCAAAACCATTCTCACTGACGATGAACGTGCCGACCTGGTCTATGCCCTGAAGGTTGCCATCAAGAATGATGGATACGTGAAGATAGGTATGTATGGCGAAGTGAAATTCAATTGATAATTGATAATTGACAATTGATAATTATGAATGCCATTGAGGTCAGTCATATCAGCAAGAGTTACGGCAAGGTTCAGGCTTTGCATGACGTATCGTTCTCTGTGGGCAAGGGTGAGGTCTTCGGCCTCATTGGTCCTGACGGAGCAGGCAAGACGTCGATGTTCCGCATACTCTGCACCTTGCTATTGGCTGATGAGGGTACGGCTACGGTGGATGGCTTCGATGTGGTGAAGCAGATGAGCGACATCCGCAAACGTGCGGGGTATATGCCTGGACGTTTCTCGCTGTATCAAGACCTCACGGTGGAGGAGAATCTGCAGTTCTTTGCCACACTCTTTGGCACCACCGTTGACGAGGGCTATGACTCCATCAAGGCTATCTATTCGCAGATAGAGCGATTTAAGGATCGCAAGGCTGGGGCGCTGTCGGGTGGTATGAAACAGAAGCTGGCTCTCTCCTGTGCATTGGTTCATCAGCCCAGTGTGCTCTTCCTCGACGAACCCACTACGGGTGTCGACCCCGTGAGTCGTAAGGAGTTCTGGGAGATGCTCTCCATGCTGAAGGAACGTGATATCACCATCATGGCATCAACACCCTATCTCGATGAGGTGCGCCAATGCGAACGTGTGGCATTCCTGAGTGAGGGCACGGTGATGGGCATTGACAAACCTGAGATTATTCTGGATCAGTTCAAGGATATTTTCAATCCGCCTCCATTGTCGTTTGTTGCGACTGAGTCACAACAATCTGCTCCCTCCCTCACAGCGAGGGCTGGGGGAGAGTCTGTCATCGAGGTCTCACACCTCGTCAAGGCTTTTGGCGATTTCCATGCCGTTGACGACATCTCTTTTTCTGTCAAGCGGGGTGAGATATTCGGTTTTCTCGGAGCCAATGGTGCAGGCAAAACCACAGCTATGCACATGCTCACCGGACTGAACCAACCCACCAGTGGCAGTGGTCGTGTGGCTGGCTTCGACATACGCACCGAACATGAACAAATCAAAAAACATATCGGCTATATGTCGCAGCGTTTCTCTCTGTATGAGGACCTGACGGTGGCTGAGAATATCCGACTCTTCGCAGGCATCTATGGCATGAAGGATGATGTCATCCAGACTAAGACTGATGAGCTACTGCACCAGCTGAAGTTTGAAACCCACAAAAACGACCTCGTGGGGTCGCTGCCTCTTGGTTGGAAACAAAAACTGGCTTTCTCCGTGAGCATCTTCCACGAACCTGCCATAGTGTTCCTCGACGAACCCACAGGAGGTGTCGACCCTGCTACTCGTCGCCAGTTCTGGGAACTCATCTATGATGCAGCCCATCGTGGCATCACGGTCTTTGTTACCACCCACTATATGGACGAGGCTGAATACTGCGACCGCATATCTATTATGGTGGATGGCAAGATAAGTGCCATAGGCACTCCTGATGAGCTCAAGCGCAGTCTCCATCAACCCGATATGGACCATGTGTTCACCTACCTGGCACGTCAGGC
>JAZLBU010000048.1:0-8113 GCA_045613845.1 Prevotella sp. | reverse complement strand
AGCCACATCCATCATGGCACCAAACTCGCCAGTGCCGATGGGTTTGTTGAGGTCTTCAGACAGCCTCTTTACGAACTTTTCGTAGAGGGGCTGTGTTATTTCGTGACTTCCAGCACGCAGATAGCTGGGACGGTTGCCTTTCTTATAGCTTGCCCATAGGGTGAACTGCGATACCGCCAGTATGTCGCCGCCTGCGTCAATGATGCTCTTGTTCATCACTCCGTTCTCGTCGTCGAAAACACGGAGGTTCACTATCTTGCGGCTTAGCCACTCTATATCTTTCTCAGTATCGTCATTACAGCACCCCAACAGTACGAGGAAACCCTGACCTATCTCCGCCTTTGGCGTTTTGTTTCCGTTATCGTTCTTGCGCTCCAGTTGGTGTTCTTGCCTTGCAAGCGTAGCTTCGCGTCCGATTACAGGCGCTTCGCGGAGCCCGTTCCCGTTCTCATTGACTATCGTCACTGAGGCTTTGCTCACTCTTTGTATTACTGCTCTCATAGATCTTCAATTCTCAATTTTCAATCTTTGATCTTTAAAATCTTCTTCCTACAGAGGCATAGACGCTCCAGTTAGAGAATCTGCCTGAGGTGTTCTCGTGTCCAAACTTGAAGGTGTTAAACTGTGCGTTGGTGCGCACAAACCAGTTGTCCCAGTTATACACCAAGGCTATGCGACCGTCAAAGTTCAGTCTTACTTTGTTTGGAGTTTTGGTTACGTCGATCTCATCTCCCACCTCATAGTCGGCAGGGTCAAACGAATAGTCCTCTTCAGTATATTGTACTCCTTCTTTTGGTTTGAAGTCATAACTGTATATCTTAGTTCTATTGTAGAGTGTCAGCATAGGCATTGCCAAAGCGTTTACCACCATTCCGCGCATGGGCACCCAGTTGTATGCGTAACCTACACCTATGCTCGCCTGATCTACTTTAATCTTGCCCACTCCCTGCATGGCGAATAGCATTTCAACGTTGTTAGTAGATTCGTAGTTGGTTCTTGCGTGGAAGTACATAGCACCAGCTATTACTGAGCCTGCCGAGCGTTTCTGTATGAGCGATGGGGTATAGGCTGCGAGGTAAGAGAACTTCTTACTATTAAAGATGTAATAGCCATCGATAAAGAATGTCCTCACGTTTATGGGGTCGTCTATCTTTTCTTCTGTTTCCTCGTCGAAGTGCTCGTCTTCAAAGGTGCCCCTGAAACTCACATGTGGCTTATCGCTGCTATAGTTGGTTATGTTGGCATTGATGGCATAGTTAGAACCGCTGAAGCCGATTGAGAATATGGAACCCCTGCCATTTAGTATCTTTGAGTATCCTATGCCGTAGCTTCTGTAGGCTATCGCCAAACCCAGCGATGTAGCCACATTATTGCTCGTTTTGGCGGTCAGCAGTCCGTCAATACCCAGGAATTTCCAGTCAGCCTCCAATTTTAGCGAGGCATGGTTCACTGTGCTTGTGAGTTCAGCAGTCCACTCCTTTTCAGGCACCTCGATATAGTTGCGGTCGATGCCCTTGACGGTGGTGGTGTCCATGTAGTCTTTCACCCACTGTATGAGTTTTGGCAACTTGCGTGGAGTGCGAGTGGGGTTCTCCTGTGCCGTTGCGCTCATGCTTAACATAAGCAGTGCGATGGAGTATATAAAAAAGTATTTCATGTTCATTTGTTTGTGCAAAGTTACTAAAAAACGAGCGCAGAACAAAATAAAGGAGCACAAATAGATAAGAAAACCTTTCAAGTGTTAATATGAGTTAACAGCGAGAGGAAAGATAGAACAAAATGTGGGTATATAGTAGAAGTTGTAGTAATTTTGCACACCGAAATTAAAAATGTGCAAAAATATAGGATAACAAGACAATGAAAAAGGTATTATTTCTTTTATTAGCATTTTACATTCAAGTTTCAACTTTCAACTCTCAACTCTCAACTGCTAATGCTGGTGGTATGATGTCAAACACCAACCAGAACGCAGCGTTCATTCGTAACCCAGCGCGTGATGCAGCGATAGGCATTGATGGTGTGTACGGCAACCCTGCAGGTGTTGCCTTGATGCCAGAAGGCTGGCACATGTCATTAAACTGGCAGTTGGCTTGGCAACGTCGTATTATTGACACACAGAATCCTGTGCTTAAGTATGATGCCAACAATGGTGGCAACGACACCAAGCACTATCGTGGTATAGCGACAGCTCCATTCATTCCTTCAGTGCAGCTGGCATACAACTGGAAGAAGTTCTCTTTCCAGGCATCAGGTGCCGTATCAGGCGGTGGTGGTAAGTGTATCTTTGATACAGGTCTGGGTTCATTCGATGCTGCAGTAGGTCGTGTGTGGGCTGGTCTGCTTTCTCCAGTTACAACCAATCTGAACGCTCTCTTCAACACAAAATACAATCTTGGTGTTGATGTGCCAATGTCTACAGGCTATAGCAGCGATGCTTATATGGAGGGTCGTCAGTACTATTTTGGTGGTACTCTTGGTGCAGCCTACAAGATAGTTGACGCTAAGGATATCAAGGTGTCAGCCTATGCAGGTGTACGTTTCCTCTATGGTATGGCAGGCTATAAGGCTGAGATTAAGAATATTAAGGTAAACACCACTCAGGGCACTCAGACATTGGCTGAGCATTTCAACAGCATCAGCAACTCAATATACGAAGCAGGTGTGAAGGCAGCTATGGCTGGTAATATGCAGGCACTGCAGGAGATTACTCAGACAGGTGAGCAACTCTCACAACAGTCAAGCCAACTGGCTAAGTATTATAATGGTGTGTATCTGCAGTCAGACCAGAACGGCTTTGGCGTATGTCCTATCATAGGTCTTGACGTTAAGTATAAGTGGGTCAACTTTGCCTTCAAGTATGAGTTCCGCACTAAGATGAACATGACCAACAGCTCTACTGTTGACGAGGCAGGACTCTTCCCAATAGTCAACCAGTTTGTAGATGGTACAAGCGTGCGCGAGGATACTCCAGCACTGCTAACCCTCGGTCTTGAGCTTGAGCCTCTCAAGGGTCTGCGCTTCGATGTTGGCTACCACCACTTCTACGACCGTCAGGCTAAGAAGACCTACTTCGATGCTGACGGCAACCGTCACGACGACAAGAACCAGATGCTCTCACGTGGCACTAACGAGTGGCTTGCAGGTGTGGAGTACGACTTCGGCAAGGACAAGCGCTGGACCGTCTCAGGCGGTATCCAGACCACCAACTACGGCAACACCGATGAGTACATGACTGACCTCACCTTTGTCACCAACTCATGGAGCTTTGGTACTGGTGTGAAGTATAAGATCAATGAGAAGATGGCTGTTAACGTAGGTTACTTCCAGACTAACTATCGTGACTATGAGCAGGCACCTGACTATCGTGATGGCAATGGCTCAAACAACAAGTTCACACGTCGCAACCGCGTATTTGCAGCAGGTCTTGACATTGACCTCTAAGAGTAACAATACAATCCTTATCTAACTAAAATTACAATCAATTGCAAAGGGACTGTTCCTTAATCGGAGCAGTCCCTTTGTTGTGTATCCTAACGAGGCTTCTATGAATTACACCATTGCTTTAGCCTATTGTGGCATTACTTCTGTCTGTTGTAGCATAGCTTTTATATAACAAACTAGCCTACTTTGAAAAACAAACTAGCCTACTTTGTTCATCAAACTAACCTACTTTGTTCAACAAACTAGCCTAGTTTGTTATTTAAACTAACCTATTTTGTTATTAAGAAGCATTGCTTCACGTCATAAAAGCATAGCTAGAAAACATAGAAGCATAGCAGGAAAACATAGGAGTATAGCGGGAAAACATAGGAGTATAGCGAGTACTGACTGAAGCAAAGCGCAGGAAATAAAAGCTAAATTTGCGTATGTGGGAAAAAAAGTGTAACTTTGCAAGTTGAAACGAACCTGAAAGTTCAAAGGTTCAAAAGTTCAAAAGTTCGAAAGTAGAAGACATGGAACAGAAAAACTATAAGAGGATTACGGTGACATCGGCACTGCCTTACGCTAATGGCGGAGTGCATATTGGTCACCTGGCAGGTGTGTATGTGCCTGCTGACATATACGTGCGTTACCTCAGACTGAAAGGACGTGAGGTATTGTTTATCGGTGGTTCAGACGAGCACGGTGTGCCCGTAACTATTCGTGCTAAGCAGGAAGGCATAACCACACAGGAGGTGGTGGACCGCTACCATAACATAATAAAGAAGTCTTTCGAGGAGTTTGGCATCTCATTCGACATATACAGTCGCACCACATCGAAGATTCACCATAAGTTTGCTTCCGACTTCTTCCGTACCTTATATGATAAGGGTGAGTTGGAGGAGATAACTGAGGAGCAGTATTGTGACGAGGTGACAGGCGAATTCCTTACCGACCGCAACATAGTGGGTGAGTGTCCTCGCTGTCATAACCTCAATGCTTACGGCGACCAGTGTGAGAAGTGTGGTGCTACACTCTCGCCTGACGAGCTTATCAACCCAACCAACAAGAACAACCCTGGTCATGGACTGGTGAAGAGGGCTACGAAGAACTGGTATCTGCCTCTGGGTAAGTATCAGGAGTGGCTGAAGCAGTGGATACTCGCTGGCCACAAGGAATGGCGCTCAAATGTCTATGGACAGTGTAAGAGTTGGTTGGATATGGACCTTCAGCCTCGTGCTATGACTCGCGACCTGGACTGGGGCATACCTGTGCCAATCGAGGGCGCAGAGGGCAAGGTGCTCTATGTGTGGTTTGATGCCCCTATAGGCTATATCTCAAACACCAAGGAGCTCTGCGACAGCAACCCCGAGAAGTGGGGCTCATGGCAGAAATGGTGGCAAGATGATGACACCCGTCTGGTGCACTTCATAGGCAAGGACAACATAGTGTTCCACTGCATCATCTTCCCTGTAATGATGAAGGCACATGGTGGTTACATAATGCCCGATAATGTGCCAGCCAACGAGTTCCTGAACCTTGAGGACGACAAGATATCAACCTCACGCAACTGGGCTGTGTGGTTGCATGAATATCTGGTGGACCTGCCAGGCAAGCAGGATGTGTTGCGCTATGTGCTCACTGCCAATGCACCTGAGACCAAGGATAACAACTTCACTTGGCGTGACTTCCAAGAGCGCAACAATTCGGAGTTGGTGGCTATATACGGCAACTTCGTAAACCGCGCCCTGCAGTTGACCAAGAAGTATTTCGAGGGCAAGGTGCCTGAGTGTGGCGAATTGCTGGATGTGGACAAGCAGGCCATCGACGAGTTTAAGAATGTGAAGGCCGACGTAGAGACCTATCTGGAGCAGTTTAAGTTCCGCGAGGCACAGAAAGAGGCTATGAACCTAGCTCGCATAGGCAACCGCTACATCACCGAGTGTGAGCCGTGGAAGGTGTGGAAGACAGACCCTGAGAGGGTGAAGACAATACTTTATGTATGTCTCCAGCTTACCGCCAACCTCGCCATAGCCTTCGAGCCATTCCTGCCATTCTCATCAAAGAAACTGCGTGAGATGCTCAACCTCAGCGAGTTCAGTTGGGAACAGCTTGGCAGCATGGACATTCTGAAGGCTGGTCACCAGTTGGCTGAGCCATCACTGCTCTTCGAGAAGATAGAGGACAGCGTGATTGAGGCACAGCTGAAGAAGCTGGATGATGCCAAGAAAGCCAACGAGGCTGCTGACTATGAACCAGAACCAGTAAAGGAGAATGTGGATTTTGAAACCTTCGAGAAACTCGATATCCGTGTGGGACTTGTTACCTCATGTGAGAAGGTGAAGAAATCAAAGAAACTGCTGAAGTTCCACATTGACGACGGAACACCTGAGGGCAGAACAATCCTCTCAGGCATAGCAGCATACTACGAAGACCCTCAGGAACTGGTGGGCAAGCAGGTGCTGTTCGTAGCAAACTTCGCACCACGCCAGATGATGGGTGAGGAGAGTCAGGGCATGATACTCTCAGCAGTAGACTTTGACGGCTCGCTCTCAGTTGCTACCACATCAAAGAATGTGAAGCCAGGGTCACAGGTAGGATAATCTTCTCCCTCGACATTTCGATATTACGACATTACGTTATTACGAAATTACGACATAACGACAAAATAGCAAGACATTGGAAAAAGAGATACAGCAAGTGGCTATTGCCGCGATAAAAGAACTTTACGGACAGGATGTGCCAGAGAAGATGGTGCAGTTGCAGAAAACTCGTGCAGAGTTTGAGGGCAACCTCACACTCGTAGTATTCCCATTCCTCAAGATGTCGAAAAAGGCACCAGAGACTACAGCACAGGAGATAGGCGAATACCTGAAGGCAAACTGTACGGCAGTGAGTGACTACAATGTGGTGAAGGGCTTTCTTAACCTCTCAATAAGTAGCGAGGCTTGGTTGGAGCTGCTCGCCAAGATAGATGCCGACCCACACTATGGTGAGAAGCAGGCAAAGGAAGACAGTCCGCTGGTGATGATAGAGTATTCATCACCCAACACCAACAAACCTCTGCATCTGGGACATGTGAGAAACAACCTCTTGGGTTGGTCGCTGGCACAGATTATGCAGGCAAACGGCAACAAGGTGGTGAAGACCAACATAGTCAACGATAGGGGCATACACATCTGTAAGTCTATGCTCGCTTGGCTCAAGTGGGGCAACGGCGAGACACCTGAGACATCAGGCAAGAAGGGCGATCACCTCATTGGCGACTACTACGTAGCCTTCGACAAGCACTACCGCGAGGAGATTAAGGAACTCGTGGCACAGGGCATGGACGAGGAAAAGGCGAAGCAGGAGGCTCCGCTCATCAAGGAAGCTCACGAGATGCTGGTGAAATGGGAGCAGAACGACCCTGAGGTGCGTGGCTTATGGGCTAAGATGAACGAGTGGGTGTATGCTGGTTTTGACGAGACATACAAGGCACTCGGCGTAAGTTTCGACAAGATATACTACGAGTCAGACACCTATCTGGAAGGAAAAGATAAGGTAGAGGAAGGACTGGAGAAAGGTTTCTTCTACAGAAGAGAGGATGGTTCGGTATGGGCTGACCTCACCAAGGAGGGGTTGGACGAGAAACTCCTTCTGCGCAGCGATGGCACCTCAGTGTATATGACTCAGGATATAGGTACAGCGAAGCTCCGCTTCCAGGATTTCCCTATCGACAAGATGATATATGTGGTGGGCAACGAACAGAACTACCACTTCCAGGTGCTCTCAATACTGCTCGACAAACTCGGCTTTAAGTGGGGTAAGGACCTGGTGCACTTCTCATACGGTATGGTGGAACTGCCTAACGGCAAGATGAAATCAAGAGAAGGTACGGTGGTGGATGCCGACGACCTCATAGCCACCATGATAGCCGATGCGCGCCAGACCAGTGATGAACTGGGTAAGAATGCCGATATGAGCGAGGAGGAGAAGCAAGAGATAGCACGCATAGTAGGTATGGGTGCGCTGAAGTACTTCATCCTCAAAGTGGATGCTCGCAAGAATATGCTCTTCAACCCAGAAGAGTCCATCGACTTCAATGGTAACACAGGTCCATTCATACAATACACTTATGCGAGAATAAGGAGTATATTGAGGAAGGCGGGAGAAGCAGATTCCTCCCCTCTCTTCAAGAGAGGGGCTGGGGGTGAGTCTCTCTCAACTAAAGAAATCGACCTCATCCAGAAGATTTCTGAATATGGCGATGCAGTAGCACAGGCAGGCAAGGACTACAGTCCGTCAGGCATAGCCAACTACTGTTATGAGCTCACCAAGGCATTCAACCAGTTCTATCATGACTTCTCTATTCTCAATGCTGAGACTGAGGAACAGAAGCAGGTGCGCCTCGTGATAGCTGCCAACGTTGCCAAGACCATCAAGAATGGTATGGCTCTGCTCGGCATAGAAGTGCCAGAGAGGATGTAAGGTAGAAGTTCGAAAGTTCGAAAGTTCAAAAGTTCGAAAGTTCGAAAGTTCAAAAGTCTGAAGGTTGCTAGAGAATCCTCCAACATACAGGAATGACACAGTGCTGCCTTTGCCCCCAGAGGTGAAGGCAGTGGCATGGGCAGTGGATGCTGGTTGTTCTGGCAATCCTGGTCCAATGGAGTATCAGTGTGTTGACCTACAGACGGGAGCTAAGATATTCCAC
>JAZLBU010000047.1:0-10596 GCA_045613845.1 Prevotella sp. | reverse complement strand
CCGAAAAAAATATTTGTGTACACAAAAAAGTACACGTTTTGTTTGGTAGTTTACAGATTTGTTTGTAATTTTGCGGCAGAAACAAATACAATCAACAAAACAACAGATACAATCATGCGCCAGATTTCAGTCAGAGACTTTCGCAGCAACATGGCAAGTTCATTAGACATGGCATGTGCGGGTGAGCAGGTGTATATCCGTAGAAGAGATCAGCTCTTTGCCATAATCCCTATCAGGGAAGAGGACTTGACAGTAACCCCCAACAAAGAGACTCTTGCAGCTATTGCTGAAGCAAGAGAGGGCGTATATGCTGGCACTGTCGATACCAGTAGTGTTGATGCTATGATAAAGTCTATTGAGGAATGAAAACATTACACTATTCTTCGCAATTCAAAAAAGACTTCAAACGTATCAAGCATCAACCAACTAAAATAGCCAAGTTATTGGAAATATTACGTTTGCTCGAAAACGAAGAACCTATTCCCGAAGAGAATTATCCTCATCCACTTCACGGGAATTACAAGGGCTGTATGGAGTGTCATATAGAATCTGACACGCTCCTGATATGGATTGATGATAAGACTATAGACCTGCTCCGCTTGGGCAGTCACTCCGAACTATTCTAACGGAACTAGAGTCGTTACCCCCCTCGAACCAATAAACAACAAAGCCGGTGGAGCGAGAGTGCCCATCGGCTTGTGTGATTTTATTTCGCGCCCTTCCTGCGGTTACACTCTCGGCAGAGCATCTGGCAGTTTTCTATTACCGTTCTGCCTCCGTCAATCACAGCTGGCAACATATCTCCTCAGCCATATTGTTAAGCGCCACGCACTCCTCACGACTGATGTGGCGTTTACCATCGTCGTACTGCCAAGGGCTCAGTATAAGCAGACGCCCTGCGGCACATGCATCGAAAAGTGCATCCGTCGGTTTGTAGTAATCACGAAAACCATTGTCGGTAAGCAAGATGAATGGGTGCCTCTCCTCCAGCAGCACCTGCATCACCTGTTTCTCGTCTGGAGAGATAAACGGCGATACCATTACCACCCCCTCGCGTGCCTTCAGCACGCAGGCGTTCTTATAGTCGCGCAGTTCCTGGTCATCCCCCCGCTTCGCCTTCTCCACCATCGTGCGCCTCACGTGCACAGGGGCAAAAGCACCTTCCATCAGCAGCGCCACGTTTCCCACACCGTCATAGCTTCTGTTGCCTATCACTATCCCTTTCTGCACCCTGAAGTATCCAGGCTTCATGCGCTTAGTAGCAAGCCGCTGAGGGTTCATCTGCACGTACCTTATCATGCTATTCAGCTGTCCCCTCCGTGACAAGGGGCGTATAAACGGCCGCTCCGTAAAGATAGGAAAGGCATAGCCCCCTTCGTTTGTTACAACAGTTGTGGTGCCTGCACCCCCTTCGTTTGTTACAGCAGTTGTGGTGCCTGCACCCCCTTCGTTTGTTTTCAGCGAATTTAATTCGCGTGCAACCGCCAAAGTATGCGCCCTGCCCAGCTTCTTCACTCCCTGCCAATATCCGCGAATCACGCTTCGGATGCTCGTCTCCATCACCCTCGTCACGTGAATAACAGCATGCAGGTGGTCAGGCATCAGGCAGAACTGCAGAATGCGAATCATGGGATAATGCCTGCACATCACATACAGTTCATCCACCACAGCATTCCCCAGCGCCGTACGCTCCACCCGCGCCTTCGTGGGATCGCCGCCAGGCATCACCAGTGTGCCTAACAACGGCTCACGCGACGGCACCGTCAGCGTGACGTGATACACGCCCACCCCTCGCCATGCCGTGCCGAGTTCCTGCCATTGCCATTCATCCCTTTCCGCCATTCCAGAGTTGCTTAGATTTAACCCTTGCAAAAGTAACAATATTTTTTGTTTCTGCCAAAATTTTTTGTAACTTTGTAAAACGAACAAGGAAATGAACAATCTTGTGGATATAAGTAAAATTTTAAAGAAAGGATACATAATATGAGTAATAGCTTACCTGATTTTATCAAGAAGAATAAGCAGATTAGACAGGCTTTGCAAAAACAAAAGGGAGGCATTGTGAAGTATCTTGCCGACCATTTGGATGCCAATAGTATTGAAGAGTTGTTTTCTGAATACCAGAAGCAGTGTGTGGAACAATTCTATGAGAAGAACAAATGGAACCTGCGGAAGGTTTGGAGGAAAGACGAGATACCACGTGAGGCACTTGGAAAACGTGAGCATTTGCTAAAAGAACTGCAACATCAGTTAGACATGAGACCTCTGTTGGCAGAAATGCCGCAAGACATATCAAATGCGATAGTGCAGCTCAATGAATTATATCTTACCTATGCCTACAAGCAAGACATACTTCGCTGGCATCCTGAGGGACGGACGGATAGGGTTATTTACAACGAGATGATAGAGATGTATGGAATTAGTGGACTTGCCACCAAGTGCATGCAGATAATTATCACGGAGCATAATGCCACTGGCACGTTATTTAAGGGAGAGGATATCCTGTGGACAGAGTTCTTGATTCGGCAGAGGGTAAAGGAGTTAACTCTCGATGTCTTTGCTAAAATGCGTAATGCTGTGGCTGAGATGCTAAAAGAAAAAAATAAAGACCAATGTCGCCAGATGGCGATTGACACGATGAAGAGAGTAAGGGGCTTCTCGCAAAGGATATATTCAGATGTGATGGTTCAATCATTGCGTGATATAAACTATACAGTGGAAGCTGACAAGCGCGAACGTGATGGGAAATGGCTACGTGATGTGGCTGACAATATCAGGTATAACAGAACAGTCAGTGGATATTCTATGCTTTACTGCTTTGCTATCTTTGTAGATTTGCTAAAGTGTGTGGGACGTATCTGGGCAGCCCAACTGTTGAAGCGAGATATCGACATGCACGAATTGGAAGATGGGGTTGCCTGCATAATGAACCCTGCTGATAATCCTAATTACTACGTGGATAGATACTATACTAATGATTTGCCTGATAAATACTGCGTTTCAGATATAGATGTGGCAGAGCAACTGCTGGATAAGATGGGACGAAAACTGCAATCGGAGTGCTATCTGGAGATTGTTAATCAATCATTGGAGTATGAAGTTCAGAATAAGCTCAGCAAAGCATATAATGTGTTGAACGATGAGGGCTTCATTGATAGTCAAAGTATAGAGCAGGATGAATTTATTGATATCCTATTGCATAATAAAAACTCTAAGATAATATGGAAGAATGATAATACACACAAATTCCTGAAAACTTTTATCAAGGTTCTCTTAGGTATTGATAAAAAATATCCTTACGATGCTATTTTGAAGCCTAGCCAGAAAGGTAAACAGTGGGACTTTGTTGAGCGACATTTCGTAGATGAAAAAGCTAAACCTATTATTATAAGGGCCAACTCAACCGAACTTGGAATGAAAGATAAACAACAATTTGAACGTATTTTGAAGGTTGTCTATGGTACAATAATGCCTCGAAAGCAAATATAAACACATCGAAAAGTTGCGAGCGAATTTGCGCTCGCATTTTTTTTAACATTTATTATTCTCCCTATTTAAGCCGTTTCCCAAACGGCTTTTTGCGTTTTTGCATGTTTGCCCTTGACCGCAAAAAACGTTTGTTGTAATTTTATTGGTGTTGAGAGTAAACCTCCAACGTATTATATAATATAATTAAGGGACAACTCTGAGCACGGAGCCCGCAATCCCCCGAAAATTGTCTAGGGTAAGATTGCAAGTGCAAGACATATAACTTCCATAAAAATTAGATTAACAATGGAAGACAAAAACAAGAACTGCTCTCTTGAGCAGGAGCTGGCTGACAAGGCTGGCAAGTTAGTAGCTCAGCGCTCTATGCGCGAGCAGGAAATGGTGGGACTGACGCTTGACAGAATTGCCGAGGGCGTAGTGTCACACCAAAGTGAGATAGTGCAGTTGGTGGCAAGCACCAAGGGGCATTGTGACAAGCAGCTAAGGCAGCTGGTGATGGATGCCGTGGTGCAGTCGGCTGACGGATTGCTGCTCTGTACGGACTACTCTCAGCGTGCGAAATCCGAACAGCAGGTGATGTGCTTCACAGGCAGTCATTGGGAGGTGATAGCGCCTGCTAAGTGGAAGATGTTCATCGACAGCTGTGCGGAGCGTTGCGGACTGCCCGTTTCCAACTGTAAGGATCATGCGTTTATGAACCTGCTTTACGAGAACGTGGCGTTCAACGTGAAGGGGTGTTATGAGCGCAGGGTGCCAGCAGGCGAGGTGTGGCTCAATCCCCTCAACGGCACGCTGGAGCTGAAGGGTGATGGCACAGTAGAGCTACGTGAACACCGTAAGGAGGATATGTTCACCTACACGCTGGACTATGCCTACGACCCTGCGGCAGAGTGTCAGCAGTGGCACAGGTTCCTTGACCGCGTGCTGCCCGAAGCGGAGGCACAGCAGGTGCTGGCAGAGTTTATAGGCTACTGCCTGATGCCCGACCACCGCATGGAGAAGATGCTGTGGCTGCAGGGTGAGGGACAGAACGGCAAGTCGGTGACGCTGGAGGTTATCGAGGCGTTGCTGGGTTCGGTGAACGTAAGTTACCTGAGCCTCTCCGACCTTACCAACGATGCCATAAAGCGTGCTGGCATAGAGGGCAAGATGCTTAACATCAGTCACGAGAGTGGCAAGGATGTCAATCCTAACGTGCTCAAGCAGTTGGCATCGGGCGAACGTGTGACCATAGAACGTAAGTACCGTGACCCACGCGAGATCAACAACTACGGCAAGTTCTTTGCTGCTTTCAACCAGATGCCGCGTGCTGAGGTTACTGGCGGTTATTTCCGCCGTATCTTCATCTTGCCCTACAACGTCACCATCACCGAAGAGGAGAAGGATGACCAACTCGCCCTGAAGCTCAAGGAGGAACTGCCTGGCATACTCAACTGGGTGTTAGGTGCCTTGCCTGGCTTCTTGGAGCACAGAGCGTTTACAAGCAGTGACATCTGTAGGAAAGCGCTCAACATGTACCTCATGCAGTCAGACAGCGTCAGGATGTTCCTCAGCGAGATGTGTGAGCCACAGGAATACACCACTGCTGGTAGTGCACTCTTCAAGGCTTACAGAGCATACTGCACCGACTCGCTGCTACGTGCTGTGGGCAAGTCTAAGTTCTACCATCGACTTGACACTCTCACTCACAGCCGTGTGGAGTATGGCAATACGGTCTATTTCAAACTTAAACTCATTGAGCCATGAACAGTCCGTATGAACACTACGACACTCAGCGCCTGAACGCCATCTCCATTACGGAGGTGGCACAGGCATTGGGCTATGAGCTACGCAAGGCGGGCTCAGTATGCAAGACCCTCTGCCCATGGCATGAGGACAGCCACCCCTCGCTGACGCTCTATGAGCGCACCAACGAGAACCGCTGTTACTGCTTTGCGTGCAGTGGAGGTGGGTCGGTCATAGACTTCGTTATGCAGAGCAAGCAGTGTGACTTCCGTGAGGCATGCAGTTGGCTCTCCAGCAGGTTTGGCATAGTGAGTATGAGCACCTCTCATACGCCTATGCCTAAACCTCAGCCCAAACCCAAACCAAAACCTAAGGAACCTACGTACACGTACATTCCTCAGGGTATGGTGGATGAGCTGGTGACGGTGGAGAACTCCTTGTGCCAGTGCCTCATGCGCATGTTCAATCCTGAGTTGGTGAGGTGGGCTGCGGAGGAATACCGCATAGGCAGCTACTCCATGAACGGCATGGACAATCTCACCGTGTTTCCCAACATCGACATTGAGGGGCGCGTATGCAACCTCAAGGTGCAGGGCTACGACACCGACCCGCAGTCGCCCCGTTTCTGCCACTGCCTGAAGAACACCACCTACTGGCTTGGCACGATGTGGGCAAAGGAGGGCAGACTGCCAAAGGACGCTGAGTTTCGCTCGGAATGCATGTTTGGCGAACACCTGCTCAGGCAGTACCCCAACAGTCTGCTGGCGCTGGTGGAGAGTCCCAAGAATGCCTTGTTCGGTGCTATCGCCTTTCCACACATCACGTGGCTTGCAGTGGGCAATAAGAACATGCTCAAACGCAGTGTGCTTGCACCACTGAGAGGCAGGGAGGTGATAATCATTCCCGACCGCGATGCCATCCCGCTATGGACATCAGCCATAGACAGCATGAGGGATGTGGCAAACTTCACGGTAAGCGACTTCTGTCAGCGCATGGCACCGCCTGAGGAGCCTAAGTTTGACATAGCCGACTATCTGCAAGCGCAGCATCCTCAGTCACTCTAAATTTGAGCTACTTTTGAGTTTTTCGTCAGCCGTCTAATTGGTCTCAAAGCCAGTAAAGACGGCTGATTTCGCTATACGCTTTGAGTTTTTTATACTATTTTCCATAAAACTTTTTATATTATATAAAAGAAAAAAAAGTTAATAGAGTTTTACATTCAAAAACTCAATAACCTCTATCTAAGAGCCTATAAAACAACTTCTTACACCTTTCTTTTCAAGACTAAAAAACTCAAAAAAAACTCACAGTCATCCTCCTAGCACAGCTACCGAAAAAAGTGGCGGAAAAGGGTATAAAAAGTGCGTGAAAAACTTGCATAATTCGCTGATTTTTAGTAACTTTGTAGTAGATAATGAGGGCGTGCGGAAGCAATGCTACCAGGTGCGGAAGCTAAGTAACGACCCGGGGGTGCTAAGCACCCGCATGCGGAAGCAAAGCAACTGCGGAGAGTCGGAATTATCTATGCAAAGTTATTTTTTATGTTTAACCCTTTAAAAAGAGAAAGGAGGTAATTATGGCAGTTTTTGTTGCGATCAGACAAGACAAGCGTCGCACTGGTAACAACCTGTGGTACGGCAGAAGCTACTGTCCGAACATTCTCGACACTCGTGCCCTTGCTAAGCGCATTGAGGCGAATGTATCGGTCAAAGAGTCAGACGTTTACGCTGTGCTCATTGAGCTGGCAGACGTGATGGCTTATGAAATCGCTAACTCGAACAAGATCCATCTGGAGCGTCTGGGTTATTTCTATCCCAGCATCAGCAGTTCGGGTGCTCTGACCAAGGCTGATTGGAGCATTGGCGACAACATCAAGAGTGGCAGGGTGCGTTTCACTCCTGAGTACACTCGCTCGGCTGAGAATGCCGCTACGGGCAAGAGCTCTGGACTGAGTTCACGCGCTATCTCTGGCGTTGGTTTCGATTACAAAGTAATCGACCTGGCTGAGAAGCCTAAGCCACAGCCTTAAACAACAAGAGCGTCGAGTATTATAGCTCGGCGCTCTATTGTTGTTAGAAGTTAAAGAAGAAAATCCCTTTTTTCTTGCTTCTTTAAGGAAAAAGCAGTAATTTTGCAGGTCAAAAGGGTGGATGCCTATGGTGAAAAGACTGATGACATACATAATAGCGGGGGCGGTGAGCATGGCGGCGCAGGCTGAAACGAAGGGCGTGAAGACGGTGCTGCACAAGGCTGACAGCATGCTGACGGCAAACTATATGCGTGCCTCGTTTGACACTACCTACATCAGTCGTCCGCAGACGAAATGGACGCTGACGGGAAGGCTGAATTTCTCAGGCATGAGGATACGTTCTGAGGGCATGCTGGAGGGCCGTCAGTGGTTTAAGACTAAGATGGATGCCGACTACAAGACCACGGTGAGCGTGGGTGCCAGCTATATGGGACTGGGCATGAACCTGTCGCTGAACCCTGCCAAACTGGCGGGCAAGTACCACGACTTTGAGCTGAACCTAACCAAATACGGCAACAGCTGGGGCGGCGAGATGAGTTATCAGGATGCTAAGAACTTCAGGGGTTGGATGGAGAAGGACGGCGAGGGCGAGAGAGACCTTGCTACGGACAATATGAGGGTGAGAACGCTGAACGTGAACTTCTATTACGCCTTCAACCACAGACGCTTTTCATACCCTGCTGCCTTCACCCAGACGTACATACAGCGCAGGTCGGCTGGCAGTTTGCTGTTGGCGGTGTCATACCAGGGTCAGTGGGGCAATGCCGAGGGCGATGGCCACACCATTAGTCTGCGACAGAATAATATAGGTATAGGTGCGGGATACGGCTACAACTGCGTGCCTACGGAGAAGTGGCTGCTGCACATATCGGCACTGCCTACGTTTATGGTTTACAGCAAGGCGTCGACCACTATGGACGATTACAGAACCCCCATCAGCTACCGTTTTCCTCAGGTGATAATAACGGGCCGAGGGGCGGTGATAAGGAGTTTCAAGACGAATTTCGTGGGACTCTCGATGGTGTTTAACTTCACTAACGTGGGCAACAGCCAGACGCTGGACATTAAGAACGTGAGGTGGCTGGTGAGAGCCTTTTACGGAGTGAGGTTGTAAAACTACAGGAGTTAAAGGAGTTAAAGAAGTTATCGCTCGCTTTGCTCGCTAAGGAGATAAAAGACGATACCTGAGACCTCAACGATATTTTTGTAAAATTTGAACCCAAAGAAATACATAGCAGCATTTGATTTTGACGGTACTCTGACAACGAAGGACTCGCTGTGGGAGTTTCTGTTGTTTACTCACGGATGGGTGAAAACCTGCGTGGGACTGGCACTGCTCACACCCGCCATGATACTGATGGTGATGGGGGTGATAGACAATAACAGGTGCAAGGAGGTGCTGTTGAGTTATTTCTTTAAGGGTATGAAACTCAGTGACTTTCAGCGTTTGGGTAAAGAATTTGCTGAACGTGGCACGGAGATACTCAACCCCGACACCTGCGCCAAATTGAAGTGGCACCTGAGCGAGGGTCACGAGGTGTATGTGGTGAGTGCCAGCGTGTATGAATGGGTGCAACCCACCGTCGCCATGCTGGGCGTAAAGAACGTGCTGTGCACCCGACTGGCGGTGGATGCCGACGGCCGACTGACGGGTAAGTATGACGGCAGAAACTGTCACGGACAGGAGAAGGTAAACCGACTGCTCGCCGCAGAACCTGAGCGCGACTCTTACTACCTATATGCCTACGGCGATTCAGGTGGCGACCGCCAGATGTTTGAACTGGCAGACGAGGCGACGAAGGTTCATGGTTAGGATTGCTAAGTCCTAAAAAAAACTAATTTATTTGGGTATCTCGCAGAAAAAGCGTAAATTTGCAGTTTGATAACGTATAAAGTATAAAGAATAAAGTATAAAGTATAAAGAATGGCAGACAGATTATTCATCTTTGACACCACCCTGAGAGATGGTGAGCAGGTTCCGGGATGTCAGCTGAACACGGTAGAGAAGATTCAGGTGGCAAAGCAACTGGAGCAGTTGGGAGTTGACGTCATAGAGGCTGGTTTCCCTATCAGTTCGCCTGGCGACTTCAACTCAGTGATTGAAATATCAAAGGCCGTGACATGGCCAACCATCTGTGCCCTTACACGCGCTGTGGAGAAGGACATAGACTGCGCTGCCGAAGCTCTACAATACGCTAAGCACAAGCGCATACACACAGGCATAGGCACCAGTCCTACGCATATTAAGTATAAGTTTAACAGCACGCCTGAGGAGATAATAGAGCGTGCCGTGGCTGCAGTGAAATATGCCAAGAAGTATGTGGAGGACGTAGAGTTCTATGCTGAGGATGCAGGCAGAACAGACAACGAGTATCTGGCACGCGTGATAGAGGCTGTGACGAAGGCTGGTGCTACGGTATGTAACATACCTGACACAACGGGTTTCCGTACTCCTTACGAGTATGGCGAGAAGATTAAGTACCTCTACGAGCACGTTGATGCCTTCGCAGCAGGTAAGTCTATACTCTCTACCCACTGCCACAACGACCTGGGTATGGCGACAGCCAACACCTGTGCCGGTGTGCTGAACGGCGCACGTCAGGTGGAGGTGACCATCAACGGTATAGGCGAACGCGCAGGCAACACCTCGCTCGAAGAGATAGCGATGATATTCAAGACCCACCCCGACCTGGGCATCGAGACCAATATCAACACACAGAAGATATGGCCTACCTCACGCATGGTGAGCACGCTGATGAATATGCCCGTGCAGCCTAACAAGGCCATCGTGGGCAAGAACGCCTTTGCTCACTCATCAGGCATACACCAGGACGGTGTGCTGAAGAACACCTCTACTTACGAGATTATGGATCCTAAGGAGGTGGGCATAGACGATAACGCTATCGTATTGACAGCACGCTCTGGTCGTGCAGCCCTGAAGCACCGTCTGCACATCTTAGGCATAGAGATGAAGGACCAGGAGCACCTCGACAAGATTTACCAGAAGTTCCTCGAGATGGCTGACAAGAAGAAGCAGTTAGGCGACGAAGACCTGCTCGTTCTTGCTGGTGTGACCTCTGCTACGGAGAATCTGGTACAGATGGAGTCACTGCAGGTAACATCAGGTAAGGGCGTGACACCTATCGCAGCCATCAAACTGAAGATAGCCAACGAGGTGTTTGAGGCTGCCGCTACGGGTAACGGTCCGGTGGATGCCTCTATCAAGGCGCTCAAGCAGATTATTCACCGCCAGATGGAACTCAAAGAGCTCACCATCCAGGCTATCAACAAGGGCTCTGACGACATGTGTAAGGTACACGTGCAGGTGGAGCACGAGGGTGTGGTATATTACG
>JAZLBU010000046.1:0-25495 GCA_045613845.1 Prevotella sp. | reverse complement strand
GGAGTGTTTGCCATCAACACGTCTATATTCATAGGCAATAAACTTCATGGCACTAAGGGAGCGGTATTTGCCACAATGGGCACGGCAACACCTTCGCTGTTGTGCATACTGCTTATTGCTATGTTCTTTCAGCAGTTTCAGCACGTTTCATGGGTAGCGGCTGCATTCGCAGGCATACGTCCTGCTGTGGTGGCGCTGATGGCAATACCTACATTCAACATGATGAAGCAGGCAAAGATAAGTTTGCTGAACTGCTGGATACCGCTGGCTTCAGCACTGCTGATATGGGGACTTGGCGTGAATCCTGTATATATAATACTGGCAGCAGGTATCGGAGGCTACGTTTACGGCTTGTTCCTAAAACCTTCGGAATAATTAACTCTAAACTTTCAACCTTCAACCTTCAACTTGAATTGATTTACCTGACGTTATTTTATACATTCTTTATCATAGGCTTGTTCGGCTTTGGCGGAGGTTATGGTATAGTGTCGCTGATTCAGCATGAGGTGGTTAGAAACCACCAGTGGCTGACGTCTGCGGAGTTTACTAATATCCTTGCCATATCACAGATGACACCTGGTCCTATCGGCATCAATAGTGCCACATACTGCGGATATACGGCGTTGTTTAAGGAAACGTCAAGCGAACTGATGGGCATACTGGGCAGTCTGACGACTACGTTTGCCTTGGTACTGCCGAGTTTTATACTGATGCTCTTGATAAGCAAGCTATTCTTGAAATATATGGAGTCTAACGTGGTACAGAGCGTGTTCCTAGGTCTGAGACCTGCCATCGTGGGACTTATGGCTGCTGCAACTCTCTTGTTGTGTAACGGCGACAACTTTACTCCGATAGACGTTTCACCTTGGCATTTCTGGGTGTCAATATTCATCTTTTTCGCCACGGTAATAGGAGTAAAGGTAAAGCATATTAATCCTATTCGCATGATTGCTTACGCAGCCTTTGCGGGCTTGCTGCTGCTATACTGACCTTTGAACTCTTGAACTTTTTAACCTTTAACCCCTATGGGACGCAATAAATACTCACAATCAGAAATAGGCAAGATAGCCAAACTGCTTCGTATGAAGTGTAAGGCGAACCGACTCAAGCAGAAGGAGATTCGCCACGAACTGCGTACTAAGTATGAATTCAATATCTCTGATTTTAATGAGCCGGGCAAGCCATTCGGACCAGACGAACTATATGCCGCGATAGACCGTAAAGCTATACAGATTCTTGATGACGCCACGATAGCCGATATGATAGCAAAACGTGAGCGTGACCGTCAGAAGGATATGGAGGCTAAGGCGGCAGAGAATAAGGATGAGCAGACTGACTGGCAACAAGCTCTGAAGGAGTGGAACGAGTGGGAAAAGAACGGGAACGAGAACGTTAACGGGAACCCTTTGAACTCTTGAACTTTTGAACCTTATGAAGATAGTAGAAATGGACGGCTATGCCGCCAACCCTGGTGATATAAGTTGGGAACCGTGGTATAACATCACCACTCCTGACGGAGAGAAGGTGGAGTTTGAGAAGTATGACCGAACGCCAGCCTCTCTCACCGTAGAGCGTGCCAAGGGTGCAGATATGGTGCTGACAAACAAGGTGGTGTTTGACAGACAGGTGATGGAGCAGTTGCCTAAGCTCAAGTATATCGGGGTGCTCGCCACAGGCTATAATGTGGTTGATGTTGAGGAAGCACGCAAGCGAGGCATCGTGGTCACCAATATCCCTGCCTACAGCACTCAGTCGGTGGCACAGCTCGCCATAGCCCATCTGCTGCATATCACCAACAATATAGCTGCTCATGATGAGGCTGTGCATAAGGGAGAGTGGGGCACTTGTCCAGACTTCACCTTTACCCTCACGCCACAGATGGAACTGGCAGACAAGACCTTCGCCATTGTGGGATTAGGCAATACGGGTAGGGCGACGGCAGAGATAGCTCACGCTCTCGGTATGCGTGTAGTGGCGTTTACGAGTAAGGAGCAGGCACAGTTGCCTATATATATAAATAAGGTGGAAACGCTGGAGCAACTCTTCAGGGAAGCCGACGTGCTTAGTCTGCATTGCCCACTCACACCATCCACCAAGCATATAATAAACCGAGAACATTTGGCATGGATGAAACCCTCAGCTATACTCATCAATACGGGTCGTGGTCCGCTTATAGATGAACAGGCGCTTGCCGAAGCACTCAACGAAGGCAGAATATATGCGGCAGGTATTGACGTGCTTACCGAAGAACCGCCAGTAAATGGTTCGCCACTCCTTACGGCAAAGAATTGCCACATCACGCCACATATTGCGTGGGCAACACTTGCAGCACGTGAGCGACTGATGAAAATAGCAATAGAAAACGTATCTTCGTTCATAAAAGGAGAACCTCAAAATAAAGTATCGTAACATAAAAAATCCACAGACTATGAATAACAAGATTTTGATCTATCAGGTATTTACCAGACTCTATGGTAATCGTAATACTACGCGCAAAGAGTGGGGCACACTTGAGGAAAACGGCTCAGGCAAGTTTAACGACTTCGATGCCAAGACGCTGAAGAAAATCAAGGACCTCGGAATGTCACACGTGTGGTACACAGGCGTGATACGTCATGCCACCCAGACAGACTATTCTAAATATGGCATACCCACGCAGCATCCTGCTGTGGTAAAGGGTCGGGCTGGTTCGCCTTACGCCATATGCGACTATTATGACGTTGACCCCGACTTGGCTGTAAACGTAGATAAGCGCATGAAGGAGTTCGAAGCTCTGATAGCACGCACGCATAAGGCTGGCATGAAAGTCATCATCGACTTCGTGCCTAACCATGTGGCGCGCCAGTATAAGTCTATTGCTAAGCCAAAAGGGGTGAAAGACCTTGGAGCTGATGACAATACCAACGACGGCTTTAATCCGCAGAATAATTTCTACTACTGTCCAGGACAGCAGTTTGACCCTTACTTTGATTTGCGTGAGTCAAATGACGGTCAGACGACCAACCTGCCTCCATACGTGGAGAATCCTGCTAAGTCAACAGGTAACGACCATTTTGATGCCAGTCCGGGTAAGAATGACTGGTATGAGACCGTGAAACTGAATTATGGTGTGGACTACTGGACACGCTTCGGACATTTTGACCCTATCCCTGATACCTGGAACAAGATGACCGATATCCTGCTCTTCTGGGCAAAGAAGGGTGTTGACGGTTTCCGCTGCGACATGGCTGAAATGGTGCCTTCCGCTTTCTGGGCTTGGGCTACTGATAAGGTAAAGTCCAGGTATCCTGATATAGTGTTTGTGGGTGAGGTGTATGATCCTAACCAGTATCGCAATTATATCGGTGCAGGTTTCGACTACCTGTATGATAAGGTGGGTATGTATGACACCATGCGTAACGCTATCTGTGGCAATGGCTCAGCAAGTTTCATAACAGGTGCTTGGCAGTCAACCGACGATATAGCTTCTCACATGCTCTATTTCCTTGAGAATCATGATGAGCAGCGTGTGGCATCCGATGATTTTGCGGGTTCAGCTGAAAAGGGCATCCCCGGACTCGTAGCAAGCGTGCTTATGCGCAGTAATCCCTTTATGCTCTATGCAGCTGAGGAATACGGTGAGCGTGGCATGGATAAGGAGGGTTTCTCAGGCAAGGATGGTCGTACCACCATCTTCGATTATTGGAGTATCGACACCCTTTGCAGAGCCGATGCGGATGAACTCACAGATGCAGAAAAGTATATCTACGACACCCACAAGAAGGTGTTACAGATAGCGCGTAAAGAGAAAGCCGTTGACGGTGTTTTCTATGATCTTATGTATGTCAATCCGTGGTCAGCGCGTTTTGATAATAATAAGCAGTATGCTTTCCTGCGTAGGTCTGCCTCTGTCCCAGCAGCCAAGGGTAACGAAGAAGTGCTCCTCGTTGTCTGCAACTTTAATGGTAATGCCGTGGATATCGATGTGAAGATACCCCAGCACGCTATAGAGTTTCTGGACATACCAGAGAAGAAATTCACCGCTACCGACCTCCTTTCAGGCATAAAGAAAGCCTTTACCATTAAGGGCGACCATAGTGTGGATATGGATATCCCAGCCTATTCAGCCCGTGTGTGGAAATTCACTTTCAAGAAGACTGCCAAGAAATAGAGAAAAGGCTAAGAAACAGCGGAAAAGCGAAAGAAATAGAGAAAAGCCGAAATAAAACAATAAAAAAAAACGAGGGACTTCAGTATGTGGAGTCTCTCGTTCTTTATTAAGTGGGTTATGTGAATTTTCTTACTGCACGCCGTCGATGGTGATGCCCTCAACGCCCTTGGCAATCTTGAGAATCATGCCCTGAAGAGCCTTGCCGGGACCGCACTCAACGAAGTCGGTAGCACCGTCAGCCATCATCTGCTTTACCTCGTATGTCCATTTCACAGGAGCTGTGAGCTGAGCTATAAGGTTCTGCTTTATCTCGTTAGCGTCGGTATGTGCCTTAGCGTCAACATTCTGATAAACAGGAATGCGTGGAGTGTGGAACTCAGTAGCCTCGATAGCTGCCTGCAGTTCATCCTTAGCAGGCTGCATGAGTGGTGAGTGGAATGCTCCGCCCACAGGCAGTACGAGTGCACGCTTGGCACCAGCCTCTTTGAGAGCCTCGCAAGCCTCGTTGATTGCCTCTACGTTGCCTGAGATTACGAGCTGACCAGGGTTGTTGTAGTTTGCTGGAACCACTACGTGACCAGGCTTGTTGATGCCAGCGCAAACCTCTTCTATCTTAGCGTCATCAAGTCCGATGATTGCTGCCATAGTAGATGGTGCAGCCTCACATGCCTTTTGCATAGCCATAGCACGCTTGCTGACAAGTTTCAGACCGTCCTCAAAACTGAGTGCGCCAGCTGCTACGAGGGCAGAGAACTCGCCCAGTGAGTGACCGGCGGTCATCTGTGCGTCGAACTCGTCGCCAAGGCAGATAGCCTTGATTACTGAGTGCAGGAATACTGCAGGCTGTGTTACCTTAGTCTGCTTGAGTTCCTCGGCTGTGCCCTCAAACATTATCTTAGTGATTTCAAAACCAAGAATTTCGTTTGCCTTGTCAAAAAGTTCCTTAGCCTTAGGATTGCTGTCATAAAGGTCTTTGCCCATTCCTGTGAACTGAGCTCCCTGACCTGGGAACACGAATGCTTTCATGCTTTTCTTTTTTAGGTTTTACTTTATAAAAAAAAGTCCCGAACGCCATCCATAGAGTGGGGCAGTCGGGACCTTATGTTGTCTTTTTTTGCTTGTTCGAGAGAGTTAATTACTCAGCAACTTCCTCTGTTGCAGGAGCCTCTTCAGCTGCAGGAGCCTCAGTAGCTACCTCAGCCTTTGCCTCAGCCTTAGGCTCAGCCTTCACGCCAGCAGGGTTGCCTTCTGCAAGTACGGTAACAGGAATCTCAACCTTCACTTCCTTGTGGAATATTGCTGTTGCAGCATACTCACCAACGGTCTTGATGTCCTTCATAACGATGCGCTTGCGGTCAATCTCGATGCCCTTCTTAGCGAGTTCCTCAGCAACTGTAGCAGATGTTACAGAACCGTAGAGAACGCCTGTAGCAGACACCTTAGCAGTTACCTCTACAGATACGCCGTTGAGCTTAGCTGCCTCAGCCTCTGCGTCAGCCAGTATCTTAGCGAGCTTGTGAGCCTGCTGCTTAAGGTTCTCAGCGAGAATCTTCTTAGCTGATGGTGAAGCGATAACAGCCTTACCTGTTGGTATGAGATAGTTGCGGCCGTAGCCAGACTTTACATTTACTATATCGTTCTTGTATCCAAGACCGATGATATCTTCTTTAAGTATGATTTCCATTGTGTAATCCTCCTTGTTTAATGTTTTACTTCATAAGATCGGTTACATAAGGAAGCAGTGCGATCTGGCGAGCACGCTTTACAGCCTGTGCCACACGACGCTGATACTTCAAAGATGTGCCAGTGATACGACGTGGAAGAATCTTACCCTGTTCGTTGAGGAACTTCTTCAGGAACTCAGGATCCTTGTAGTCGATATACTTGATACCGCTCTTCTTGAAACGGCAATACTTTTTCTTACGAGTATCAATAGTTGGTGCTGTAAGATAACGGATTTCTGCATTTTCTGCCATGATTAAGCCTCCTCTTTTTTAGAAAGCTTGTTGCGACGCTTCTCAGCGTAAGCTGATGCATACTTGTCAAGCTTTACGGTCATAAAACGGATTACTTTCTCCTCGCGACGATAAGCAGTCTCGAGTGTTGCAATAACTTCTGGCTCAGCCTTGAACTCAACGAGGTTGTAGAAGCCGGTTGACTTCTTGTCAATAGCGTAAGCCATCTTCTTGAGTCCCCAAGCCTCTTCGTTCAGAATCTCGGCACCATTGTCTTTCAGTACCTTTGTGAACTTAGCGACCGTTTCCTTTGTCTGTTCATCAGACAAAACGGGAGTCAAAATGAAAACGGTTTCGTAATGATTCATCATTGTTTTGTGAATGAATAAAATTGTTGTTTAATAAGTTACGCTTTAGCGCATAGTGCACAAAAAAGCGGTGCAAAGTTACTAATTTTATTTGGATTAGCAAACTTTACACCACTTATATTAAATAGGGCGCAGTCCTTAATCTTCGATTTCTTAACTTAAATCAAGTCTTAGGGTTACTCCTTTTGTGTAATTTTATTCCTTTTCGCACTTATCTTTGCAGCAGCAGCATGGTCCGGCAAGCTTCCACAGGATAACTGCAACTACAGAACCGATGAATGGACCCACGATGAATACCCATACGTTAGCCAGAGCGTCGCCACAAGCGAAGAGAGCAGGACCAATAGAACGTGCAGGGTTAACTGATGTGCCTGTGAAGTGAATGCCTACCAGGTGTATGAGTATGAGTGACAGACCGATAGCCAGACCAGCAAAATTGCCTGCGCCAACCTTAGAGTCTGTTGTGCCCAATACTACAAGCACGAAGAGGGCAGTGAGAATAGCCTCCACGAGTACACCACAACCAGCGCAACCGTCAACGCCAGCCAGTCCGTTAGCACCCAGACCTGATGCGCAACCATAGATGGCAGCCAGACAGGCGCCAGCAACTATACCGCCTACTACCTGACCGCAGATGTATCCGCAGCAGTCTTTAGCTGAGATACGCTTGTCAATAAAGCAAGCCAGTGTGATGGCAGGATTGATGTGGCATCCTGATACACCGCCGATGGTGTAAGCCATGGCAACAACAGCCAGACCGAAAGCGATAGCTGTACCTACAACGGCAGCGGTATTATCCTCTGCACAACCCAGTGAAACAGCTGCTCCGCAGCCAAGGAAGGTCAGCACAAATGTGCCGATTGCTTCAGCAACATACTTTTTCATAATTTTTCTTTAGTTTTTTGTTTTAAGTTAGTGATAAGTTATTAAGTATCAATTTATTTGTCTATGAAATAAGCGAAGAACACCGCCAAGCCTACCATTATGGCTACCATTACGGTCAGCGTCAGCAGCAATTTCTCATATAGCTTCTTCCTGAGGCGCCTTTCGCGCATCTTGTTTCTGAATTTTGAAGTACTGTCCTTATACTTCCTTTTCTTTTTCTCGACCTCAAATAGTTGCTTCACTTCACCAGCAATATTGTCGCTCTCGCCACTACTATGATGATGATGATGGTGGTGATGATGACGATGGTGGTGATCAGAACTTTTAGTAAAATCAAATACCCCCACGGCTATCAAATTTTAGTTTTATTATAGAATGTAATTAGTTAGTTGTTATATAGTTATAGTGTGTGATGATGCAGGGAGCCCCTTTTTAGTAGCTCCTTGCAATCAACACTCTGCATTTAGATGGTTTTCCGCTCACCATGTCGGTGCCCGGAGTCTGTTCGAAGGCGAATGGCACGCAGCGTATCGTAGCCTGTGTCTCCTCCTTGATCTGTGCCTCGGTCTCGGCAGTGCCGTCCCAGTGGCAGAGGAAGAATCCGCCGTCTTTTACCTTCTCCTTGAATTCCTCGTAGTTGTCGCACTCGTATATGTGAGCGTCTCGGAATTTGAGTGCTTTCTGGAATATGTTCTCCTGTATGTCCTCCAACAGGTTCTCTATGCGTTCAGCCAGTCCGTCGAATGCTACGGTCTCTTTCTCCAGAGTGTCGCGGCGCATTATTTCCACCGTGCCGTTCTCCAGGTCGCGTCCGCCCATTACTACACGTACTGGCACGCCCTTCAGCTCGTAGTCAGCAAACTTAAATCCAGGGCGTTTGTTGTCGGCGTCGTCATATTTTACCGTGATGCCCTTAGCCTTCAGCGCGTCTATCACGGGCTGGAATTTCTCAGCTATCTCAGTCTGCTGTTCGCCCTTGCCTATAGGTATGATAACCACCTGCAGCGGAGCCAGACGTGGAGGCAGCACCAGTCCGTTATCATCTGAGTGGGTCATGATGAGCGCACCTATCAGTCGTGTTGACACGCCCCATGATGTAGCCCATACATATTCCTGCTTATTCTCTTTAGTAAGGTATGTTACCTCGAATGGCTTGGCGAAGTTCTGTCCCAGGAAGTGTGACGTGCCGCTCTGCAGCGCCTTGCCATCCTGCATCATAGCCTCGATGGTGTAGGTGTCAAGAGCTCCGGCGAAGCGCTCGGTCTCTGACTTCACGCCCTGCATCACAGGCACCGCCATCCATTTCTCGGCAAATTCGGCATACACCTTCAGCATCTTCTGTGCCTCCTGCTCAGCCTCTTCGCGTGTGGCGTGGGCTGTGTGGCCCTCCTGCCACAGGAATTCCGATGTGCGCAGGAAAGGACGTGTGCGCATCTCCCAGCGCATAACGTTACACCACTGGTTGCACATCAGTGGCAGGTCGCGCCATGAGTGTATCCAGTTCTTATATGTGTTCCATATTATGGTTTCTGATGTAGGACGTACTATCAGTTCCTCCTCCAGTTTTGCTGCAGGGTCAACCACCACTCCGTCGCCCGTCTCGTTAGTCTTCAGGCGGTAGTGTGTTACCACGGCACATTCCTTGGCAAAACCCTCTACGTGTTCGGCCTCTCTTGACAGGAATGACTTAGGAATGAGCAGCGGAAAGTAAGCATTCACGGCTCCTGTTTCCTTAAACATCTTGTCGAGCTGTTGCTGCATCTTTTCCCATATAGCGTAGCCATAGGGTTTTATTACCATACATCCGCGCACGGCTGATTGCTCAGCCAGGTCAGCCTTTACTATGAGGTCATTATACCACTGACTATAGTTGTCAGCACGTTTTGTGAGTTCTTTGAGTTCTTTTGCCATTACTTTTTCTATGCTTGTATAAGCTTATTTCGTATATATTTGCTTGCAAAATTACTAAAAATTACTGATATATAACACAAAAACTCCACATAATATAAAAAAAACGAACAAAAAGCGGTCGATTTGTTTGTTTGTATGGAATTTTTTGTTAACTTTGAGCATTGAATTAACCATAAAAATAATAATATCTATGGCAAGTAAGAGAAATTTGAAGAGAGAAATTAACTACGTCTGCAGCGAGTTATTTGCAGAGTGCGTAGCTACAGCTTTGTACAGCAACAATTCAGACGAGGCTAACCTGAACACCCTGCTCACCTCGCTCATGAAGTGTCATTCTGACTATATCATGCGCGTTTCGCATCCCGAGCCAGGCATGCCCGCCAAGGAGTATTACAAGAGGCTGATCACCAGTTTCAATAACGACGTGAATGATTTTATCGACCAGATAGGCAACCTGCATTCTTAAGAAACGATGATAAAGTCATTCTGTTCATGGCTGTTATATAAAAAGATGGGGTGGACTAAGGACATCACCGTAGCTCATCCCGATAAGTATATAATATGCCTCGCTCCGCATACCAGTAACTGGGATTTCATTCTCGGACAGCTTTATTCCTGTGCCGAGGGACTGCGTATCAACTACCTGATGAAGAAAGAGTGGTTCTTCTGGCCGCTCGGTCCCCTCTTTCGCCGCACCGGGGGCATACCCGTGTATCGCGATAAGAAAACGTCCATGACCGACAACCTGGCGCAGACGGCGCTTCAGGCTGAGTCGTTCCGTCTTTGCATCACTCCTGAGGGCACCCGCAGTCGCAATCCGGACTGGCGCAAAGGCTTTTATTTTATTGCCTTGAAGGCAGGGTTGCCCATACTTCTCTATGGTATTGATTTTGACCGAAAACTCATTCAGTGCACCAAGAGTTTCATTCCCACCGGCGATGTGGAAAAGGATATGCTTGAGATAAAGCAGTATTTCGCAGGCTATAAGGGCAAGCACCCTGAGAACTTCGCTATCTGAACAACCAAACCCGAAAAAACTATTCCCCAAAAGTGAAAGAAACAAGACTATTTCACAACTACATCATATCATTACTTATACTATTGGCATGCGGCATCGTGATGCCCGCCTGTGCCGATTCTCTCGAGGACCACATCACCGAGATGAAGATTGACGATGGCAATAAGGTAGTCGTTATCTATATGGACGACGAGTTTGCCGAGCAAACCTTCACCGAGAAGTCCGTCAAGAAGATATACAAAAAGACCCGCAAGCAACTCAAGAAGGCGCTCCCTCCGCAGTATGCCTATTATGACGTAAAGATTATGGCACTCGGCACGCCTATCGAGAGTATGGTGAAGAAGGCTGAAGAGACAGCCGAGAAAGAGAAGAAGGAGAAAAAACACCACCGCAAGCATCGTGGCGGCGGATGGTGGGGCGATATCTATTACGAGGGCGAACCATGGGTCACTAATGTGTCGCGTCCTAACAAGATAACCGCCGGACTGGATGGTCGCCATATAGCCCTCTGGCAGAGTCACGGCAGGTATTATGACAAGGCTAAGATGAGGTGGAAATGGCAGCGTCCGTTCGTATTCTCCACCACCGAGGATCTCTTCACCCAGACCATCGTGGTGCCTTACCTTATTCCCATGCTGCAGAATGCCGGCGCCAACGTGTTCACCCCTCGTGAGCGCGACTGGCAGAGGGCTGAGGTGATAGTTGATAACGACACCCCTTACAGCGGATATAGCGAGGCGACTCATTCAGGTCGCTGGCACACCACCCACACAGCGGGTTTCTCCATGCCTGCCGACTCCATTCCTGATGGCTATAACCCCTTCGAGACTGGTACCACGCGTCAGGTCAATACTACCCACAACGATGACTGCTCCTTCGCTGCCTATCAGCCCCGCTTGCCTAAGGCAGGGCGTTATGCCGTGTATGTCAGCTACAGCACGGTTGACCATAGCATCGACGATGCCCTCTATTCCGTTTATCATAAAGGAGCAAGAACCGATTTCCACGTCAATCAGCAGATGGGTGGCGGCACATGGGTCTATCTGGGCACATTCGATTTTGATGCCGGCAGTTCCCCAGCCAATCGTGTGGTGGTGTCAGCACGCTCAGCGTCTAAGGGCGTGGTGACTACCGATGCCGTACGTTTTGGTGGTGGCATGGGCAATATCCACCGTGGCGGTTCGGTGAGTGGCATGCCGCGCTCTCTTGAGGGAGCACGCTATTACGCTCAGTGGGCTGGCGCGCCCTATAAGGTGTATGGCGGCTATAAGGGTGAGGATGACTATAAAGACGATATCAACACCCGTTCGCTGATGACTAACTGGCTCTGCGGCGGTTCGCCTTTCAATCCCGATAAGGAGGGTCTGAAGGTGCCTATCGACCTCAGTCTGGCCATCCATTCTGATGCGGGTTACAACAAGGATATGCAGTCTATCTTCGGTTCGCTGGCTATCTGTTCCACTAATTTTGATGATGGCAAACTGCCTGCTACGGGCGTTTCGCGTGAGCATTCCAAAGACCTCGCCCAGCGCCTGCTCGACCAGTCGCTTAAGGACCTCAAGGCGCGTTATGGCTCGTGGACGTGGCGTCACCTCTACGACCGCAACTATAGCGAGACCCATTATCCAGCCGTGCCGTCAGCCATTTTCGAGACACTCTCTCATCAGAGTTTTCCTGACATGAAACTGGCTCACGACCCCGACTTCAAATTCACCCTGGCGCGTTCCATATATAAAACCATCCTGCGTTTCGAGGCTGAGGCTCACGGCGAGAAATCGGTTGTGGTGCAACCGCTCAGTCCTGAGAATTTCTCCGTCACGCTGAGTCCGCAGGGTGTGGCATCGCTCACGTGGGTGCCTCAGAAGGATGCTGACGAGTCGTCGGCCATGCCTACGGGTTATAATGTCTATATGGCTATGGGCAATACGGGTTATGACAACGGCACGCCGATACAGCAGAGCCGCTATACCGTGCGCCTCATGCCTGATGTGCTCTACCGTTTCCGCATCACCGCCACCAACGCCGGCGGCGAGAGTTTCCCTACCGAGGAACTGTGTGTGCTCTTCCATTCGCCCACGGCCAAGACGGTGATGGTGGTCAATGGTTTCCAGCGCCTCTCTTCGCCTGCCGTTCATGATGGTTATAACGATAAGGGTTTCGACATCAACGAAGACCCCGGCGTCAGCTACGGCATCACGGCAGGGTGGTGCGGACAGCAACAGGTGTTCTCTACCGCCACGGCGGGCAGCGAGGGACCGGGCACCTTCGGCTATTCGGGTCAGGAATTGCAGGGCTCTTTCATAGCCGGCAACGATTTCAACTACGTGGCTGAACACGCCCTGGCTATCGCTTCGGCTGGTCAGTATAACATCGTCAGCGCCACCAAGTCGGTGGTGGAGTGGGGTGGAATAGACCTCACCCAGTTTGACTGCGTCGACCTCCTACTTGGCAACGAGCGTAACGATGGTCATTCGCTCCGTGAATACAAAACCTTCACCAAGCAGATGCAGCAGCAGCTGACTCGTTACCTCAACACCACAGGCGGCAGTCTGTCAGGCCGTCACGCGCTGATGGTCAGCGGTTCCTACGTGGCGTCTGACATGCTCGAGAGTGACAGCGAGGCGCTCTTCATCCAAAATGTGCTCAAATGCAGTTTCGGGGGCACCATACGCGGTCTCAACTCCATAGTGTCAGGACTGCAGCAAACGCTCTCCGTCACCAACACCCTTAACGAGTCTCACTACGCCACCACGCGCAGCGATGTGCTCTACCCCATGAACGGTGCCTTCACCGCCATGCAGTATGCCGACGGCAAATCGGCTGCCGTGGCTGTGCCCGCCCGTTCCTTCGTCATGGGTTTCCCATTCGAATGTATAACCGACGCCAACCAGCGTGCCACCATCATGCGCGGCATCATGGCGTTCTTAAACAACTAAATATGTACACCATCATTTCCAACGCTACAGGTACGCGTACCATGCAAATCAGCGACGAGAATCTCGACACCATCGAGAAGTATTCACTCTTTCGCAATCTCGTTGACAGCAACGGAATAGTAGATGACTCCGTGCTCGACAAACTACGACTCAACGCACGTGCGCTGGTGGAGTCTACCAATGCCTCTGACAGGGCACTGCTCGACCTGTCTTTTGAGGTGCTCTATCACCCTAACATGAAGCCCACCGCGCTGCATAACCTCATATTGCTCTATACGGAGAAAAAAGGATAGTGCTGACCGATTTTCTGCCTACCACCAAGAAAGAGTGTGAGCTGCGCGGATGGAACGAGCTCGACGTGATACTCTTCTCAGGCGATGCCTATGTTGACCACCCGTCATTCGGTGCCGCCGTCATCGGTCGTACCCTCGAGGCAGCGGGCTATCGTGTGGCCATAGTGCCGCAACCCGACTGGCACGGCGACTTCCGCGACTTCAAAAAACTGGGTCGCCCACGCCTGTTCTTTGGCATATCGCCAGGGGCTATGGACTCTATGGTCAATAAATACACCGCCAACCGCCGTCTGCGCTCTGAGGATGCCTATTCGCCTGACGGTCGTCACGACTGCCGTCCTGAATACCCCACCATAGTCTATACCCAGATACTCAAACAGCTCTTTCCCGATGTGCCCGTGATACTCGGCGGCATAGAGGCTTCGCTGCGCCGTGTCACCCACTACGACTACTGGAGCGACCGTCTGCGCCCCTGCATCCTCTGTGATTCGGGTGCCGATATGATTACCTACGGCATGGGCGAAAAGGTCACCCTCGCCATAGCCCAGGCACTCTCTGAGGGCAAGCAGCTCAGCGAGTTGCGTGACATACCCCAGATAGTCTACCTCGCCCCAGCCAACGAACTCACCATCACCCCTGACGATATCATCCTCCACTCCCACGAGCGCTGCCTCGCAGACCGCCGTGCCCAGGCTGAGAACTTCCGCCATGTGGAGGAGGAATCTAACAAATACCACGCCCAGCGACTCATCCAACCCCTTCAGGGCACTAACTCTAAACTCTCAACTCTTAACTCTAAACTGACCACCTGTGTGGTCATCAACCCCCCTTATCCGCCCATGACCACTGAGGAGATCGACGCCTCGTTCGACCTTCCCTACCAGCGCGTGCCTCACCCCAAATACAAGGGTAAGCGCATACCCGCCTACGAGATGATAAAATTCTCCGTCAACCTCCATCGAGGCTGTTTCGGCGGATGCGCCTTCTGCACCATCTCCGCCCATCAGGGCAAGTTCATAGCCTGTCGCAGCAAGGAGAGCATACTGCGTGAGGTGAAGCAGGTGGTCAAGCTGCCCGACTTCAAAGGCTACCTCAGCGACCTCGGTGGTCCGTCAGCTAATATGTATGGCATGCACGGCAAAAACCTCAAGGCGTGCGAGGCATGCAAAAAACCCTCATGTCTGCACCCCAGGGTGTGCCCTAACCTCATGACCGACCACTCCGCCCTGCTCGATATCTACCACGCCGTCGATGCCCTGCCTGAGGTGAAGAAGAGTTTTATCGGCTCAGGAGTGCGCTACGACCTGCTCCTTCATCACACCGACGACGAACACGCCAACGAGGCTGCACGCCAATACACCCGCGAACTCATAACCCGCCACGTCAGCGGACGACTGAAGGTAGCGCCCGAGCACACCTCCGACACCGTGCTTAACTACATGCGCAAACCCTCCTTCCAACTCTTCTACGACTTCAAACGCATCTTCGACCGCATCAATAAAGAAGAAGGTCTGCGCCAACAGCTAATACCTTATTTCATCTCCTCTCACCCCGGTTGTCGTGAGAAGGATATGGCTGAGCTCGCCGACCTAACCCGAAAGATGGGCTACAAACTCGAACAGGTGCAGGATTTCACCCCTACACCCATGACCACCGCCACCGAGATGTTCTACACCGGTTACGACCCCTACACCCTCGAACCCGTCTTCACAGCCAAAACACAAAAAGAAAAACTCGCCCAGCGCCAGTACTTCTTCTGGTATAAAGATGAGCAGCCCGCGCGTAACAACCAGCCACCGCGTAAGGACCACCAGCCCCCGCGTAAGGACCGCCCTAAATCCTTCAACCCCAACTTCCAGCCAAAGAAAAAGAAAAAGCACGGAGGGTAACTGCAAAATTTTTATTGCTCGTGCTTTTCTATTACAATTGATTAGTAGGAATAACCACTTCAAATGTTATTCTTTTACATTTTTTACTTTGATAAAACGTATTTTTTATAAAGAAAATTTGGAGAAAAGAAAAATACTTCTTAATTTTGCAGAAAAGGTAAATAGCATAGAAATAACCCATGAATGAAAAAATGACCATAGAAGTTCTGGCTGGCGAAGCAAAAAAGATAATGCCTCGCGGCAGTCGTGTGTGGTTATATGGCTCCAGGGCCAGAGGAGATGCTCGTCCTGATTCAGATTGGGATATTCTGCTCTTAGTGGATAAGGCTGATATTGATAATACAGATTTTGATAAGTACAGCTATCCACTGATAGAACTAGGCTGGAAGTACGGAGCCGACCTTACTCCCCAGATGTACACAAGGGCTGACTGGGAGAAAATGCGTATAACTCCGTTCTACCAGAATGTGGAACACGATAAAAGAGTGATATATGAGTCTTAATGATGAAGAACGCTCTACGCTTGTCAATATGTATCTTGACAAGGCGTGGCAAACCTACAACGATGCGAAGATAGCAGCTAGTGCGCAAAGTTGGGCAATGGCAGCTAACAGGTTGTATTACGCCTTGTTTCATGCTGTCACAGCATTGTTTGTTCACGATGGCGTTGAAGTGGGCTCTCACAGGGGAATAAAAGCTAAGTTAGGTCAACATTATATACTTACGGGCAAGATACCTACAGAATATTCTAAGTTCCTTGCACAGATGGAGTCGCTTCGAGACAAGGCAGACTATAATATAATGTTTGAAGCAAAAGAGAAGGATGTTATTCCCAATCTGCCAACCGCAGAAAACTTCATAAAAGAAATAGAGAGACTGTTAAAGCAGAATTAAAAACTTAACACCCTAAATCCTTCAACCCTAACTTCCAGCCAAAGAAAAAGAAAAAGCACGGAGGTTAGGCCCGCCTGATATGTGAGGGGTAGGGGAATATCTCTTGTTGATTGTCTTTCATACTTTTACTTGTAACTCTTGCAAAAGTAGCAATAATTTCTGTAACTGCAAAAAAGCTGATTGTTTTTTTTTGCCTCGAAGTTTGGAGGAAAGAAAGAAAAATCGTACTTTTGTGGAAAAGAATATATAGCGGATGAAGGAAGGTTGCCAAACCAGACGAATGTTTGGGCACGACTACGCGGTGCCAGGGACATACGAGGTGACCATAGTGGTTGCCGACAGGCGTCCTGTCTTTGGCGAGATAGTAGGAACGACTATGCAGGGCGGTGACAAGCCCCATCTTAAGCCATCGCCACTTGGACAGGCAGTTCTGGATAATGAGATACCCAAGATACACCACTATTATCCGCAGGTTGACATCTGGCAGGTATGCCTCATGCCCGACCATCTGCACCTGATAGTACGCATCAATCAGCCATTACCTGAGGGCAAGCACCTGGGTATCGTCATCGGTGCCTTCAAAGGCGGCATCAGTCGCGCCTGGTGGCAGTTGGATACCACCGTGTCTGCGGCGTCAGCCTCAGACTCGCGCCCGCCTCTTTTCGAGCCCAACTACAACGACCACATCCTTATGCGCGATGGTCAGCTGGATAACTGGAGGCGCTATCTGCGCGATAATCCGCTGCGCTATATGATGCGTAGGGAATATCCAGACCTATTCCAGCGCGCACTGTGCATCACCATCGGTGATACGCGCTATAGTGCCTTCGGCAATATGCTCCTCCTGCGTCAGCCTGAGAAGCACCAGGTGTTCTTCCATCGCCGCACGGATGGCGTGCCCACCGAAGATACCGATTACTGGACCACAGAGAAGCAACGGCTCACAGCCGCCGCCAATAGCGGAGACGTGCTGGTCACCCCAGGCATCTCTGAATGCGAGAAGCGGATTAAGAACATAGCTCTCGAACAGCGCCTACGCATGATTCACGTGCAGGCCGATCCGATAGGCCGCTATTGGAAACCAGAGCTAAGCCGCTTTGAAGCCTGCGCCCACGGCACGCTACTCATCCTTGCACCCTGGCCAGAGGATATGCCCGCCTTCAATAGCGACTACGAGCGTTTCCATTACCTCAACCATCTGGCAGAGACCATCAGCGCCGTCAGTCACAAAACAAGCGTGGCAGTTCAAGGCTTACGCCCCTCCCACAGTGGATAATACGCCCTTGGCACGGGGGTTGATGGCAAATAAACAAACAAAGCCGGTGGAGCGAGAGTGCCCCATCGGCTTGTGTGATTTTATTTCGCGCCCTTCCTGCGGTTGCACTCTCGGCAGAGCATCTGGCAGTTCTCTATTACTGTCCTGCCGCCGTCGCGCCAAGGGGTGATGTGGTCGCCCTCCATAAACTCGTAGTCGAACTCTTTGCCGCATATAGGGCAGATGTGGTTCTGCTTCTCCCATACCGCCAGCTTTATGTCCTCAGGGAAGGCACGCAGGTCAAGGTAGTGCTCATCGCCTGTCAACACGTAGGGGATGATGCCCTGCTGTTTCTGTATCTCGCTGTCTCGCATCAATTGTGATATGCGCTTGCCCAGCTTTGCTGTGTCAAGTGTTTCCTTACCATATTTGTCGTAGAGCCAAGCCCAGTCGAGACCCTTCATTATCTTGCGGAACTTCTTCATATCGAAGTTCGTTATCGCCCAGTTCAGTACCGTCTGGAAATAACTCCACAGGTTGTTGGCATTAGGGTCATGCTGATGGTCTGCCATATACTGCACTGCACTCGTGCGATGTCCCTCGCGAGTCTCGTGCTCTGCCATCCACTCAAGAGCCTTCTTCAGATAGTCCTGGCGTATAGGTGTGCCATTCACCAAGTCCTTGCCTAAGCGATATGCACCACAGTTGCTCTTTGAGAAATGTTTCTTTGCATCTGACACGAAAGGCCCTGCAAAGATTGCGTTGTTTATCTCCTGCTCGTTAAGGGGTTTGCCTGCTATGTTGATGGTCTGAAACCAGTTCAGCTTCTCTGATGCCTTACCCTCACACACATATACCGTCAACTTATAGTCTAATATGCGTTTCTGTATGTCCTCAGGCTGATTGAAGAAATTCTTGAAGTCGTAGGAGAATTTTCCTGCCACGTATTCGCAGAGCGACAGCGTGCGCTGCTGACCGTCCATCACCTCGTAGGGGCACTCGGCATCGTCAGCACGCTTCACCCAATACATCACATTGAGTGGATAGCCGTTGAGCACAGTCGTTATCACAGCCTGCTGCTCTTTCTCGTTGTATATGAACTCTCGCTGGTAAGGAGGACGGATGTCCAACTTTCCGTCGTAGCCTCTTACTCCCAGTTCGTCATTATTGATGTAGCCTTTGGTTATCTCGCCAACAGTTACCTCAATCTGCTTGATTGTCATTCTTTCGTTGTCTATCATATCTTTTGTGGGTGTTTGTTACGGATAAAAATTCTTTGATAAGTCATGTGAGCATTATCAGCCACATCAACAGTATATGGTATCTGTACACGCCATGTCTTATCAGCCTTTTTGAATTTAGTTAATCTTTCAGAAGAAGGTGCATGAAAAAATGTACATCCATTTTCAGCCCATTCAATGTCATGACTTCTCCAAATTATCTCAAATTGTGAGGGACAGTATTTATCAAGAAAAGTCATAGGCACTCCCATATAACCATCATAATCCTTTGGTATATCAGTAACTTTACTAACCTCTATTGCATCATAATTATCATAGTGAGGATATTCTTCTGGAGTATAGCGACAGATTAAATCAATCTCTTCGTTTCTATGTCTATGTAAAAGATTCGTAAACCAACCTGTATTTCCCATCTTTTGTATTGTGCCATCAGGTTTATTGTATGTTTTTGCGCCATTATTTATCCCAAGCCAAATTTCATTATTTTTTATATAAGGAAATACTTCTCTATAATTGATTGCATTAAGACTTCCTATCACTAAGAATTTCTTTTCATACTTCATTAACTGCCCAATATACTCTCTAAACAAAGAGAAGGGCGGATTGGTAACAACAATATCTGCTTGCTTTAGTAGCTCTATGCACTCAGGGTCGCGAAAATCACCAGTCTTAAGGGTAGAGAGCACATTCTTGTCATTCTGCAACAGATAGCGAACATCACTGAGGTCAACAGCCCCATCACCATTCAGGTCTTTCACCTCAGTTATCTCCACCTTATAGGCTATCTTCTTTGGCTCATCAGAGAAATCGCCAAAGTCTATCATCAGTTCATTACCCTGAACAGGCGAACCATTATAGCATGTACAGATAAGTTTCTTCAAACCGAGCTGGTTGAAGCGAAGTGCAAAATACTTAAAGAAATTACTCTCATACGGGTCGTCGCAGTTGCACAATACAACCTTGTCCTTGAAGTGCTGCCAGTAATGTTGCAACTCTCTCTCGATGTCAGTCAACTGCGTGTAGAACTCGTCTTTCTTAGCTATCTTAGCGTTGTTCAGGTTCTTGTTTGCCATAGATGCGATTGATAGTTATTAAGTTCAGCATCAACTATCAATCACGCCAAGACGCAAAAAGGCGTGATGCACCTTTTGCGTTCAGCTTTGAGGCAGCCTCGGATGGAAACCTCAGTCATCTTTACAAGTATGCACCACACCTAAGTGTGTATGCACCGCTATAACAAAGATGACCAAGACATTCCATTCGTGGAACACCCTGTCACATATTATTCCTGTGCGTTGTTATTTCCAATAAGTTTCCGAGGCTTTTGGCTGAACGCGAAATAATAGCGAATGCTTTATATTGTTTATTCGGATTTCTCCCCGAACCATGTGCAAAGATACAAATAAAATGTAAAACGGCAAAAAATAAGGAGGATTTTTTACAACACAAAAGAAAAGCACAGGGTGAAATTCCTGTGCTTGAAGGTTATATTCTTTTTACAAGATTATTGGGATGCATGCGCATATCCCAGAAAGCATCTATAATGATTGCATCTTCAGCGATGTGATATATGAACTTGTACCTTTTGTTTATCCGCTTTGAACGATACAGTGTCTTGCGTCCTTTTAATAATTCCTCTGGTGCTCCGAACTCTGGGAATTTCAACAAAGTGCGCAGTTTCTCATCTACAAGGCTGCTGAGTTTCATAGCAGAACGCTTTCCACAGAATTCCAGATGACTGTCGATTATCTCCTGCAGATGCCTTATAGCAGTAGAGGAAAGGTTAATTTGCATAGCTCGCTATTCTGTCGTCTATGGTTTGCTTAACCTCGTTCCATGAGAAATATCTGCCTCCTGCGCAGTCCTTCTCAGACTGCTCAATATCAGAAAGCGCCTCTTCGAATGTTGCAGGGCCAGCTATTGGCACGTCAATTTCGGAGTTATCAATATAGATAATTTCCTTTTGGTATTCCAGTGCCGAAACGGGTTCTTTCGCCATGCCGGTATCAGAGTCTTCGAATGTAGGATATTTCTTTTTCTCCATTTGTCGTAATATCTTTGTTCTCTGCTTGCAAAGTTAGCAATAATTTTCTTTTCTGCCAAATTTTCGGTGTAAATATCTGCCATGTGGCAGTATAACCTACAGATTGTTATATATTTGGCACACTTGTTGTAAGAGAAAATACTATGATAATAGACGATAACATAGAAAAATCGGAAGATGGGCTGGAGCAGTTGATTGATGCAGCCCTGATGTTCGAGGAGAACCATTATTTGGAGGCAATCAAGCAGAAGAAGTTTGATGAGTATAGTATATTGCAACTGACGGAGGAAGTCAAGCTGTGGCATTGCAGGATAGTGAAGGAGAGTCTGAAGCTATCAGCACTGTCTGAACATTGGATAGAAGACTATGCAACCAACTGCAACAAACGTTTTCAGGAGGCGTATGACCTTTTTCTCAAGATTCGCAGTTGCATCAGCAGTTCACGAAAGATATTTAGGAAGTTCTGCTGTAAGGTTATGAAGAATCCTACTAATGCAAACGTTAGCCGCAATGTTTTGAATCGTTCTACGTTGACAGCTCATGTTGTTAGCCGTGACATCTTCGGACTGAAGTCGTATAATGATATTGTTGTTACCCTCTATGAAGAGATGTCTAAGTTTTTTACTACGCTTGTTCTTACACTTGCACTCTGTCACAGAATGTTGCGTGACGAGGCAATAATAAAGAAAGATCCAGAGCGTGTATGGGAGATATATCAGAAGTGTAAGCAGGAGGTGCTGTCAAGCGCAAGGATGTTCGCACGTACCTTTAATGTAGATGTAAAACAAATATCGGAGAATGAGTTGATTGAGAGAAGAAAGAAAGCTAAGAACCTTCGGGAGTATGTTCATAAGAATTATCACTGCTTTAACAAAGCCGAGTATATGACACTTGTTGCATACGAAGTGATTCAAGAGAGCAACAACAACGGATTGACAAAGATGGAAACGATGCTGTGGGGTAATAATGTGGAAAAGGTTATGGAGGTTCGTAAGGCTATTACCTTGATTGAGCAACTTGCTAGTGGCAAGAAGATTAATGGTTATCTCATGCTGGAATTTATCAAATGGTGCGGGGTAAAGAAGGAGCACGAACATCTGCTGTATAAGTATTTCCTTGAAACATACAAGGGGAAGATTCCACCTGTTGGCTGGACTCAGATATTCAATACAAAGAAAGGTCTGACTGTTACTGACGAACAACTGTCTCAGGCATTTGCTAAAGAGCTGGAATCTTTAGCTCGTGAGGCCGCTTAACATTTTTTATAAATAGCAAATTGAATGGAGTTTCTTAGCAGGAGCTCCATTTTTTTATTCAATTTTTTGTGGATGCATTCAATTTTATTCAGAAATTGAATGAGATTACTATTTGTCATTCAATATTTAGTTCTCACCTTCATTCAATTCTCTTTAGCTATCATTCAATTCTTTCTTCTGTGCTCATTCAATTTGCTGAATATCAACCCTTTATGCATTCACATGGTTTTGTCTTTTTGCTTGGTGGATAGTAGGCTATTTCGTACCTTTGCATGCAGAATTCTACGGGACGAAAAGCCTGAAGGCGTGGCTCCCACCGGTTTCGGTAAGCATCTGGCCATAGAACCGGTTACGCTACAGATGTTCACTTCCTAAAAATAATGAGAAAATGGAAGCTAAGAACATTAACAAGAAGGCTGCTGAGCAGCAAGTGATGAACAACAACACGGCGCTGGGCTGTACGGTGAAGACCGTTCTGCGCCATGACCGCCAGATGGTGGTGGGTAAGGACTATCGGGGTACGTTCCGCCATGATGCGGGGTGCGATTATTACCCTGATGACGAGCACTACACTTTTGAGGAGGGCACGGCACAGGTGGCTTACAGGCGTTACCCTACGGTGTATCGCGGCACGTATGTGAACATTCATGAGCATGATGACGGCTCGCTGCACCCCTCGCTCCGTCGTGTGGCGGTGACTGAAGGGTTCGACATCGAGGGCTATGCCAAGGTGGTGAGTCTGGAACTGCGCACCGCGCTTAAGAGCCTGGTAAAGAAAGGTAAGGGTAAGAAGTGATATGCGTTTCAGCGTTTCAGCGTTTCAGGGGTATTTTTTGATTTCAAACCCCTCTCTTATATCTCTTAACTAATTAATAATTAATAAGTTATGTATTACAAGTAGAGTGTTAAAACATTGCACACCCCCTACTGAAACGCTGAAACGCGAAACGCTTTAGGTATTTTAATTTCATCTAAAAAGCTAAATTACAATGAATTACAATATTAATAATAAGGTGGCTCCTGCTATGCCACCACTATCAAAAGGCACAGAATGTCTCAAATTATTGCTCGGGCAAACGAGCAAAGATATGCATCCGTCATTATTGCCTATGCTTTTTCCCGTATTGGGCACAAAAATAAGTCAGGCTGAATTTCAGTATCCCAGTGGTCAATGGTTCGAAATGTGTGGTCAACAGGCTGCTTTGATAGCCGACAGCGCAGGAAACAAAGGTCAACTTGGACTTTTGGTTGAGGCTTGCAACCGTGATTTCCGTCAGGAGGATGCTGAGGAACTAAAGAAATACCTTCAGTATCAGAAGGCTTACAAGAAGCGTTCCCAGTCGAAGGAGCGTCCTGAGGAGGTTTTTCCGTTATTGCGTTTTCTGCCAGCAGACTGTTCTAAGCCTGGCTATCTGAAAGCGCAGATGGCTTGTCAGGAGCATGGCGGACTGACTACCTATATAGACCTCAAGGAGATTGAACAACTTGACAGCCTATGTGGTTCGCACAGACAGGTGACGCAGATGCTTCGCTTGATGTGGGACAGAGAGGTGTATAACGCTCTGCGAGCTACTATTGATGGCGTGACAGGTTCTGCTATTTTGAGAACCAACCTTACCTTATCGACCACTCCTATCCGAGCAAGGCAGTTCTTCAAGTATAACCTGTTTGACGGCACATTGGGCAGAATGGTCTTTTCATATAAACCACGCGGTAGCCGCAATGGTAAGATACCTCGCATAGGTAAGTTCAATGAGGGGTTCTATCAGCAGTTGGACGAGTATCTGTCACGACTGGATAACTGCAAGGGGCGCTTCATTATCAAGCCTCTGAACAAACTCATTGAGCGTCTGGCTAATGATATGGCTGAGATGGGTGACCTCACGGATAACGATTGCCTGTGGGACATGGGTAAGAGAAGCCTTATTTCGGCTTGGAAGGCAGGCTGCGTGATGTGGGCGCTTAATGATATGGTCTGGACTAAGGCGATAGGGGGCGTGGTTGAATACTTGGTATGGCACGATATGTGGAGCAAATACCAAGTGCTGGGCGACATGCTGAAAGAAGGCGACACCTGTATAGCTGATGCATCTACTGGCATACCTGTCAATATGCTTGACGACATCAACGGCAACACATTCAGCGAGCAACAACTGGAAGCCTTGCGCACAAGTATGGGCAAATCAAAAGAGGGTACTAAGCGCCAACTGCGCGTTTGGGTGCATCGTGGATTGATTGTTCTTGATGAAAATACTGGACTGTACTCTAAGACTGAGGCTTACCTAAAACGTGCACACAATGGATAAATTCGAACTTCAAAAGCTCCGCGACCTCCCCATTGAGGGGGTCGCCGAGCGACTGGGAATGGACGTGACGCGGCATAAGGCGCTGTGCCCGTTTCATGACGACCATCATGCCTCGCTCTCGTTCTCGGTTAGGAGAAATACGTTCCGCTGCTTCGTGTGTGGCGAACATGGTAATACCATCGACTTGGTGATGCGACGGCTGGGCAAGAACTTCAGGGAAGCCACGGAGTGGCTTGGAGCCTCTCCCCAGCCCTCCCCTAAAGGGAAGGGGGACAGGAAACCTTCAGCCTCTTTGCCCATCTCCCCTCCTTTTAGGGTTTCTGCCCCTCGGGAAACGAGGGGATTCGAGGGGAGTGGGCAGGGGGTAGGCTCCTTCGATGCCTCACGTTACGAGCGCTATTTTGAGCACCCTTGGCTGAATGACGAGGCGAGGAGGTTTCTCTTCGATGAGCGCAGGCTGGACCCAAGGGTGGTGAGCTGGTGCCGACTGACCTCGTGGCGCGACAGGCACGGTGTGCCGTGGTTGCAGATACCTTATTATAATAGTGAGGGCCGACTGGTGGGCGTGCAGAACCGCAACCTGGTGAAAGGGGGCTCACCGCGCTTTCGCTTTCCGCAGGGTTCGGAGTGCGGCATATACAACCTGCCCGTGCTGGGCATGCTCAAACCCCATGACGAGCTCTGGATAACGGAGGGCTGCTCCGACTGCTGGGCGATGCTCTCATCAGGGCGCAAGGCGATAGCCATTCCCTCAGCCACGCTGCTGTCAGCGCTGACACGTACGAAAACTCCTCAATTATCAATTTTCAATCTTCAATTTTCAATTACCTATCATATGTACCCCGACCGCGACGTGCCTGGCGAACGCCTGTTCCTTCAGCTCAAGCAGCTACTACCCACGCTGCAGCACCACCAGTTGCCACCCGACTGCAAGGACTTCGGGGAGTACTATGTGAAATATTGTAGGAGTTAAAGGAGTTAAAGGAGTTATCGCTCGCTAAAGCTCGCTAAGGAGTTAAAAGACATATGCTACGACTATTGATTAGTTTATGGTATTGTCTAAGTGGCTGCAAGCCACGATAACTTCTCTAACT
>JAZLBU010000045.1:0-17418 GCA_045613845.1 Prevotella sp. | reverse complement strand
CGAGCGAGCTGGAAGTCGTAGTCCTCGAGGAAGATAATCTTGCCGAGGAACTCTGGACGCTGTGAAATCTCGTAGATGCGCTTGATGAGTCCCTGACCTGCACCATCAGCAGGGTGTGCCTTACCTGAGAAGAAGAAGAGTACTGGCTTCTCGGGGTTGTTAACAATCTTAGAAAGACGGTCGAGGTCAGTGAAGAGCAAGTGAGCACGCTTATAGGTTGCGAAACGACGGCAGAAACCAATCATGAGGGCATCAGGATTGATGCGCTCGAGAAGTGACACCACGCGTGCTGGGTCGCCCTGATTCTTAAGCCAAGACTCAGTAAACTTCTCGCGGATATACTTCACGAGTTTGTTCTTCAGAGCCTTACGAGTCTCCCATATCTCTGTGTCAGGGCAGTCGTAGATGCCGTGCCAGAGGTCTTCATTAGACTGGTCCTCGTAGAAACCTGGCTTGAGATACTGGTCGTAAACCTTACGCCACTCTGTAGCACACCATGATGGGAAGTGAACACCATTGGTAACGTAGCCCACGTGGTTCTCCTCTGGGTAATAACCATTCCAGATGCTTGAGAACATCTTCTGTGATACCCATCCGTGAAGCATTGACACACCATTAACCTCCTGACAGGTGTTACAAGCGAATGTTGACATACAGAAGCGCTCGTTATCATCCTCAGGATTAACACGACCCATACCAATGAACTCCTTCCATGATATGCCGAGCATCTGTGGATAGCCACCCATATATTTGCCAAAGAGGTCCTTGTCAAAGTAATCGTGACCTGCAGGAACAGGGGTATGAACGGTATAAAGTGATGAAGCACGAACTACCTCCATAGCCTGATTGAATGAGAGGCCGTCTTCCTTGATATAGTCAACAAGACGCTGCAGGTTGCAGAGTGCTGCGTGACCCTCGTTGCAGTGATATACCTGCTTCTTGATACCAAGTTTCTTCAACAGGAGTACACCACCGATACCGAGGAGAATCTCCTGCTTGAGACGGTTCTCCCAGTCGCCACCATAAAGAGCGTGGGTGATAGAACGGTCAAACTCAGAGTTCATATCGTTATCGGTATCGAGAAGATACAGAGTAACACGACCAACGTTAGCCTGCCATACTAGTGCATGAACCACATAGTTCATATAAGGAACGTCAACAACAACCTGGTTGCCATCCTTGTCAAGAGTCTTGGTGATAGGCAGAGAGTTGAAGTTCTGTGCATCGTAGTTAGCTATCTGCTGACCGTCCATAGAGAGGCTCTGCTTGAAGTAGCCGAAACGATAGAGGAAACCGATACCACACATATTAACGTTAGAATCAGATGCCTCCTTGATATAGTCACCAGCGAGCATACCCAGACCACCAGAGTAAATCTTGAGTGAATTGTGGATACCAAACTCCATTGAGAAGTAAGCTACAGAAGGACGCTTGCTATCTGGCTTAACGCTCATATAGTCCTTGAAGTGCTTATATACAGCCTTCACATTGGTCATAATCTTCTTGTCCTTCACGATCTCTTCCTTACGCTCATAAGAGAGAAGTTCCAGAAGCTGTACTGGGTTGTGACCTACTTGCTCGTAAACTTCCTCATCGAGTGAACGGAACATCTCGCGTGCATCATAATTCCATACCCACCACATGTTGTGAGCTATCTCATCGAGACACTCCAACTCCTTTGGGAGGGTTGACTTTACATGAAACTCCTTCCAAATAGGAGTATTAACATAATCAGCTTTAATTTTCATAATGTTGTATTAATTGAATGATTTTATGCTTTCTGTGCCTTACGCAAAGCTATGTCATAAGCCTCGTAATAGTACTTAATAAACTTGCTCCAGAGGGCTTTCTTAGAGAGTTTCTCAGCTGCTGTGCGAGCCTGCTTCACCTCATCGGCAGTTAGATTTGAATAATTTATTATGGTATCCTTGATAACGTCAGCTACCTCAGAGTAGTTGTAATCTGTACGATGAATGGTCTTCACACCATCCTTAATCTCAGAATAAGCACCCACAACGCTGTTTGCCCAGAGTCCGAAACCAGCGAGGTCAGTGGTGATACAAGGCACCTTGAAAGCAACAGACTCAAGTGGAGTATAGCCCCAAGGCTCGTAGTAAGAAGGATAAACTGAGAGATCCTTAGCTATGAGAGCATCATAGTATTGCATATTGAGCAGACCATCGTTACCGTCAAGATAACAAGGAGCAAAGATTACCTTCACCTTATCCTCTTTGCGATTCCACATTCCAAAACGTGCCAGCATAGTAAGCACATTGTCTTGGGGCATGTTATGGAGCCAATGGGTTATCATTGGGGTGTTTAGTGGTGTATCATAAACCTTCTTCGTATCTGCCAAACGCTCGTTGAGGTCAGCACGTGCCTCATTTACCCATGCAGGAACATCGATAAAGGCAAGTATCTGCTTATTGAGACGTGGGTCGTTGTTAAGACGACAGAGTGCCTCGAGGAATACATCGATTCCCTTATTGCGGAATTCATAGCGTCCAGAAGTGCCGATGATGAGAGTATCATCAGGGAACTGGCAACCAGTTAAAGCATTGGCAAGACGCAGAACGAGTTTGCGTGAGGCCTTACGCTGAGCTGTGAACTTTGCCCCCTTAGGCACAAAATCGTCCTCAAAACCATTAGGAAGAACTACGTCAACAGGTTTGATGAGTTCCTTACACTCTGTAGCTGTAATGTCAGAAACAGTGGTAAAGCAGTCAACGTTATAGGCAGTCTGTTTCTCTATAGAGTGTTTAGACTGCATATTGAGTTCCTCAGCCATCTGGTCGCCGTCATAAGCCCAGAGATACTCATAGAGAGGTTTGTTATTACCAGCAATAGAGCGACCTATAGAGGTGGCATGGGTGGTGAATATCGTACCTATGGCTGGTATTTTATGCTTGATATAGAGCGCTCCGAGACCAGTCATCCACTCGTTGGCATGATAGATGACCTTCTTATCCTGCAACTTGAGGAAATTATACATAGACTCAACCACGAGACCTGCAGCATATGAGAACATGCTAGCTTCATCGTAGTCGCCATAAGAGTGGAGCGAGTCCACCTTGAAATACTCCCAAAGTTTTGTGTATATGGTGTCTTTCTGTGCGTAATAAGGCTGAAAATCGACCAAAACAGAGATAGGCTGTCCTGGGATATCCCAACGACCCACCTTGACGTTTAAACCCTGCTTCTTTGCTACTCGCTGCCAATCAGCAAGCAAAGATTTATCTTGAATAAAATAAGGTGATTTCTTTTCACCCCAACAGTCAGGACCTATAAAAATGAGGTTGTCCTGAATATCGTCATGCAGTGTTTTAGCGCGTGTTGATAGTACAGTATAGATTCCTCCTACCTTATTACATACTTCCCAACTTGACTCAAAAATGAAGTCAGGTTTCATCATAACTTTTTTCATATAAATCTTTTTCTAGTGTTGCAAAGTTAGAAAAAAAAAATTAAAAAAAGCCCTATTACATGAAATTTATGCCCATAAAACATTGATTAATTGATTTATATTGTGTAATTTTGCCATGAATAAAATTCATTTATGACATGAGAAAAGCAGTTTTTTTGACGTTTTGCTTATTTTTTGCGACTATAACAAACATGGCGCAGGATAATAAGTTCAAGGCCCATGTATATAATAAGGTGTATGACGTGGAGATTGTTATGGATCTAGCAGAAGAGCATATCACCATACCTGGACAGGCCATACTTGGACAAGTTTTCGGATACCTGAAGAAAACTACCGACTCAAGGGTATGGGCTATAATGAGTGCCAATATAAGCAAGGATGGCAAGACGGCTGAGATAGAGATGGTGAACGATTATGGCTCTGAGGATTTGAATGCAGAACTGAGATACAACAACGATGGTACATACACTCTAAAGCAGCTGAGCGGTAGTACTATAAAGGTAGCCAATAAAAAGAAGTGGGTAAAACTGCCTAAGGAACTGATTTTTGAGGCTAAGAAATAAGTTGGCACACCTTTTGCAATAGCAGGAGGCAAAAAGCAAACTTAAAACTTACACAAAAAATGGCAAAAGGTAATATTGGGGTTACTACAGAGAACATCTTCCCCGTAATTAAAAAGTTTCTCTACAGCGATCATGAAATTTTTCTTCGTGAGATGGTAAGTAACGCTGTTGACGCTACTCAAAAGTTAAAAACTCTTGCAGAGAAGGGTGACTTTAAGGGCGAAATAGGCGAAACCAAGGTAAGCATCACCCTGGACAAAGAGGCTGGAACATTGACTTTTTCTGACCACGGAATAGGAATGACCGAAGAGGAGATAGATCGCTACATCAATCAGATAGCCTTCTCAGGTGTAACTGACTTCCTTGATAAATATAAGGATAATGCCAACGCTATCATTGGTCACTTCGGACTGGGTTTCTACTCAAGTTTTATGGTAGCTGACAAGGTGGATATCATAACCAAGTCATACAAGGACGGCGCACAGGCTGTGAAGTGGACTTGTGATGGTTCGCCTGAATATGATATTGAACCAGCAGAAAAGGCTGAGAGAGGTACTGACATAGTGCTCCACATATCAGAAGACTGCAAGGAATTCCTTGAAGAGCAGAAGATTACAGAATTGCTGAACAAATACTGCAAGTTTATGGCTGTACCAGTAGTATTTGGCAAGAAGAAGGAGTGGAACTCTGAGAAGAAGGAGATGGTTGAAACAGCTGAGGATAACGTGATAAACGACTCAGAACCACTGTGGACCAAGCAGCCATCAACACTGAAGGATGAGGACTATAAGAAATTCTACTCTACCCTCTACCCTATGCAGGATGAGCCTCTGTTCTGGATTCACTTGAATGTGGACTTCCCATTCCACCTCACAGGTGTGCTCTATTTTCCAAGAGTGCAGTCAAATCTCGACCTGCAGCGTAACAAGATACAGCTATACTGCAACCAGGTGTTTGTGACTGACCAGGTGGAGGGCATAGTGCCTGAATTCCTCACCCTGCTGCATGGCGTGATCGACTCACCTGATATTCCGCTGAACGTGAGTCGTTCATACCTGCAGAGCGATGCCAACGTAAAAAAGATTGCCAGCTACATAACAAAGAAGGTGGCTGACAGACTTAACAGCATATTCAAAGCTGACAGAAAGGACTATGAAGAGAAGTGGGACAACCTGAAGATCTTCATCGAATATGGCATGCTGACTGACGAGTCTTTCTATGACCGTGCTAAGGATTTTGCTCTCTTTAAAGATACTGATGGCAAGCACTTTACATACGAGGAGTACCAAACTCTCATTAAGGACCAGCAGACTGACAAGGACGGCACTTTGGTATATCTGTATGCTAATGACAAGGACGAGCAATACACCTACATAGAGGCTGCTAAAGCTAAGGGCTATAGCGTGCTGATGTTTGACGAACAGTTGGATAATGCCACCCTAGGACTGTTTGAACATAAGTTTGAGAAGAGCCGCTTCACCCGTGTGGATGGTGACATTCTGGAGCGTCTGATACAGAAGGAAGACGTAAAGAAGGTAGAACTGTCAAAGGAGGATACCGACAAACTGACAGAGGCATTTAAGACAAAGTTGCCACAAATGGACAAGGTGACATTCAACGTAGAGATACAGGCGCTGGGTGAAACAGCTGCACCTGTGATGTTCACTCAGTCTGAATATATGCGAAGAATGAAGGATATGTCACGCTACCAGAGCGGAATGGCTTTCTACGGACAGATGCCTGATGCCTACAACCTGATACTGAATAGCGACAATGCTATAATAAAGAGTGTGATTGAAGGCAACGGAAAGGAAGAAACCGTGTCACAACTCATAGACCTGGCACTGTTGCAGAACGGCATGCTGAAGGGTGAGGCGCTTGACAAGTTCCTTAAGAGAAGCGTTGATTTACTGAAATAAATGAAAAGGATTCTTACTATAACGATTATGGTGTGGTGTTGTGTCTTTATATGGGCACAGCGCCACATTGTGTATTCTGACGACATAAGGTCGCTACAGGTGGTAGCAGGTATAAAATGGATGGATTTGCCTATCATAACACTGGGTGGAGCAGATAGAATCAATATAGCATTTGACGAACTGTCTCACGAATACCACCGCTATACATACAGCGTGACACATCTGGATAAAGACTGGAAAGAGTCAACAGGACTTATAACGTCAGACTACATAAGCGGTTTTGCCAACGGACTGACCATAGACAATATGGAAGAATCCATTAACACCACACAAAACTATACCCACTACACACTACAAATTCCTAACAGACAATGCCAACTCACCATGTCAGGCAACTACAGGCTTGACGTGATAGACGAAAGCAACAACAACGAAGTGATGCTGTCAGCATTCTTTCTTGTTAATGAAGACATCATGAACATAGGCATGAGTGCGAGTGGCGATACAGATATTGATGTAAGAAGAACACACCAACAGCTAGATATAAAGGCTGACTACAGCAACGTAAAATCCATCAACCCTCGCGAACAGATTACTGGCTACGTGTTGCAAAACTACCGCTGGGACAGCATGAAAGAGTTGCCCCTTTCTACCAGCATCAATCAGCAATTTATGGAATGGACCCACTGTCGTGATTTGATATACGACGGAGGAAACGAATACCATAAGTTTGAAATTCTGGACATACACCGCAATTCTCTCAATGTGGAGAATAACACTTGGGACAGGGAGAACGAAATATGGCACACCTACGTTTGGCCTGACTATAAACGTCCCTCTTATGTGTATGACGAGGTGCCAAAGGGTGCTTTCCTCATTCGTAATTCCGACAACAGAGAGGCTAACACCACATCAGAATATGTGATGGTGCACTTCACCCTGCAAACACCAGAACCTTTCCCCTACCCCGTTTATGTTGATGAAATGTGGGGCAGAATTTCCATGACCTATGACAAAGAACTTAAGGCGTACACAGGAATGACACCACTCAAATATGGCTATTACTCATACCAATACGTGATGCTAAAACCTGACGGCACAACTGCCATACCACCAACTGAGGGTTCATTTTATGAAACAAAAAACACATACACAGCCCTTTTCTACTACAGAGGAAACATCGACCGTGCAGACAGACTCGTAGGAGCATCCACTTTAAAAATGAGGTAAGAATTCAAGCCTCATCTGTATTACCTTTGGCGAATCAGGATTGAGTTTATACCACCCCCTGCGTCCTGCCTTAACAATAGGCGAACCACTCTGCTGACTGACTTCACGCAGCCATTCAGCCACATCTTGATAAACCGCTTCTTGAGACAATGGCTCAAAAAATGAGTTCTTCATATTGAACACGTTAAGCGCAATACGACGCAGAGGCATGCCTGACTCGCCTACCTCATTAAGCGTTACAAGTATTTCGTCTTCGTAGTTCATTTTTTAGTCTAAAAAAAAACAGGTGAAGAGGAACTACATTTGTTACCCCTTCACCCATTTATAGTTTTAAGCTTTAACAGATAGCTCTAAGCTTTTATTATGCAAGAACAATCTTGTTATCCTCTGTTGTAGCTACCTTACCCTCTTTGAAGAGCCAGCCAAGACCGAGGTAAGCCTCTTCAACAGCTACCTTTGCCTTCTTAGCAACCTCAGCAACGGTGAGAGCCTTCTCTGCAGATGCAAGAGCCTGATAAACGTCACCAGCCTTGAAACCTGCGTTCTCAGCATTTACATAAACTACTGCAGCCTTAGCTGATGCCTTCTTTGCAGGAGCCTTCTTTGCAGGAGCTGCCTTTACTTCAGCTTCCTTTGCTGCCTTGTTAGCTGCCTTTGTAGCAGCTGCCTTTGTGATTTTCTTTTCTGCCATGATTTAAATCTTTTTACCTTTATAAAGTTAAATTGCTTTTATTAAGCTATCAAAAAACATAACGTTTTCTAATTGCGATGCAAAGTTACTAATAATCAGTAAAAAAGGATAAATCTATATAGGAAATATTATTCCTTTTGGCTGAATATTTGACAAATATCAACGTGCCAAACAGAAAAAAAAGTATTTTATAGCCTATTTTTCGGTTTTCACCACGTTAATCTGTAATTCGTCAAGTTGCTTCTGGTCTATATACGATGGTGCATCAAGCATCACATCACGTCCGCTGTTATTCTTAGGGAATGCTATGCAGTCACGAATAGAATCCAGTCCTGCCATGATACTCACAAAACGATCCAGTCCGAACGCAAGACCAGCATGAGGAGGTGCACCATACTTGAAGGCATTAATCAAGAAGCCAAACTGTGCCATAGCACGCTCTGGTGTGAAACCAAGCACTTCAAACATCTTAGCTTGTAGTTTGCCATCATGAATACGCAGTGAACCACCACCTACTTCTATACCATTGCAAACAAAGTCGTATGCCTTGGCGCGTACCTTTGCTGGGTCTGTATCAAGCAGAGGAATATCGTCTGGATTAGGCATAGTAAATGGATGGTGTGTTGACATCAGACGCTGTTCTTCATCACTCCACTCAAATAGTGGGAAATCGATAATCCACAGACACTCAAACTTGTTCTTATCCATCAATCCCAGACGCTTACCCATCTCAAGACGTAGTGAGCATAGTTGTATGCGAGTCTTGTTGGCATTATCACCTGAAAGAATCAGTATGAGGTCACCCTTCTTAGCCTGCATCTTGTCAGCTACAGCCTGCAACTGCTCTGGAGTATAGAACTTATCCACTGAAGACTTGATGGTGCCATCTTCATTAAGTTTGATATAAACTAACCCCTTAGCACCCACCTGCTGCGACTTAACGAAATCAGTCAGTTGGTCAAGTTGCTTACGTGTGTAGTTAGCACATCCCTCAGCACACATACCTCCTATGTATTCTGCATTGTCGAATACCTGGAAAGTACCCAACTTCAGCACATCCATAAGTTCCACAAACTCCATTCCGAAACGCAAGTCCGGTTTATCCGAACCATATTTCTGCATAGCCTCCTGCCAAGTCATTTGGCGCAGTTTGGCTGGAAGTTCTACACCACGCACTTCCTTAAACAGATGGCGAGCCATATCCTCAAAGATACCTATCACGTCATCCTGATCCACAAATGACATTTCGCAGTCTATCTGGGTGAACTCTGGCTGACGGTCAGCACGCAAATCCTCATCGCGGAAACACTTTGCAATCTGGAAATAGCGGTCAAACCCTGACACCATAAGCAACTGCTTCAGTGTCTGTGGTGACTGTGGCAGAGCGTAGAACTGTCCTGGGTTCATACGTGATGGAACCACAAAGTCGCGAGCTCCCTCAGGAGTTGAACCAATCAGTATTGGTGTCTCCACCTCTATAAACTGCTTTGAGTCAAGGAAATTACGAATGAGTATAGTCATCTTGTGACGCAACTCCAGATTCTTCCTTACAACAGGACGACGCAAGTCCAGATAGCGATACTTCATACGAAGTTCATCACCACCATCGGTATTGTCTTCAATAGTGAAAGGAGGAGTCTGTGATTCGCTTATGATATTCAGTTCTGAAACGATAATCTCTATATCGCCTGTGTCAAGTTTTTTGTTTTTGGAATAGCGCTCAGCAACTACACCCGTAGCCTGAACCACGTATTCACGTCCTAGGTGTCCAGCCTGTTCTTTCAGTGCTTCTGGTGCATCCTCATTAAATGCCAGCTGTGTGATACCATAACGGTCTCGCAGGTCTACAAACGTCAGGGCACCAAGATTATGAACGCCCTGCACCCATCCAGCGAGGGTAACTGTCTGACCTACATTCTCTATGCGGAGTTCGCCGCAAGTATTTGTTCTATACATACTTATATATATATGATTGTTACTTTTATTCTCACTATAGGGTGTTACTTCACTATCACTCCCTCTTGTTCAAACTGCTCCACTATAGCCTCAACATCCTTACGTGCTGTAGCCTCATCAACTTCATATTCATCGAGCAGCGTCTTCACTAAGTCGTCGACGCTGAATGAGCCCTCCTGCATTCTGTTCCACAACAGGAATGATGATTCGTTAAGGGCTATGAGTTTTGAGAAATCTATGTTTGATTCTCCCATAGGCACGAGGAATGTCTGTCCGCATACCTGATTAAGTTTGAAACCTGATTTTACTTGCATATCTTTTTTATTATTGTTTTTATTGTCTCTTTTGGATAATGGTATAGGCGCCAGATGATGAGCAGATAGCGTCTTACTGGTCGCAGTGCCACCCATGTACGCCAATACACCTTATAATATATACTGTCAACACTGTCAAGTTTGTTGCTGCCTTTGCGATAAAAGCCTATTGCTATGGCTAACACATCGTCTTTCTTTATGTACTCGGGTGAGAAATTGCCATCGCCATACATCGTGATATCGTCGCCCTCAATCTTCACTATGCGATGCAGAGCATATCGCAGGGGTTCTATCTCTGCCAGTATCACATCGCCCACCTTCAGGGGCTCAATAGGTTTTACTAACAACCCCTTATCACGCTGATCCTCCAGATATGGACGCATGCTGTATCCACGCAATGGCAGGGTGACGCTCTTGCCTTCTTTCACCAGGCGAGCTACTTCTGGAATTATGACGCTGTTGGGCAGTTGCATATACTTTGAACAGTAATTTGCTGTTAATTCTCCAAATATTCTTTACACACCTCCACGGCTTCTCTGTCGGGCAGGCAGTGTATCGATGCCACCTTTATTGTTTCTACGAATCGTGAACATGTTTGGCAAACCATCTGATACAGTTGCTCATCCCATTTCATAGCCGAACATGCAGTGAGTACTGTTGAGAATGCAATGATGGGTTGCATCTGTTTTACGAAATTCTTCTGGTCTCTCTCTATGATCATTATGCCTCCTAATGGCGCCTGAATGTTGCGGTAACAGGGTGTCTTGCCGCTCCATGGCGAACCATAAAGTATCGCTTTTCCGTCCACCATTCGTATTATCGGGTTGTCATCATTCATTATGTCACACCCTTCAATATACCTCATCCAGTTTGCTACATGGGTGCTCTTGCCTGTTCCACTCTTGGCTGTGAAGGCGTATGCCTTGCCTTTATGCCTAACCACTGAAGCATGAATGAGCAGAGTGTCATAATAAGCAGCACTGAAGGCATAGGTGAGCATCAAGGCATTGTTAAGGGCAAAACGCTGTGTACCCAGTCCACCTCTAAGTGCTACCTTGCAGTCTTCAAAACGTGGCGAGGTTATGAGCAGGGCACAAGGGCGGTCGTATATATCACGCACCAGAAACTGGTAGCCTCCGTCCTTCAGTTTGTCCACTCTCGTCTTACCATTGCCCGTATCCACATCACGTATCAGGTGACAGTCCTCTTCTGCTATACGCTTCAACTCATTATCTACTGTCAGGCGAAACAGCAACTTTCCTTCCTCCTCACCCTCCGAACGGAATGGCAGGAATGAGGGCAACAGCCTTGCAAGCGCCCCAGCATCGCAATCTATCTCTACATTATGTCCTGCTATTGTGTATAACAAAACCTCTTAGTCGTTACGGGTTACTATATAGCGGAATTCTGTCTGGTCTATCACCTTAACGGTGAAACCTCTCTTCATCAGACTCTTCTTCAACTTATCATACTCCTTAAACGCTTTCTTGTGGTCCAGGTTATACATTGTGGCACAAGTGCGGTTAGGCTGATCTATCTCGGCAAGGAAGTTCTTAAACTGTGCTGAATAGTCCTGACGTCCCACAAGGAATTTAGTTTTCTTGGTCATCTGAGCATCCTTCAGTATCAGCACGTCAGTAATATAAACCACCGAGTCCATAGGCGTCTGAGCCACCGAGTATGCATACATCTGTGGCACCACTATCAGAGCTTTACTCGCCTTGTCATCGTTCTTCTCTTTCTTTTCCTTAGCCTGTAAGCCTGTTGTCATACACAGGGCTGCTGCGATTATAAATAGTATTCTCTTCATCTTTTTCTTTTATTTCTTCATTATACGACGCATCTTGCGTTCTGCCGTTTTTCTTATCTGTCTCACCCTCTCTCGTTTCATGTTCATCCTCTCTCCTATCTCAGACATTGTCATCTGGTCTGTGGTGCCTATGCCGTAATAGTGCATCATCACCATGCGCTCCCGCTCGTTCAGTTGGTCAAAGGCTTGTGTTATGGCATAGTTCGTCTCATTATTCTCTGCCCCGTCGTCTGTCATGGGTTTGCCAGCCTTGAGCATATCGCCGAGAGTGTTAGTCTGACCAGGGTGCACAGGTGCATCGGTTGAGAATCGTTTCATCTTCCTTTGTTCTGTTACTCCGTTCTTTGGCATTGTCACCATAGGGCCCTGCTGTGGTATGGCTGCCATCATGGCTTTCCTAACGCCATAGCTGGCATATCTCACAAAATGTGGCTCCTTCTCTGGCTCCCATTTCTTTGCTGCTACGAGCATCGCCACGTTACCCTCACTTATGAGGTCGCTGATGCTCACCTCACTTTTCTCTGACAGCTGGCGTGCCATAGCCACCACATAGCGAAGGTTGGCTGTCACCAGTCTTTCTATGGCACGCTCATCGCCTGCCTTTATTCTTTCAGCCAGCTTACTCTCTTCCTGTTCCGTCAGCTGTGGTATGTTTGCTATGTCTTGCCAATAGGCATCCAGTGTATCTATTATAGCCATGGACTGAGCATTTTTGAAAACCAACCATAAATTTTCTTCCAAGGGCTTCGCCATTCGTCCCATTTCTGGGGTGTCAAGCGGAAGCATGATTTCTTCTGCACATCAAAGAACCTGTCCAACTCACCCGTTGTGTTCTTATCCACTATCACGGCATTCTCTTCGTGGTCCCAGTTCAGCGAACGAGCATCGAGATTGCAACTGCCTACGGTGCACACCTTGCCATCCACCATTATTATTTTGGTGTGGTGAAATCCTCCTTGATATATATACACCTCCGCACCACGTTTCATCATCCAGTGCAGGTTATAGAATGATGCATCGGGTTCCATCGGTATGTCACTCTTTTCTGACATCATCACCTCCAGTTTCACACCTCTTTTCAGACATCTCTTTATCGCCTTCTTCACTGAGTGTGTCAGCGACATATAGGGGTTGATGAGTTTTATGCTGTCCTGAGCATTGTCAAAACATGATATGTAGAACTGCCTCATTATTTTGTTCGATACATGGGGCTCTCTGTTTATTATTCCCACCATCTTGCGGTATGCTGTCGCTGTGGTGTCTTCTTTCACTCCTTCTACATAAGCATCTAGTGCAGCATCCCTTGTTCCTTTTATTATAGAGCGTGTGCCTCGGTAGTACTTAGCGCCATGAATATTCTGTCCTGTGGTCTTGTTCCACACTCTTAGGAATATCTTCTGCAACTCGTTCACCTCGTCGCCGTCTATTCTGCAGTGCATATCGTGCCAATCGCCCACCACCTCCGTACCATGTATGTAGTAGTCGGCTACGTTCATACCACCAGTGAATGCTACCTTGCCGTCTATCACTACTATCTTTCTGTGGTCACGACTGAATACGTGGTTTATCCAGGGAAAACCTATGGGATCAAACTCATACAGCTCTATTCCTCTGGCACGTATGCTTTCCACATGGCGGTTTTTGAGCGGACGGTTGTTCGACATATTGCCAAAGGCATCATACAGTGCTCTCACCTCCACTCCTTCTTTTGCTTTTTCGGCCAATATGTCAAAGAGTGCGCTGGCTATGGAGTCGTTACGAAAATTGAAGTACTCCAGATGTATGCTGCTTCGTGCCTGTCTGATGGTGGCAAACATCTCATCATATTTCTCCTGTCCTGAGGTAAACAGCACCACACTGTTGTTATGTGAGAATCGTATGCCATTCTTTCTCAGGTCGCTGACAATGAGCGAGTCGGCCGAGAACACCGTCTGCCCCTGTGCAAGGTGGCACACTGCCATCATGACCAATTGACATATTATGATTGCCTTAACTTTCAACTTTTAACTATCAACTTTTAATATGTACATCCGTCTGTGGAAATGGTATCTCGATATTATTCTCATTGAGGGCATTGTATATAGCCTCGAGTATCACTCCATCGTCAGCATACTGTGTGAACACATTCACCCACACTATCACCTTGAGCACCAGGGCTGAGTCACCCAGCTCTTTCAGCACCACGTTCACACCCTTCTTCTTATTGATATTGTCAAGGGGCAGTACGGCTTTCGTTATTACCTCTCTTGCCTGTTTTATGTTGGTGCCATAGGCCACTCCTACGTCCAGTATGTGCAACTCATATCCGTGGTTGCGTGTCATGTTCTTATAGTTCTTGGTGAAGAGCTGCGAATTCTGGAATGCTATCACTGATCCGTCAGTGGTGTTTATCATCGTCGAGGTGTATGATATGCTTGCCACCGTACCCCTTACTCCGTCACACACAATCAGGTCGCCAATCTTTATTCTGCCTGCCATGAGTGATATGCCGTAGTATATATTCTCCAGTATATCCTTCGATGCAAAACCGATACCTGTTGACAGTCCGCCTGACACTACCACCAGCCATGTGTTCGACATGTGAAACATAGCCATTGTCATCAGCACCCACACACCCCATATGAATATCTGCATCACGTTCTTCACCATCATAAATCGCTGTGCGGCATTCTTTGGGTCACGCTTCTGCAGATAGTATTGTGCCATCGCCTTTGAGGTGTGGTTTACGTAGTTGAATACAAACCACAGTGTTATCACCTGTGCTATGCTGAATATACTTGCCGAGAAGTTCTCTGTGTTGATGAATTTCTTTGTAAAGAGTGACAGCGTGAGGTCGCTGAGGTTAAACACGTCAGCTGCCCAGTACAGGCTTATCACCACCGAGAACACTCCGCACACTGGTAGCAGCACCCAGTATATGGCTGCATGGTGCCATGTCTCGGTTATTGGTTTTTCTTTCAGTTTCTTACGTTCTGAGTATGCTCTGTACCAGTCTCTGAAACATGTGATGGTCAGTATGCATGTGAGCTGCATTATCCACCATATCAGTATCTGCACTGACAGCAGTGTGTAGCCTATCATTGAGCATACCAGCGACACCACAAACACAAACTGCGAGCAGTAGGCATAGGACTTGTCACTGATGTCTATATGGTTCTTCCATTTTCTCAGCACATACCATTGCCATACGCAGCACACCAACAGCAGTGGTGGGAATATCAGGTTCACCAGTGCGTTAGGTATCAGTATGATACGGAAACTTATCACTATGAAACCATTGACTATCAGGGGCAGATACACAAAGAAGGTCTTCAGTGCCAACTCTGGTTTGGTTCTCAGCAACAGCGATATTATCACCACACTCAGCAACCATGAATACTGCACCAGTAGTCCTGCTGCCATCTGTATAAAGTTCTGGTCGGCCAGTGCCTTCACCACTCCCAGTATTACGGCAAAGGTTATCACCGTTGATGCCATAATTATCATGGTGCGCTTAGCCATGAACGTCTCGGCTATATTTGCCGAACCATATCCTTTTTTTATCAGTTTGGTAATCAGCCACCTTACTATCAGCTGGTTCAGTGCCACTGCTATGAATCCATAGAACAGTATCACCACGAACAGTCCCACTATCCATCGGCTGTCCCACTGCGAATGCACCTTCTCGTTGGTGGAGTATTTGTCGTATATGCTTTCCTTGGTCTGTGTCAGGTAATAGCCAAACTTCGAGAGTATCTCAAAATAGTTGTCGCCGCCATTTACGAATATGCTGCTCTGCAACTCGCTGTATTTCTTGTTGGCATAGTCATTGAGGTTCTTCAGTCGTGCCTCGGTCATCTTGTAATACATTATGTACTCCTTCAGCTGATCGTGGTCTTCCTTCACCATACGCTGGGTGTTCACTGCCAGTGCCAAGCACACATTTCTGTCCACCTTAGCCTGTGGCGAGAGCATCATCACAGGCATGGTCTTAAGGCAGTTTATCAAGCTGTCAAACCTTGCCTCCTCATTGTCGCTCTGGTCAACAAATTCCATGAACGGAATGAGTTTGCGCTTGAAATCCTGATACTGTTCTATTGCCTCATGACAGGCGTATGACAGATCAAACACATAGCCCTCCTTCTGCGAATAGAGCATCAGGGCATTCTGGTTCGAACTCTGCATGGTTTCCATCAGTGTCGTAAACACCTGTTGCCTTGCATCCTTCATCACCATCTGCCTCTTCGTGTAGTCGTCGTGATAATCTGTCAGTTCACTACGCAATACTCGCAGTGTGTTCACTAAACTATCCTCCTTCAGCACTGCGTCGGCAGTACCCACCATTGTGAGGCAAATGAGCAATATTATCGTTCTCAGTAACTTCATTATCCGTACCATTTATAAAAATACCATGCAAAGGTACTATTTTTTCTTGATATGTGAAAATTTTTCGTAAAAGTTTTGGCATTCAATTTTTTTTGTGTAATTTTGTTGCACAAACCTAAAACGTATAACTAACAAAGCCTTAGATACAAAAGAAACACTATGAGTTATTTAAAGTTTGAAAAGGCATTAATGACTAACCTGCAGGAATCTATTAAGAAAGAGGTTCTGCAGACCAGTCGTTCTGGTGCCTATGCCAGTAGTACAGTTGTTGACTGTAATACTCGTAAATATCATGGCCTGTTAGTAGTTCCTATCCCATCCATCGACAATGAGAACCATGTTCTGCTGTCGTCTCTTGACGCTTCAGTCATTCAGCATGGTGCCGAGTTCAATCTCGGACTTCATTTCTATCGTGGTGGTGCAGTGAACCCTAACGGTCATAAGTACATCCGCTCTTTTGAGTTCGACAAGGTGCCCACCACCGTCTATCGTGTGGGTGGTGTGATTCTCAAGAAGGAGGTAATCTTCGAAACCTACAACGAACGTGTACTCATACGCTACACCATCGATGAAGCTCATTCACCTGTCACCCTTCGTCTGCGTCCTTTCCTCGCCTTCCGTCGTGCCGATGCTCTCACTCACGAGAATTATCAGGCTCTGCGCGACTATCAGGAGGTGGAGAATGGCATCAAGACTACCATGTACAGCAACTATCCTGAGCTCTACATGCAGACGTCTAAGAGCAGCGAGTTCGTGTTCAGTCCTAACTGGTATAAGGGACTGGAATACTACAAGGAGGCTGAGCGTGGCTATGAGTGCGTGGAAGACCTCTATGTGCCTGGCTATTTCGATGTCAGAATGAAGAAGGGCGACGAGGTCATCTTTGCTGCTTCGCTCTCTAAAGCTAAGCCGTCAGCTCTCAAAAAGATGTTTAACGATGAGGTGGCTGACCGCATTCCTCACGACAATTTCTATCACTCTCTCGTTAATGCAGCTCTCCAGCTCCACTATCGTCAGGGTGACGAGCGCTATGTGCTGGCTGGCATTCCTTGGTTCAAGGCTCGTGCACGCGATACATTCATCTCTCTGCCTGGTCTCACCCTGGCTACTGATGACGATGAATACTTTGCATCATGCATGAAGACA
>JAZLBU010000044.1:0-32378 GCA_045613845.1 Prevotella sp. | reverse complement strand
AGAGGGCTGGGGAGAGGCTAGGCTCGGAATCGAGCATATCGTCTGCGCTATCGGAGCAGGCTCGCAGATGCCGCTTGCCTCAATCACTATATAGTCAAACTTCTGCATCTTTGTGATGTCGTTAATCTGCTGCACCAGGTCCATCTTCAGCGAGCAGCATATACAACCATTCTGCAGAGCTACCAGCGAGTCGTCTTTCTGGTCCACTATGCCACCCTTCTGTATCAGGTCGGCATCGATGTTCACCTCGCCTATATCGTTTACTATCACTGCGAATCTTATACCCCTTTCATTCTTCAGTATGCGATTGAGCAGTGTTGTCTTTCCGCTGCCTAAGTAACCCGTAAGCAGCAGGACGGGAATTTCTCGCCTTGCGAGCGTAGCACCTTCGGTGCGTCCGTTTACTTGTCCTACCATTATTCTTGTTGTTTAAAAGTTCGAATGTTTCTTGCGCTCCAGTAGGTGCTCAGGCGAGCAAGCTCGGAGCGAAGATTCAAAGTGCAAAGTTACAAAAATTATGCCAAACACCCAATACTTGCCTTGCTTTTATGTCTGGATGTCATGCTTTTGTCTGCTGAAGCATAGCATTTAAATAACAAACTAGGCTAGTTTGTTGAACAAAGTAGGTTAGTTTGTTGAACAAAGTAGGTTAGTTTGTTGAACAAAGTAGGTTAGTTTGTTCTACAAAATAGGTTAGTTTGATAGATAAAAGCATAGCTACAAGCGACTGAAGCTATGCTTCTGCAGACTGAGGGAATGGTATGCGAGATAGCCTGTTTCCTACGGAAAATCGTAAATAAATTTGCATGTTCACTCATTTATTAGTACCTTTGCAGAGAATTTACATTATTTTCCTTAAAGAAAAAGTGCATGATTAAAAAAGTTTTGATAGCCAATCGTGGTGAGATAGCCCTTCGTGTTATGCGTAGTTGCTACGAGATGGGCATAAGGAGCGTTGCTGTTTACAGCACTGCCGACCGCACATCGCGCCACGTATTGTTTGCCAATGAAGCAGAGTGTATAGGTGGAGCGCAGAGCAGCGACAGCTACCTCAACATAGACCACATCATAGCAGCAGCTAAGAAGCATGGTGCTGATGCCATTCACCCAGGATATGGTTTCCTTAGCGAGAATGCCGAGTTTGCTCGCCGTTGCGAGGCTGAGGGCATTATCTTCATAGGTCCTAAACCTGAGACAATGGAGGAGATGGGTGACAAGATTTCAGCCCGCAAGAAGATGATAGAGGCTGGAGTGCCCGTAGTGCCTGGCACCGAGGAACCACTGAAGAGTGCCGAAGAGGCAGTGAAGGTGGCTAAGGAGATAGGCTTCCCAGTGATGCTGAAGGCTTCTATGGGTGGAGGCGGCAAGGGTATGCGCCTCATAACCAAGGAAGAGGATGTCATCGAGATGTATAACGCTGCCCGAGGCGAGGCTATGGCTGGTTTTGGCGATGACACCGTCTATATAGAGAAATTCGTGGAGGAACCTCACCACATTGAGTTCCAGATACTGGGCGACAAGCACGGAAACATTGTTCACCTCTTCGATCGCGAGTGCTCTGTTCAGCGCCGCAACCAGAAGATTGTTGAGGAGAGTCCGTCACCATTCATCGATGACGAACTGCGCAAGGAGATGGGTGCTAAGGCTGTAGCAGCAGCTAAGGCTGTGGGCTATATCGGAGCTGGCACCATCGAGTTCCTGGTTGACAAGCACCACAACTTCTACTTCCTTGAGATGAACACCCGCTTGCAGGTGGAGCATCCTATTACTGAGGAGGTGGTAGGCGTTGACCTTGTAAAGGAGCAGCTTCGCATAGCTGCTGGCGAGCCTCTGCGTTTCAAGCAGGAAGACCTCTCACAGCATGGTCACGCCATAGAGTGTCGTATATGTGCTGAGGATACTGAGCACAACTTCATGCCTTCACCAGGTGTTATTCAGCAGCTCACCGTACCACAGGGCATAGGCACTCGTGTGGATTCTCACTGCTATGAGGGCTATGAGATTCCTATGCACTACGACCCTATGATTGGCAAACTCATAGTGTGGGCCGTAACTCGTGAGTATGCCATCGAGCGCATGCGTCGCGTACTTTATGAATATAAGATAACGGGTCTTACTACCAACATTCGTTATCTGCGTCGCATTATTGATGTGCCCGACTTCAAGAACGGCAACTACAACACCTACTTCATAGAGCGTAATCAGGAGCGACTCAAGCCTCGCAAGGGCTTCAAGAACGATGCTGAGCCTATGGCCGTCATCGCTGCCTACATCGATTACCTTATGAACGTAGAAGAAAACAAGCCTAACAACGTTAACGAGGATAGTTCAGCACTCACCCGCTGGCGTGCCTTCGGACTACAAAAAGGAGTACTGAGAGTATAGGATATGGAAATACAAGTTGGAGATAAAATGATGGAAGTTACCTTGCTGCAAAAGGAAGGTAACCACGTAAAAGTAGAAATTGACGGCAAGGTGTATGACGTCGATGTGTGTATGTTGGAGAATAACATCTGCTCCATCATCCACAAGGGCAACTCATACAATGCCGAACTGATGAAGGAAAACGACGGCAAGCATTATCGCGTGAACCTTAACTACTCGGTTTACGATATCGACATGCTCGACTCACAGGCCAAGTACATGCGTATGCGCAAGAGCAAAGCGGGTGGCGCAGGCTCACAGGCTGACACCATCACCGCACCTATGCCTTGCAAGATAGTGAAGGTATTCGTAAAGCCTGGCGATGAGCTCAAGGCTGGCGACAGTGTACTCACCATGGAGGCTATGAAGATGCAGTCTAACTACAAGGTGGCTGAGGACTGCACCATCAAAGAGGTGCTCGTCAGCGAGGGCGACAGCGTAATGGCAAATGCCGTATTGGTAAAATTGGATATTTAAAAGAGAAAGATATGACTCGTGTAGAGAAACCAAAAGAGAAGCTTACAGCAAGAGAGAGAATAGAGACCCTGCTCGATAAGGGCACGTTCGTCGAAATGGACAAGCACGTCATGCATCGCTGCACCGACTTCGGCATGGAGAACAAGCGCATCGAGGGCGATGGCGTCATCAGCGGCTATGGCAAGATTGATGGCCGCATAGTCTTCGTCTATGCCTTCGACTTCGCCGTACTGGGTGGTTCACTCAGTGCTGCCAATGCACAGAAGATAGCTAAGGTGCAGGACCTCGCACTCAAGAATGGTGCCCCCATCATCGGACTCAACGACTCAGGTGGGGCACGTATTCAGGAGGGTGTGGAGTCCTTGACTGGCTTTGCCCACATCTTCAAGCGTAATGTGATGGCGAGTGGTGTAATACCACAGATTTCAGCTATCATGGGCCCCTGTGCTGGTGGTTCATGCTACTCCCCTGCCCTCACCGACTTCATCCTGATGGTCAAGGAGCAGAGCCAGATGTTTGTCACTGGTCCTAATGTGGTAAAGGCTGTCACCAACGAGGATGTTGACAAGGAGACACTCGGTGGTGCTATGACCCACAACAGCGTGAGTGGTGTGAGCCACTTCATCTGCAATGATGACGAGGAAACCCTCATGACCATCCGCGAACTCATCGGCTTCATTCCTTCTAACAACATGGAGGATGCCCCTGTGCATGCCGTAACTGACGAGGTGACTCGTGTGTGCCACGAACTCGATAATGTGGTGCCTACCGACCCTAACATTCCTTATGACATTAAGAATATCATCGAGCCCATCTGCGACCAGCAGTATTTCTTCGAGATACAGCCTGAATACGCTAAGAATATCGTAATAGGATTTGGCCGTATGGCAGGCAGAACAGTAGGTTTTGTGGCTAACCAGCCAAACTTCCTCGCTGGTGCTCTTGATATCGATGCCAGCGACAAGGCTGCTCGCTTCATACGCTTCTGCGACTGCTTCAACATACCTCTCGTGGCTGTTGAAGACGTGCCTGGTTTCCTGCCTGGCGTTGACCAGGAGCATCATGGTATCATTCGTCATGGAGCCAAGATTGTTTATGCCTTTGCCGAGGCTACCGTACCAAAGATTACGCTTATCACCCGTAAGGCTTACGGTGGTGCCTATATCGTGATGAACTCTAAGTGCATCGGTGCCGACGTGAACCTCGCCTACCCAACAGCTGAGATTGCCGTAATGGGTGCTGAGGGCGCTTGCAACATCCTCTATCGCAAGGCAACACCTGAGGAGCGTCAGTCTAAGATTGCTGAGTATCGCGAGAAATTTGCTAACCCACTGCCTGCTGCTCGTCTGGGTTATATCGATGAAATAATCTCACCTTGCGACACCCGCATACGCCTTATACAGGCTCTCGACATGAGTCGCAACAAGAACCAGAGCAATCCTCCAAAGAAACACGGCAACATGCCGCTGTAATACAGCATGTCGCTCAACATACAAATGTAAATTGCATCACTGCTCTCGGTAGCAGTGATGTTTTTTACAGTAGTCTATGAGGGAACGGAATACGGCATTCTGAGATAGTATATCAGGATTGCCCACTATTATCTCTTTCTTCTTAGCACGCGTGAGGGCAACATTCAAACGACGGTCTATTAAGTCGCCGCTTACAGGGTCGGTAAAGGTTGCTGAAGCTAGGAACCTGAGCTGATAACGATACTGCACCGTGAAACCATAAATGATGACATCACGCTGCGAACCCTGAAAACGCTCTACGGTGTCGATTGTTAGGTTGGAGGTTGGAGGTTTGAGGTTTGAGGTTTTGTAATTATTAATCTCTAATTCCTCATTTATCGCCTGGCGAACAGCGGCTATTTGATTACGATAAGGCACTATTACGCCAACAGTTTTAAGCGGGTCGAATTGTTCACCCGCTTCTTTTATTGCCTTCACCACTTCACAGGCTATTATGCGGGCTTCTGTGAGGTTGACTTTGTCAGACTCACCCCTAACCCCTCTCTCGTAGAGAGGGGAACGGTTATCTTTTACGGCTATGAACTCCACCCTTTTTTCATTTGCTTCTTCTAACTGGTGGGGCAAACCCGCTATACCCAGTCTGCCTTCATAGAACGCATTATTAGGGAATTCGGCTATCTCAGCATGCATCCTCCCTTGTTTGGAGAGGAAGAAGACAACGGAAACGGGAACGGGAACGTTAAGGTTAGCGTTAAGGTTAAGGTTATACAGGCGCTCGAAGAGCGAATTGCGACAATTCGTCAGTCCTATGTCTATGAGGCATTGTTCCGTAACCTTCGACTCTTCCTCAGACTGCTGCACCACTGCTGGGAGTTGCTTATAGTCGCCTATGAGCACGAAGCGCTTGATGGCAACCCCTATGCCCGTTGTAGCAGACAACAGTCCTAACAGCTGTGGCTCCAGTATCTGCGAAGCCTCATCTATTATTGCCAGGTCGAATGACTTCAGTCGGAACAGTGACACCGCTGCCGAGGTGATAGCTGTGGTGGTACCAACAAACACACGACAATGGTCTATCATCTCACGTATCTCACCTATATTCTTACACTCCTTCGTCTTGTTTTCCATGAGGTACTTACGGTAAGGCTTCTCACACGAGAAGAACGGACCTATCCTTATGAATTCCGTACCTTCCTCCACCAACTTTGAGCATATCTCATCTACAGCACGGTTGGTGTAAGCCATCAGCAAAATCGAGCCACCCTGCAACAGCTGCTCCTTGAGTATGTTGAGCAAACCAAACGATGTCTTACCCGTACCTGGAGGACCCACCACGAGGTATAGGTCCTTGGCCTGCATAGCTCCTTTTACCAAAGGGTTAAACTCACCATAGTCGCCTTTGATGTCTATGCTTCTGTCTATCTCCGGACTTCGCTGTCCCAGTATCAACGACTTACGTTGCGTAGGTGCAGTGAGGAATTGGTGCAACGAACGCAGCAACGAGGTGGTTGTTGATTCTAAGTAGTCCTGCTCCATCGCCCACGACCAGTTTTTGCGTTGGCTGAACACCGCCTCGTCACTCTGCGGAGCACGCAGTCTTATATGTATAATAAGGTGTCCCTCCTCATTATACATCTCATCGATAGTGCCACGATGCACTATCGTCTTGCGTAGATCTGGTGTGGTGTTATTCTCGTAGGCATAAAGGATAACTATGTCGCCGATTCTGAAGTTGAGCGAGACAATCCCACCTTGTTCTTGTGACGGCTCATACACCTTACGTGACATCTTCAGAGCCACCACCCCACTGTCGTCCTTCACCAGTTCTTGAATCTCCAGCTGCGCCACCATGCTGCCTGACGCCAGTTTCTCATCAATGCTGCTATGCCATTTTGAAGCAAAACCCGAATCCTCTTTGTTGCTATGTCCCATCTTTGACAGCACATGCTCAGTAGCCACAAAGCGCAGCATGCGAAGGAAGTATGCCTGTTCCAATGGTGTTGCCGTCTGTATCGGCATCAGCACCCTTTCTATCTCAGGACGCACCCACGTATTCCAGAAGCGGTCGCTCATCTCTTTACGTCGCAACTGTTCTGGTTTCATGCGTAACAACACATCCGCCCCACCCTTAGCATACGACATTTCGCAGTATGCTATCTGGTTGCGTATCATCAGCGCCTTTTGCAGCAACTCAGGTGCTACACCAAGACGCACCAGTCCTTTCTTGTATTTTGAGTAGAGCAAAAACGACTGTATGTCGCTGTTGCGTATGGGTTGGCCGTCACGTTCATAGCCATAGTGCAGCAGCGCCATATAGAGCAGCATCTGCACATAGTGCTTCTCCTGATATACTGGAGTGTCGGGATCGCGCTGTCCAAATGCTCCTTTTCCCGATTTCTGCTCTATCAGCACACTGAAATCCTTTTGCAGAAAGTCCATACGTCCCTGCAATCCTAAGGTTTCGCAGAAGAATGATGGTTCAAGCAACACCTGTGAGGCATCATATTTGCCCACCCCTTTCTCTAGCGTCTCATGTATGGCTATGCGTATATTCTCCAACTGTTCCCTTGCTTCCTTATGGAACGAGGCGTCTATTCCCTCAGCCGCTGCCATAGTGATGGCGTTATGGTGAAAGAAACGTGTCACACTCTCCGCATAATCCACATCCTTACCATGCACCACCTCATCCAGAAACTGCGAAGCAAGGTTTCCTAAGTGTATTGCCTTTGTTGGCGGTGTTGTCTTCAGTCTGTTGAGCAATGCCACGTACGGCGTATCGGCATACGACTCAAAACATGCCGCCACGGACGATATGTCAACAAGGTAGTCAGGTTGGTAGATGAGTATCCTCCCTGCCACCACGTTTATCAGGTCGCCCTCCGCCAATAGATTAAGGAAGTAATCGTAGCCCTCAGGCACTGCCACCTCCATATCCTCGCCGTAGTCAGTGCGTCCGTATATGGTGCCTTCATCCCAATGGTCAACAATCAGGCGAACACACTTTCCCTCTGTCTCTCTCTTATGTGTGTGGGAAGAATATGATAGCGAGGGGGTTAGATCGGCTGGTGCTTTTTCGCCGTAAATCGAAGCAAAGAACAACGCCAGACACTTCACATCCCTTTGCCAACAAGTTTCTCTGTCTTCTTCCTTTCTATGTCGAAAATCGTTTAGAGCATGATATACCGAACGGTCTATATGGTGCTCCTTGCATAGAAAATCTGTCTTGGCAAAGAGTCCGCCAAAGTGTATGTTACTCCCTGCCAGTCGGTCGTCCACTGCACGGTGCAACACAATATTAAGCAAGTGATAGCAACCCGTAAGGTCGCCATCACCTGCTTTCTTTCTTGCTTTAAGCAGTATGTCGAAAAATTCGTTATGCAAGGATTGCTTCAGCCAGTGCTTCGAGTGAAGGTATGTCGGTATCCTTCATGCGGCCACGAAGAGTGACAAGGTCGCCCTTGATGGTCACATTCTTCATCTCCTCTACCATCTGCTTCATCACTCTGCCAGCTGATGGAGCCCATGAACCATTCTCTATCAGAGCCACCTCACGGTTCTGCCAAGCCTTGATTTGCAGATGGTGCAGGAAGTCATACATTGGTGGGAACAGTCCTGCATCGTATGATGATGCTGCCAGTACCACCTTACCATATTTGAAAGCATCCTCGATAGCCTCAGCCTGGTCTTCACGACACAGGTCGCTGATAGCCACCTTCTTGCATCCCTTACCCTTGAGTATGGCAACAAGCAGTTCGGCAGCCTCCTTGGTGCAACCGTGTATTGAGGCGTATGCTATAAACACGCCCTCTGTCTCCACACCGTATGCACTCCAAATGTTATAGAGACGCACAGCCTCTGCCATCTTCTCGCCTTCAAGTATCGGACCGTGCAGCGGACATATCTGCTCTATCTCTAATGCTGCAGCCTTCTTGAGCAGGGTGCTCACAGGACCGCCATACTTACCGCAGATGTTGAAGTAGTAGCGGCGAGCCTCACAAGCCCAATCGTCTGGGTCGGCCTCTCTCACGCCAAACTTACCGAAGGCGTCAGCAGAGAAGAGCACCTTGTCTGTCTGGTCGTAAGTCACCATCACCTCAGGCCAGTGTACCATCGGAGCCATGATAAACTGCAGCGTGTGACTGCCCAGTGACAGGGTGTCGCCTTCTTTCACAGTCATGACGCTGGCTGTTATGTCAACATCCTTAAAATACAGTGGCATCATTGATGCAGCCTTACTACTGCACACAATCTTGATTTCCGGATAGAGCTTCAACACCTCGCTTATACCACTGGTGTGGTCGGGTTCCAGATGCTGCACAATGAGGTACTTAGGGGTCTTGCCGCCAAGTGCACTCTGCAGGTCGTCTATCCACGGCATGAGTGTGTTTTGGTCGGTAGTGTCCATAATGGCTATGTCCTCATCCATTATGAGGTATGAGTTATAACACATGCCTTCTGGCAGTTCATACTGCGACTCAAAGAGGGTGGTCTCTCTGTCGTCCTGTCCAATGTAGATAATGTCTTTTGTGATGTTCATTTTATTTTAGAAGTTAAAGGAGTTAGAGAAGTTCTTACAGCGCCAACTGTAAAATCTCGGTCGTTACCTCTGGGGTTATAGGATAGAAGGCGCCAAATTTCTCGCCTTTGTTCTTATGCAGGTTAGCCACAAACTGTGGGATGGCTGCCTTTATCTCGTCTTCTGTGAGGTTAGGCAGCAGTTCGCGAAGCGTAACAGGCAGTTTCAGGTCGTCATGCAGGAACTGCTTGAAACATTCTATACCCTCCTCAGCCGTTGATTTGTTGAACACACGCTCTGCAAACTGCTTCATGCGAGCTGGGTGGTGCTTTGCCATAAAGAGCATGTAGGCTGGGGTCACAACTGCAAGTCCTGCACCGTGGGTCACGTCATACATCGCACTTATCTCGTGCTCTATCTGGTGTCCTGCCCAGTCTTCCTCTCTGCCTATACCGCATGTGCCATTGTGGGCTATCGTTCCGCTCCACATGATGTTGGCCCTTGCGTCATAATCCTGTGGGTTCTTCATTACCTTGCGAGCCTCGTTGATGATGGCCGTGATTACTCCCTCACACAGGCGGTCTGATATTTCCACGTTCTCTGTGTTGGAGAAGTATCGCTCCAGTATGTGCACTATCATATCACATATTCCTGATGCCGTATGCCATGCAGGCAGGGTCATGGTCAGTTCGGGGTTCATCACAGCAAACTTAGGCCTGAGCAGCATAGGTTCCTTGATACCCAACTTCTGCTTAGTTGCCATATTGGTTATTACGGCATTGCCCGAACCCTCTGAGCCAGCAGCGGGTATTGTCAGTACTACACCCACTGGCAGAGCCTTCTGTATCTTTGCCTTACCGATGTAGAAGTCCCAGAAGTCGCCCTCGTAATCTACTGCGCAAGCGATAGACTTAGCTGTATCGATGACACTACCGCCACCCACAGCGAGCAGGAAGTCCGCCTTGCTTTCGCGAGCCAAAGCGATACCTTCGCGCACCTTGTCGTCGGTGGGATTCGGACGTATGCCTGCCATCTCCACATATCCTATGCCAGCAGCATCCAGCGATGCCTCTACCCTACCTATCAGTCCACTCTTCACGGCACTGCCTCCGCCATAGAGTATCATTACTTTCTTGGCGCCATATTTCTGTGCCAATTCTCCTGTCTTTGCCTCAGTGTTTCGTCCGAAGACAAACTCCGTAGGCGAATAAAAAGTGAAGTCAATCATATTGTTGTTTATATCGTTTTGTCGGAATGTCGTTATGTCGTTATATTGAATTATCTCATTACCTTGTTGCCATTCATGATGACTATGCCCTTATAGCCGTCACTCACCTGCTGCCCCAACAGGTTAAAAGACTCATCCCAACCCTCTCTATGAGAGAGGGAGTCGTTCCCGTTAACGTTAACGATTCCCGTCGGAATCTCCATGCCAAGCACATAATACACTGAATTGAGTATCAGCTGCTGTGCTGCATCGGTGAGGTTGGCGGTAGAATACTCGCTCACACCAATCATTATGAACCGCTTGTTTATCTTTGAGCCATTGAGGGTGGCACCCGTCAGGTCAGCTATGCTGATATAGTTACTGCTTGTGGGAGTAGCCAGCGTGGTGTAGCCAGACCAATTAGAGGGGCTGACAGCTGTCACTGCGTTGGTATTGGCAGAACTAAACAAGTTGAGGGTGTTGTTGCTGCCAAGCGTTATGCCACTGAATATAGTGTGTGTGGGTTCTTTGACACTAACAGAGAGGTCAGATGTGTTCTGAGGCGTACCCCAGTTCCACACTCCATTTTTCATCACCCATGGCTTGAGGAGCAGTTTGGGAAGATCGTATTCCTTTATTCCTGCCATAGCGGCTGCATTAGAGCCTGGCACTGGACTGATCACGATGGCATCACACTCGCCATAGTCGTTGGTAGCTACGCTTGCATCGAAAATCTTCACTTCAAAGCCCTTCTCTATCGCAGCCAGTATCTTGGCATCAGCAGCATTGTCGCCGCTAGTGCCTACCGTCACGTATGCCACGATGGGTGCCGAAGCCTCTGACACCGTGATTTTCACCATTGCCGTCAATTCATCCTGTTCCGAACCAGACACTGTTCTGAATGTGAGTTCATAATTGCCTGCTACGGTTGGCGAACCCGATATTGTTGCCACCTTGCCATCAATGCTGACGGACACACCAGGTATAGCGGTATTATCAGTACGCTCTATGGCTGTTGCCGAACCTCCTGCCGTCACCGTAGTCGTCACTATGGCACGTCCCACACGCACTTTCTGCTCTTCCATACCCGTCACTGAGATAGTAACAGGCACGTGTGGTGCAGTGCCGTCCTTATACTGAAAGCAACCCAGGTCTGGCGCCGTACCATAGTAAGGCACCTCTGTCTCTGTAGTTCCCTTACCCCTGAGCTGTGAGTTTTCTGTCAGGTACATAAACGCCAACTGTGGCAGTGTACCGTCAGCCTGACGAGCTCCGAGTATCTCGTCCTCTATTACCTCTGTGCTAACGAAGTCCGACTCCTTCACCGTCAGTCCTGCTATGTCCCAAGAGTTGTTCTTCTCCTCATGGCTGAGACAGTTGATGACATCACTGTTCACACCCTTGTAGGTCACATTATTATATAGGTGTAGCGTACCACAAGCACTTTGGTCAAAACCGTAGTTCTTGGCATTATAGCAACTGGTGTTGTTGTATATCCACATCTCACCAGCGTTATTGTTCTGGTCTATGCCCTTAGCACCCAGACTGGCATCAAGGTGGAATGTCACACCGTTGTATGCTGACAGGCTGTTTCTCAGTATCACGTTGTGCTTTGTTCTGTCGCCACCCAACTTAAAGCCGTTGGCATTACCCAGGTTTATGTACTCAGCGAGGGTGACGGTGTATTGAGGACTGCCCTCACGCTTTGAGGTCACCACCTTTCCACTGCCCTCAAACTGCTGAAACCACGACTTATCCGTCTCATAGCGGGCATGGCCCTCCATATTGTAGTAGCCAGGACCATTGTTGTAGCATATACAACTGTCTATCACCGTAGGACCGTATCCACCTGACACATGCTGGTAGAAGTCCCATCCGTCATCACTGTTATTCCAGGCACGGCAACCCTTATAGGTATTGCCACCACCAGTGTATTGCTTATCAGCAAAACCATCGGCATTGCCACCGAAGTCAGCAGCGTTGATGCCACCAAGTTCGTAGTCGAAGTTATCGTGCGAGTCGCAGTTGAGGATGAGGTTGTTATGTCCACCCTTCATCTGCACACCCGTATCGCCGTTGCCATACACGTCGAGCAACTCAAACTTTGAGTATGAGCCCGAGTGCAACAAACCGTTCTTACCCGTATAGCGAATGGTCAGGCCCTTCATATAGATATAGTTGCCTGAGGTGGTGATACCCCTTGAGCCATAGCTTATCTTGCGGAAGTCGAAGATAGGTTTCTCGCCCTCAACAGCCCAGATGTTTACGTACTGTGAACTCGTGCCACTCACACTGATACCGATAGTGTTGCTGTAGTCATACTGTCCACCGAGGCAATAGAGTATATCGCCAGCCTTCAGCTGGTTTACGAGAGTTGTAAACGAGCCGGCTTTTTCATAAGTTGAGCCATCACCCGTTCCGTTAGGCTTAGCGTAATAGGTCTTTGCTGTTGCTGCTATCGCCAGCATTATCAGCATCAATAGGTTTAGTAATCTTTTCATATGTTAGCATTTTTTCTACGTCACTGATCAGGCGCTTATATGGCTGCGAGCGTGTGTATCCTACACTCTTTTTCAGCATCTGCGTTATGTCGCTCTGCGAATTGTTATATGCTGACAGTTCGTTCTGCATCTGCAGGCTATGACATGACTTACGCCTTATGTCGCTCTCCCTCTCACGTCTCAGTTCGTCACACACCACCTGCATCGTGGGCACTACCACATTATTAAAAAGGTGATGACCCTGCACATACATATAGGTTGTCTCAGGTGTCACACCCAACTGCAGCAACATATCCTTCGTCTTCAGATAATCCTCCTTTTTGCCAGGCAGTTCACGTTGCAGAGCCTGCACCTTCACCCTCACCTTATGTCTCAGTTTGTTCAGCGCATTAGGCACATCGCTCATTCTTCCGTGCCTTATGCCCACCACAGTATTGAAGTCGGTAATGGTAAACTTGCCGTAATTACCCTCCCTGTATAGCATCACACTCCACACAAACAGTGGAAACACTATTCTGCTATACTGACTCATAAAGTCCATGAAGTCAAACACCTCATGGTCATTCAGCGTTGCCATCACACACACATTATGCAATCCGGGAGCATAACACTGGTAGTTCTCTATGGCATACACATAGGTATGGAGCACATAGGGGTTGTTAAGCATAAATTGGCTCAGCGATGTCTTGCCCTGCAACAGATAGTCGTAGTCGGCATCCACACACGCTATCATGTGTGTGCCCACCTTCTCGTGCATCAGCGACATCAGCGCCTCCTTCTTGCCCCTTTTCAGACTACCCCTCGATGGCAGCATCACCTCAAAGTAGCGTGTCTCGTCCTCAAACTCCGACAGCACCATTCTCCAGAACAGCACATCATCATAACTCTCCACATAAGCCACTATGCGCTTACGTGCCGACTTACCCCTCAGTCTGTTAGCAGCCTGAACGTAGTCTGATGATATGTAGCGATTGAGGTTCAAGGGTTTAAATGGTAATTTCGCTCACTTCCGTCACCTTATCCATCCATCCGTCCATAATCATTGCAGGCGAATGGGTTGACAGTATTATCTGCACATTAGGGTTCATCTGGCGTATAATACCAATGAGCTGTTTCTGCCATTCCACATGCAGACTCACCTCAGGCTCATCCATAAAGAGCACGCAGTGTTCGTGGTTCTCCAGATACACTGCCAACAGTATTGTCAGCATCTGCTTCTCGCCGCTCGACAGCACCTTCAGGTCTATCGGCTCGCCCCAGAACATCAGCGTAAACTCCTTCTTCTCCCTGTCCACACTCTTATGCGACGCCTCAAATAGTTTGTCAATAATGTCGAAAAGTTCTTCTCGGCGCTCGTTAGGGTTACAGTTTTCGTAGCGAAGCGTTTCGTTCAGGCTTTTATTATACCTCTCCACCAGCGTTTGCAGGTTGATGTCATATTCCGAGCGCACGTCAGGCGTACTTATCCAGTCATAGCGCACATACTCAGCATCCACAGGTTCCGTCACTACGTGAATGCCCTCTTTCTCAACGGCATCCACACGTCTCACACCTGACATTGCCCTCCTCAGTATGGTACTCTTTCCGTCGCCATTCACACCACTCAGTATGTTCACATGCGGATCCAGAGTCCACCTGATATGCTTCCTGCCGCCCCACAGAGCGTCAATCTCAATCTCTTTTATGTAATCTGCGTACTTCATATACTCATTATCATTCGTACGAAACGCTCGCTACGCAAGCTACGAAAACTTTTCATGCCACTTTTCAAACTTCTTCACTCCCTCTTCGCCAAACTTCATGAGCGACTGCCGAGCCTCCTCAAACGTCTTCTCCCTGTCCAGCTTTGTCTTCGAGAAGAACTTGTCAGCATAACATATTATCTTCTCCTCCACCGTTTCGGGCTCCAGCCCAGGCAGTCCCGTTCCCGTATGGCGAGCACAGACTCGGGAGAGCCTACCCCTATCCCCGCTACTACTGTTATTATTAAGAGGTTCGTTATTGGCTTTCCCTACTCCCTTCCCTTCAGGGAGGGGCTGGGGGTAGGCTTCTATTAGGCTCGCTCCTATTACCCCATGCTTCAGGTATGGTTCAGTGCCATAACAGTGTATTCCTGGTGCATCACACTTCACTATTCCTATATCGTGGAGCATCGCCGCCGCATACACAAAGTCGCGGTCGGCACCCAGTTCGGGGTGGGCATCCACTATCTTCACTGCCTTCTCAGCCACAGCCCTGCTGTGCCTCATCAGTATTTCCCTCAGTTGTGGATTCTCCCCCTCAGGATAGTAATAGTCAATTATCGCCTGATAGTCTATCATGATGCAAAGTTAATAAAACGAGAGCAAAACACAAAATAAATTCGTTTGTTTTTTATATTTACAAAACCTTTTTTCCTTGCTTAGCTAGGAGCGCGCGGTTGCTTAGCAAGGGCGCGCGGTTACTTAGCAAGGGCATGCGGTTACTTAGCAAGGGCACGCGGTTGCTTAGCAAGGGCATGCGGTTACTTAGCAACCGCACAGACTCATAACAACAAAAAAAGGAACCCCATCTGGAGTTCCTTTTTACTTACCGTTATGGTTAAAGTTAAGGTTATGGTTAGCGTTATCGTTAAGGTTCTGACGTAGCCTCAACCTTTTTACCGATGTTGACGCTGGCGTTACCTGTTACCTCGGCTGCATCGCCGCCGCCATATACGTTGCCCTTGATGTCAGCACCCACTACCGTAACACCTGTGCGTGGTGTTTTCTCACCTGCACCAGTAGATTCAAAGTCGATAGTGCTCAGATTGCCTATATTGACGGTGGTGCTACCCTTAACCTGAGCGGCATTACCACCACCGAATACCTTACCGATGGCACCAATCTTACCCTTCACGTGAGCAGGAATGTCAACATAATGGTCATCATCCACCTCTACATTCTCAGCACCTCCGAAACCAGTAGCTGTGTAATCGCCACCCGTAGAAGCATCGTGATAGCCTTCGGCAGGATAGGTGTCAACCTTTACCTCTTCAACAATCTTGTGTGGATCGCCCACCACCTCATTGATGTTAACCGTTGGGCTGCCCACCATAATGGCTGAAGCACCATATCCACCGCCATACACACTGCCTATGCTGGTGAATGCCTTGAGGTTTACCTGTGGGTCGGCATAGATATCGTCGCCTTCCTCCTTGATAGTACCATCATCGTTATATCCCTTTACAGAGTAAGCGGCGAGGTTGCCACCGCCATAGAGTTCGCCTATGATGATAGGACGACAGCCTACCTCCTCTATGTTCACCTTTATGGCGCCGCTGATGGTACCGCTCTTGTTGTTGCCGCCAAACACACGCTTGAATGTTCCGTTGGTAATGTTCAGCGTCACATCACCATGTACATCAGCAGCCTCAGCACCACCATACACAGCCTGCAGACCTGGTATGCAAGCCATCAGCAGCCTTGCCTCAGCATCCATCGGTGCACTCTTACCACCACCGTATGCCTCGTCCACGCAGAAGTCACAGCCACTGCTTTCGTCGAGCAGTGTTATAGCCGTCGATTTCACGTTACCCTTGGTGTTGGAGCCACCGAATACGCGGTGTATCTTTCCGCCGTAGATGTTGACCGAAGCAGCACCAGTGCCATATACGTAAGTATTGACGAATTCATCCGTCTCACGATCCTCCTTGGTAGGATACTGGTCTTCCACAGCCGAATAGTCGTAGAAGCCCACGTTAGCACCAGGATTATCCTTGGTTACTCCATTGATGGTTATGGCATCCTTACCATTACCACCGCCAAACACCTCTTCAATCTCGTATGTGCCGTTGACGGTTACGCTCGTACCAGGTGTCGATGCAGCGTTACCACCGCCATACACCTGTTTGATGCTGGTACGGTCACAACCATCGATTATTACGTTGGTAGAAGCCGTTTCGAGCGTATCGGGAACGTATGCCGCCATGTTGCCACCGCCATATACAGCCTTGACATCATAACGATTAAGCACCTTAGCATTTGTCACCTCACCATCATTCTGTATTTGTGTAGCAACATCATTCTGTGTAGCATAGATATGAACATCCACCGTTCCCTTAGGCGAAGCATTCATATTGTTACAGCCGAAGATATTGCCCTTCACCACGCATCCCTTCACGCCTGTGGTCTCTACATCCTTGTTTAGGTTCAGCCATACGTTTCTTGAGATACCCAGTCTGTCCTTATTCTCCACTTCAGCCTGGGTACCCATACCGCCACCGAATACATTACGGTATATCGTGCCGCCAGTCAGGTTCACTGATATATTGCCGTGCTTACCCACGCCGCCATCATCATTCAGTTTACCATAGTTGGCATTTTCCGGTGCCTCGAAATGAGTACCCACAGAAGCCAGTCTGCCACCTCCATATACAGAGCCCTTCATAGTGCCGTCCTGAATATTCAGTTTCACATTACCACCTACCACACCAGCGGTAAGTGCAGTAACAGAACCCTGACCGCCACCGAATACATTGCCATCGTAGCCTGACTTACCATCGCAGCCAATCACAGGTGCAATCTTTCCTTCACCAGTTTCCTTACTGATGAGAGTCACAGCATCACCCAGCACGTGACCATCCTCGCCACCACCATATACAGAGCCGTAGATAGTACCGCCCTTGATGGTTACGTTTGACTTAGCCACATTAGTCCATGTATTAAATGCAGTACGCTTGTCGCCCTTACCTGCGCCAAAGACGAAGCAGATAGCAGGGTTAGCCATTATCGCCGTGCTGTCACGAGGCACACCCACCGTGCCGCCGTTCATCTCAACGGAAGTCTCGCCAAGCACGTCGGTCTGCTCATTACCACCATACACGCTGGTCAGTATATGTCCGCCGTTTATCACCACCTGGGTAGAGCCCTCTACCTGTCCAGAATTACGATTCCATTCGCCAGCAGCACTTGGTATCACACCCGAGCCTCCACCGAACACATTACCATAATATGTATGTCCGTCAGTAGCTATCTTACTACTTGGTCGCAGATCCTTGTGTTCGTCATCCCATCCACCTTCTGGAGTATATGGGTCATACACATCACCATTCTCTACGTAGTCCCAGCTTGCGCAAGGAGCCAACTGATTGCCACTACCCCACTCTTCTGCGGTATAGCGACGCCCTATGCCATTGCCCACACCTATCTGACCACTGTTTATCACCACCTTGGTGCCATGCAGCACGTGACCGTTCTCACTGCCGCCATATACAGAACCCTTAATCAGTGGTGAAGCATCGATAGCAGCATCAAGCACACCTATAGTCACCTCTGTAGTATCTACGTATGCCACATGGTCAACTTCTCCGCCAACCTTTTCTGCGTCCTCAGCACTTATGGTACCTCTACCAGCACCGAACACGTGTCCCCAGTCCTGAGGCATCTGCATGTTGTCATGGCCTATATTGGCTGCACCCGTGACAGTCACAGTACACTTACCCGTATTTTCAGCACAACTTGCAGGCTTGCCTTCACCGTCAGGAGTAAACGTACCTACAGAGCCTATATCGCCTCCACCGAATACGCTACCGTAAATATTACCACCATTGATAGTAACAGTAGTATTACCATTAACGCTTGATTCCTCTCCGCCGCCAAAGACGTTACCCTGATCCAGAGTTTCATCAGCATCGCTGCCCACTGTGGTGTTGTTAAGGGTCAAAGTGGCATCGCCTGTAACGGAACCGAGACCTTCCAAAACCTCCGTTGTATAAAGAATGTGATTAGTTTTGTCAATACTGATTGAGTTACCATGTTCCCATGTATATGTGGTGGTTTGACCCTTCACACCTGTACGGTATGTACCATACTGTTCGTAGTAAAGTGGTTCTGTTCTGAAACCAACACTGTCAACCTCCACCGTAGGAAGTGAAGCGGAGTATCCTGCTCCGAACACATTACCCTTAACGGTACAATCCGTAAGAGTAGAAGTGGCAGGTCCAGCAACCATACCCAAGCTACCGCCACCATAGAAGTTACCCGTTACGGTGCAGCCAGTAAGTGTAGAAGTTACACTGCGCGTAGTAGCAAGAGAGAACAATACATGTTCCACAAACAAACGCGCCACGTTTTTTACATTGTCAGAGTATGGAATAAACTGATAACTGAACTGGGTTGAGATTCCAGGGAAAGATTCGCCTGAGGCTGCTTGCTTATACTCATCTTTTACCCACTTGTTCCAATCTATATTTACAATACTACTCATGTTACTCGGTGCACGACGGCTATACGAACTACCACCAAAGCCTGCACCAAAGAATGTACCAAATTCACAACCTGTCGCAGTGGTGGTTACGGTCTTACCTTCATTCATATCACCAAACTTCGGTCCACCGCAGAACAAGTCTATCTTACCACCAGTAATGGTTGTTGTGATGTTACCTTCTACACGGTGATTAGAATCAGCATTGAAACCACCTCCATAGAATTCCTTGATATCAGCATTCTGTATCTGCCAGGTAACATTACCAGTATTATCTCCACCACCAGATGTGCCTATACCCTCCATAGCCGCACCAGCTACTATGCCAAAGCGACCACCATTGATATAACATTCCGCATTATCAGCATAACTGGTTACGTCGGCACGATACATACCCGTGAGATAGAACTTATCAAAGTCACCACCTGTTACTGATATAGGTGTATGGTTTGTATTTCCTGTGTTATCCTGATGGGTTCCTCTATGGAATTCCTTAAACCATACATTACCTCCAACATGGAAATATGTCGTATTCTTGGGATCTGTATCACCATCATTCTGTCCTGTTACCCACTGCTCCATTACACCACCTTGCAAAATATAAGGTGCTGCTCCATGAACGTTCGATTTTTCATACTCAAACTGAGTAACTCGGAACAGTGACGTGTTAGTTGATTCAAACCAACCTTTAGGCTGTATAATACCGAGATTATAAGAACCTTCGCCACCAGTGGACTTTTGCGCCATACCCAATCCTGGTATGTTAATGAAGTCCCACTTTACAGGATGCCACTGATTTCGTCCATTATTACGCAGCATCAGAGAGAAGTCTGGTTCATTATCACCATCAAGGTCGATAGAGGTAACAGTATATGGTTTTGAGCCACTAACTCCACTATTGTTACTTACAACATGATGATAATTACCTACCAACACTACAGCGTAGTCATTAACTGTATGAGAAGTATTAGGATTAAGTGCAGTATTCGCTGTAGCATTATCCAAAGATGTATAAACCACCTGATTATTGCCTGCTATTGAGTATTGGCTACCATTAGTATAAATATTTCCACCACCAACATTTGGAACCTGTTGGGCTGTTCCCATATTTGTGTCATAAACAACATCTGCATTCGCATCAGCCAAATATACTGCCTTAGCCCAGTAAGGCTCAATGGTGATAGCTGTCACGCCCTCTGGCACATCCCAGTAGGCACCCTGTGAGAACACACGACCACTTACGCTATACTTATCTTTGTTGGTGCAGTTGCGGTCTGCAAAGTTGTATGCTGGAGCATCCGTACCTGTAGTGAAAGAACCTGGTGTTCCACCAGTAATGCTCACTATCTTCCATCCTGTTACTACACGGTTATGAGTATAGTTCTTAGTACCTACTTCATTATAATAAGGTAGTTGTACCTTGTAGTAGTTGAAGTTAAAGTGCTCTGGGTCTTTGTCAGTAATATTCAGCGTCAAAGAAGGATAAACTATTTCGGCACCATCAGGTTTAGCGAATTGAGCACCGTTACCCATTTGTATATTAACAGTCAGTGTTCCCATCTTACCACCCTTGTTGCGCTCTGTAGTGGTCGTTGCATTCTCTGCATCAATATTCACTACTGATGGGTAGTAACCTGGCTTAGCCAATACTGGGTAAGGAGTAGATGAACCTATCTGTGAAGGCAACAGTACCCACTTGGCCATTTCATCCTTCCTTGCTCTGTCTCCTGTAGCCCACCATGCAGCGAGTTCACGATGGCTGTTCTGCAAATTACGGAAGAACTCGAAACGCTGCAAGAAGCGTGTCTCTGCCATCAGGGCTCCATTAGATTTATCCATCTCCTTAGCCACCACGTATGGAGCTTCGGCATAGAAATAATTGTAGTTGCCAACGCCAGTAGCATCCTTATTAACGATATTCTCACCATTATATATTGGTGCCTTATTGGTTGCATTCTTTATATTACCATAATACATACAGTTCATCACCATCGTCTCAAGGTAACTGCTGGAAGTTTCCACATTATTATGACCAACGATGCCACCCACCTCTGCACCTCCAGTGATGTCAGCATAACTGTAGCAGTTGATGACACGAGATGAACCGTCAAGCAGACCTACGATACTGCCGACGTAGTTTGAGCCGCTAATGCTACTGCTACAATTAGTGATGTGGGTGTAGCCGTTTTCATCAGTCCTGACAGTACTTTCTGTAGCAAGTATGCCACAATTGTATATACGTGTAGCTCCTGTAGCCTCATTACATATAGCGCCTACGTTGCCATTTTCGTTACCAGAATTGATAGTTACATTATCAAGTATCAGGTTACGGATTACTGCACCATTAGCGTATGCCACGAGTGGTGTGCTTAAGCCGCTATAAGTGTTATACTGTCCGTCAATCACACCCGTGAACGGTGCCTCTGATGTACCAAGAGGATCTCCATCAAATGTAAAGTCAGAAGCAAGAACATAGTGACCATTCATGTCAGTTATCTCTGAGCGGTTGTGTATCTCCGTAGCAGCATCCTTATGCTCGAGCCATAAAGTCTGCGTATCAGTGCCATTGTCACCTGGGTCAGCTGCATCATGCTGTGCAGCAAGTGCTGCGAATGGATTGCCATCACCATCGCTGGTAGCCACCATTTTATTGTCAAAACGTGGCATGAGGCGCATATTGCCGTTAGCATCACTCACCACCATGAAGGTAGCATTAGTGATGTTTAGCGTTGTCTGGTCATGACCTGTAGCATGCTGCTTGACGCTAAGGTTCTGCAGACTTAACTGAGATGATGTAGCCGTCCACACACCACTCCTAAGTGCAATTGCTGAAGAGTTGGTAGTAAAGTAACGCTTATCGTACTCCCTGTTCTGTATCTGAACGTTGTAAGGGTCGAAACCGTTCTTGCCAGCGAGGTAATAGTCCTGCTCTGTTGCGTCCTTTGTCTTTGCCTCATCGTGAGCACCTGTCTCACCCTCATAGAGGTAACCCATCTCGCGGTCGATGTCGAAGTTAGGTTTCAGGAACCACAACATATCGTCTGGCGCATCTTCAATGCTTGCAGGAGCATCAGTTCCTTCAATATTTAAGCCAGAGGTCTTGGCATATTTACCTCCCTGCTTCAACAGGAATGCTGTAGGCTTTGTAGCAGCAGCCGTTGCTGCTCCTGTGTATGTAGAAGTATAAGCAGGCTTTACAGTATAGGCAACATAGAAGTCGTTACCAGCTTTAGCACCTGTAGGTACAGTAGCAAGCGAAGTACTGGTATGATAAGGTGTACCGATTACCGAGTACTTATGGTAGCCTGTCGTTTTCACCGATGCAGAGTACCACTTATACTGCTCAACCATAGGGCTGTTATAAGTACGCAATACATCTGTCTTAGACAGTGGTACACGCATAACCTCCCATCCGTGATTGTCAATAAGGATTACCAGTGGCTCAAGGCTTACTTCTTCGAACACGAAGTTGCCAGAACCCATACTGATGGTCTGGAAAGCATGCTCTTCATTCAGGTATTGCTTATTAGTCTCTGTAGTACCAGACTTATTGTTTATCCATGGAGCAGAATATGCCCATGCTGTATAAACATGCCAGCCTTCTTCCGCTATCTCTGTCTTCTGCGCAGATGTAAGTGTCACATTACGTCCTTCTGTCGTCACCTTATTAGCCTCCGACAATATTCCCTGCACCGTAGGTCTATTCTTCCAATATTGCTCGAAGCTGTTGACGGTACGACGCTCATTGCTTGTTCCATCATCAATAGGATTGAGCGTAACGAGACGAGTCTGGTGCGCTGTACCCACAATCATATATTCTGTGGCAAGATCGGTATAAGGGTCGTCACCATAATTACCTCCATTAGTAAGAGGATTGCTGTTGATTACGCTTGTCACAACATTAGCATATCCTTCTGGCTTATATGTGCGCAGATAAGAATGGTATCTACCTAACTCATTACCATCTTTATCTTTAAAAATATGATCTTGATAAGATACTATATTTACATGATATGGGTCGAGTTCATCCTTTGATGCAGGATCGTTAGCTGGCACTATATACCACAGCCAGCGAGAACGTGTGCTGGCACCTTTTGACAACTGCGTTTGCCATTGATCTGCGCCATACACATAGAGGGTCACATCACCATTATTGTAAGGATATACAGCCTTGGTCGCCTCCTCGGCGATGCCGTCACTACCATTCTCCTGATTGAAATCTATACCATTAAGGAACCTCAGCATGTAGGTTTTGTTCTCCTTACCCTCAATGTTCAGGCTGTTCATGCCATCGAGGTCTACATCATCACTTACATCGTAGTTTACGTATATAGGATCTCCGCTTTCTACATCAAACGTACTGTGGATTTCGTTACTGAGAGTATATACGTCACCAACAATGCTTGCCGTCTTATAGAAATGATATGCTGACACTAATGGGCTTATCCATTCATCAGGCAGTTTCAATTCTGACTCATTACTTTCTATGGTAGCGATGAGTTTCTTCTGACGGTCAATAAGCTTGTATGTGACAGAAATGTCAACAGGATAAACCTTGACCTCTGCTTTTGAGAAATCGTTGGCACGAATGTCTGTGGCAGCCATCAGATTCACCTGCTCGTAAGTGGTGCCGTCACCTGCGGCAGTACCTTCCATCAGTATGAACTTAGTGGTTGCAGTAGCAGCAAGAGAGAGTGTAGGAGCCGTAGAGAAAACAAGATACTTGTCTGTACTTACATTCTTTATCTGTACGTTATATGGGTCACCACCACTAATGTACCACAAACGGTTATTTGAAGACGAGGGAGTCTCCTCATAAGCTATACCGTTGTCATCGTAAATAAACCCATCATCCGTCTTGATATTGAAAGCACGGGCGCCACGCAGATGTAAGAATTTCTCTGAGAGATGGTCTGTGGTGTAGGTCACATAGATATTTGTTTTATCTGACGGAGTTGCAGTTATCTTATTCTCATCATCCAACTTATCTACTGAATAAGCTCCACTGAAAGAATAGAATGATACAGACTCATCAGCGAGATAGCTGCTACGGATGTCAGCTGGAATATCATCAATAGAACTGAGAGATTTGCCTTCGCCCTGTTTTATCTCTTTCTTTATAGCTATGTCGCGAGTTTTATTTACTATATAATAGGTATAAGTATGTAAAGGCATACTCCTTACACCCGATGAATTGTCATCAACAACAGCAATCGCCTTGATGGCTGTCATTCCATCTGTTAGAGGTATGGCACCAGTGTATTCTGTGCTTGATGTCGTAGGATCTGAACCGTCGGTGGTATAATATATCGTTCCCTCAGCAGCTGAAATGGTAAAAGTATTATTGTTATTATGGGTAATGGTTGGAGGGACGATATAAACTGTAGATTCAAGATAGAATTTGGAATTATCATCCAAAGTATTAAAAATACCTATAATACCTGCAGTGTTGGTATAGCCTGTAGGACCATCACCTTTGCCTTTCTCACCCGTGAGAGTATTAAAATTACTACCATTGACAGTAAGGTATGTTGTAAGTGTTTTTGGCTTTATCTTCAAGCCATCACTATATTCGCTGAAGGCAAATAATGCATTGTCATCTGGATTTGTTAAAGCCTCAAGATGTAGGCGCATACGATTAGCATTTGTTGTTGTACGAATCTGTCCACTCAGCACAACGTATTTGCCATCAGATGCGCGCTTAATATAATAATAATCTTCCGTTGGATGCTTCTCGACTTTCCACACAGCCTTTTCTGTGGCATCATCATAGCCATACACGCTATTACGGCACTGATAGGAGGTGAGGAATGGCATACCTGTATCCTCACTGGAAAAGTCATTGGTAGCTTTATAGTAGCACCATCCCTCTGTAGGACATAGGTAATAATTACCAGCAGGCTGTTTATCACCAAGTTTACCCGATGTTTTGATGTAGTACGTTCCGGAATAATCCGTCTGTCCCCACGCCTCCATTCCTGCAACCAGAAGGAGCAGGGTGAAGAGGATATGTTGTATGTTTCTTTTCATCATGGTTTGTATCTTCATATCTTTTTTGTTTTTACCTTACTAACAGTTTGCCGCTATAATCACCAGAGACGGTGCGGATAGCATATACCAAACCTGATGGAACATGGATGGTGACAGTGCTGTTAGGCTTGATGTCGAATGCCTTGACGAGGGCACCGTTAACACCATAGACGAGTACGGTGCGAGCCTCCTTGAGGGTTGACTTGGTAACGATGGTGCCCAGACCTGGAGTGAAGGTCATGCCTCCCTCGCCCTCTGTTACGTTAGATGGGTCATTGTCATCAGCACCCTTCTGGTCATCAGGTGTTACATCAGGCTTACCCTCTGCATCGGTGAAGAGGATGCTGATAGCATCACTACTGTTACCAGTCTTAGCGAAGTAAGCGCGGAATGGCAATACTGGTGTTGCATCACCTGTGGCTGGTACCTTGACGTATCTGTTGCCTTCGGCATTCATCACGTAGTTGTCAGTACCTGCTGCAAGCTCCTGATTCAGATAGCTTGGAGTGAAGGTGTAGTTACCATACGTCTTAATTATCTCTTCATCGTTCATATCAACATCACTCTTGCGGATGGTGATGCCAGGACTTGAAGCGAAGGTTACCACCTGACGCTCGAAACCTGCAGGACGCTTAGGAGCTGTCCACTCACCACTGAGGTCAAACTCATAGAATGTCTTGCCAGGGAAGCCTATAATATAAGGTGTAGCCTGTTTCTGCAATGGATAACCATTGTAAGTTTTATCTATATCCTTATAATAGGTATTCTGTCCTTCATCAAGATACTTGTGCAACTCTTCCCACAAGAAGTTGTTGGTGTAATGCTTATTTATAGAAGCATCTGACTGATTCTTCTTAAGACTACTGAAGGTAGCCTCCATGGTGTTGGCTTTCTCACCATTTGCTATTGCAGTATATTCACGCAACCAGTATTCGTGACCTATCTTGCCATCTGTGTCACCATTGGTGAAGAAGTGAGTTATCTCACCCTTCTGATGGGTGCTTACAGTCTCTACGGTGAATGGCAGAACGATAGACTCCCAACCTGTATTCAGACCAGCATAGGTGTCAGGTGTACGCTGATACCACATGCGGCTGCTACCGTTAAAGTCATAAGCCATTGGAGCCCAGAAGTCATTCTTGTCTATGAGCAGATGGTCGTTAGAAGCCTCGTAGGTTGTAGCTTCATCTCTATATACCCAGTGACCATTGACGAATGCCTCATCCTGTATAGCTACTCTGCCGTAAAGTTCTTCTATTACTGGATATTCTGGCTCAGTGAGTGAGAGCTGTACTGCCCTACCCGTCTTACCTGCCACAGAAGCACTTTCTCCTGTTGCTGGTTTCTCAGTATATACAAGGAGGTTCTTGGTCAGTCCGTAGTTGCTGAGGTTAGTCACCTCGTCAACATCGAGCAATGGAGCAAAACCTGAATTCTCTGCAGTGTAAGCCTTAGCTTCACCATTAGAGCCATCGAATGCATCATTATAGCCAGTGAAGTCAACAGCCGTCATACCCTTATGAATATCTGTTGTGCCAGCGGCATCAGTCTTAGCGAATACAGCATGCGGATTGAAGTAAACCTTGCTCATAGTGCTATTGCGGAAGTAAGCAGGAGCACGATATACTCGGTTACCCGTTTCGTCAGTCTCCACCACATCACGTTCCTTGACTATTGGCGAAGGAACATCCTGATGTGTCAGTCCCTCAACATGTCCATAGTTCAGAGCCTGTCCAAAGAACAGATAGTCGTATGGATAGAGAGGAATATACACCTGTTCGCCAGTAGTTGGGTCCTTAACAAGGTTGCCCGTTTCTGGGTCCTTCTTCTCACGATCTGTGTTCACCTCCTCAGGTATAGTGCCGTCAGCATAGATGAAGTCAGGATTACCATAACGTCTCTGTACATAGTCAACATCTATCGCTGGAGTAGCACCACTCTGGTTGTAACGCTCTTGCAGATAGAAGCGGTTGAGGTTGTAAGCCACCTCACCATAGTAGAAGGCAGTCTTCGAAGCAGTCATTGCAGCACCAGGGGTGAAGGCTTCGTTACCTGGGTAGTAGCAGTTCTTCACCTGGTCTTTGTAGCTGTAGCTGCCGATTACAGCCTTGGTATTGGCTGCTGGTGTGCCACTGGTCTTTATCCAGCAGTTCTCTGCAGAACCACTGTTATCAGCAACGTCAGCTATACCACCACCAGTGAAGGTACCCATCACGCCGAGGTTATACACTTTACCACAGAGCTTACCAAAGAGTGAGTGGTCAAGAGCACTAACATAGTGACCGTCACCATGTATATTACCATTGAAGCAATTGGTCTCATCACCTATTGACGTCCAAGGGTTTTCATGCCTGATGTTGGTACGGAAGATAATGTCAAGATTACCTGCACCTCTTATATTATTAGGTGAATCGAGTGCGCCATAGGTTGATACAGCTGTCTCATCACCGAGTGTAAGTTTATAGAGGTCACTGAGCAGGTCGAGCCCATTCTTGCCATCAGCAGTGTAGTCGTTGATGTATATCTTAGGAATGCGCTTCTTCTGTGCATCGATATGGTCTATGTAGTAGTGGTGCTTTTCAGCCTCAGCCTCCAATACAGTCTTGAGGTCGTGGTAGTTAGCCACTGAGAACTGTACTGGGGTAGAATATGTCTTACCCAGGTAGCTCTTAGCGTAGTAAGCCACGTAGTAATCATCCTGATACCAGTACATAGGTGTGTTGTTGTTGATATACTCAGTACCATTGCGATGCAGGTTAGCATCACTCTCATTGCTATATATCTCCCATCCACCACCAATGAGTTCGTAAGCTCCTGGTGTCACCTTAGGTTGGTTCATACCCACCGTAGTGCCAGGCAATACTGTTGCTGGTGGCAGCAGTGGGTCGATGATTGGAGCACCACTCTCAAACTGCAGGTGAACATTTACTATGTGCATCTCATTGACGAGTGTTGCATCATTGCTTTCATCACCACTCTCATTATAGGTGTATTGATACATCACTGAGATAATCTTCTCCTTAGAGAGGTCCTCAATGTTGCTCTCACGACTCACATAGAGCGTAGAAGACTCTGTAGGCTCATCACCCTTGATGATGAAGTTTTTCTGGTTGTTCTTCAATTCACCAAAGTCTGCGGAACTGATTACCCAGCCTGCAGAAACCGTAGTGTCTGAGCCGTAATTGCCATCAGCAACAACAGTTCCATTATTATTGCGGTTGATTACTGAGGTAGTGCCAGTATAATTGTCTCTACAATAGTAATAGGTAACAGGGTCAGAAGAGGTGTTGGTGAACTTGAGAACCTTAATCAGTTCAGTACGCTCATCTGCTGAGAGACCACGATATGTACCAGCAGGTATCACCTGTCCCTCGGCGTATGCCACATTACCACGAGCAAAGTCCTTCTTGGCTATGTAGTAGTCATCACCTGTTGACTCAGTTGTTGATACTACCACAGCTGTATAGTGATACCTCTCGTTCTGCAGTTTCTCGTAGTCTTCACGTGACAGTTGGTCACCCTTGCTGATTGTCCTGTTAAGCTCGTCAGCAGGTGATACGTATGGAGTTTCACTATTATATACAGCCACATACTCTACATTCTGTGACTGGTTATATGGACTGTGGTACTGCGACATATCACCACCTGAGTAGGTTGGGTCAATGAGTATGTCGAGTCCGTCATAGTTGAATGTGAACTTATTACTTGCCCTATCGGCAGAGGTGAGTGAAGCCCATCCCTTGATAGCATCATACTTAGTTCCTGAACTGTAGCTTTCTCCACCATACAGTCCTTCTGCAGAACATACGTGAGCAGGAGTGAGAGCTGCATCTATAGCAGCAGACTGGCTTGAGAACGCACTCTTCAAGTTGTTGATATCTGTCTGATTGAGCAGATCGCCATACACTATGTATGTCTGTTCATTCAGTTTCAGGGTGCTAATACACATCTTAGCTGCACCAAACTTAGCCTTCATTGTTGCATCAGTAATAGCGTTATATTCACTCTCAGGGATAGCTGTTCCTGCGCTCACACTCTTCTGCACATCATTATAGGTGTAGGTTACAGCCTCAGATGCTACATAAGCATTCTCCACTGTTGCCTGATCGCCAGTATCAGGATTAGAGTACTTTGTCACCACGTCGTTAGGAACTATCTCGCCCACAGTGTAAGTTCGCTGACCATATACACCATCTGCACTGGTGCTGTATGTTGGTCCTGGGATGTAGTTTCTCTTGGCTGATTCTTCCAAAGCATTGTATGCAGTGGTAGATATCTTGTCACCTGCTGACTTAGGTGAGTACCATGTATTCCATGCAGGTGGGGTATCCATCTTGAAGTCGAGCACATAGCCTGTATTGTGGCTGATATTATTTGACATGTGCCAATCATCACCCTCACCAGCGCTTGTTCTAACTTCTCCTGTCTCAGTGTTTACGTAAGTCTGGTCAACGAAGTATGCCTGTTCGCTTGCAGGCAACTGACTCCAGTCCCAGTAGCTGATTACATCGTTAAGCTGATAGGTAACACTGTTATTGTTCACCTTGATACCGTCAGGATGCTGAGTTGTATCGAAGTAAGCATACTTATTCTGCTTTATATCAACCAGTTTCAGTTTGCCATGAGCACCAGCTGTAATGGTAATAGGTATGTGGGTCTCCCTGGTGTAAGCCATAGGAGCACCTGTATAGGCGTCTATTATCTGGTCATAGATGTATATGCTACCCTTGATATACCAGTAGTGAGCCTTTGAATAGTTTGCACCTGCTGGGTTGTATTCCATGTTGTGTGGATAGCAGTCGTCGATGATGGTCTTCTTCTGTCCATGTATGAAGTTACCTGATGTCTGTATCTGCTCAAGTTTTGATGCAGGTGTCTCAGTATAGCTGTACATCTTGTAAGTACGCAGGTCATCATTATAGTCAGACAACGTCTTCATGTCGTAGCCATAGTCCTCAACACGCTCACCATGCTCATTCTTTGCATACACATAACCACCACCTATGGCGTCAGCCTTGGCATTGATAAGGTCGAGCTCTACCACACCAGTGATGTAGCCGTAGTTCTTCTCTGTAGCTGAGGAAGACTCAGGTTCATTCACCAGTTCAAGGAACACACCTGAGGCGAGAGCCACCTGGTTGTGACATGTGGCTTTGTTACGTTTCTTATTGTTCTTGTTAGTCTCCTTCCAGTCGTGGTAGGAGGATCCATCAGCATCACCAGTGTCTGTAGTACGTGTATTGGTCATCAGTACGTCACTGGTCAGGTTGCCTAAGTAGTTCACTAAGCTGTAGATACCAAAGTAATTGCCATGGGTTGTTGCATCGGGGGCAGAAACCGCCTTCAGTGACAGCTCACCCACACGGTTGATGGTATAGCGTTGTTTGTCCTGCACCTCTGTCACACGGTCGAGGGCTCCCTGTAGTACCATACGCGAGCCATATACACCTACGAGGTCAGCACGCTGGAGGGTGTTGAGCAATCGTCCTGCATAGATAGAGCAGACACCGTCCTGAGTCCAGTATTCAGCTGTCTTATATTTTGCTGGCAGGTCATTATATTCATCATCCCATATCTGGTTGCCCTTATTATATCCCTTATAGGTTATGCCATCATCGTCTTTACCTCCCTCGAAAGTCTTCTCACAGGTATAACGCAGGCGGAAGTAAGCACGTTCACGGTCTGTGAGGTTGTTATACTGCTCCATCGTGATCTGCGACTGCAGGTTGTAATAGTCAGTACCATAGTTGGCGATATGAAGTTCACGATAGCCATCAACAAGTGAGAGGTTGCCACCACCATATAGTCCACCGATATGCTCAGTACCTATGGTGATAAGGTCTCTACAACATACATCACGTAGGGCTGCAGTCACATTACCGAATACGGTCTTGGTGTTGGCATACACCTTTTCTGAACCATCGGCAACGTTACCACCAGCGAAGACAGCATTATGAATTATGATACCGCTGTCATCAAGGGCACTCCACTTGGCGCCGTCCGTAATATCGTTCTTGCCTTTGAGGGTGTTAAGTTTATCTGTTGGCACATAGGCATACTGTGCATAGTCAGTTCCACCAACCGTCACTCCAGCTGATGCTGTCACCTGTGCCCAAGGCTCTACTACCACCTTACAGTCCTCAGTCCATTTTCCATCACCATCAACATAGTAATAGTGATTAGGTGAAGGACTCTCATTTGATTTAGTACCTATACCATAGACATAGCCCAGGTCGCCACCACCGAATACGTTGCCGTAGCCGTCGTCATAGTTGTCTGCAGTGCCTACCTCGCCACCATGAATGTGTGCCTCAGTCTGTCCGAACACATAACCATCGGTATAGAGAGTACCTACCCTACCGAGGTTGTCATAACCCTTACCACCAGCAAAGACATCACGTAGCACATGACCATTATACATCTCCACCTGTGTCTTGCCATGTTTGTATATTTGGTTGAGGGTACGTTCGCTGTTTTGGTAGCCACCCACGGTAACGTCGCCACGACCTATAGCAGCAATCTCGCCACCTCCGAATAGGCTATTACGAACATGACCTCCCCACATCTGTACATTGGTGAAGTCAACACTACTGTTGTCAATATATCCGCCGCCGAAGATGTTACCACTACCGAGCAGACGGTTCTTACCTATGTGGTCAGTCCATGTCTCGTCGTCGAGTTTCTCTACGTATTCGTATTTTCCTTCTGTTTCGTTATATTCATATACATAGCCCACGTGACCGTTGTTGAATTCCACGTTGGTAGTGCCGAATACGGCGCCACCTTCACCTCCGCCATATACGTTACGCTGAACGGTCGGGTCACCGGCGTAGAAGCCGTAAGTAGCACTCTCACCCAATACAGCCTCCACTGCAGCGAGTTTGCTGGCATCGCTCTGGTCATTGCGTATGCCCACGAATACGTGGGTTGTGCCTTCGATATCTACAACTGTTTCGCCGTCAGGAACATCACTGATAGCAGCATCTACCCATACATCTCCTACCTTCTTCTTATGCTTACCCACACTGCCTTTCCAACCACCGCCATAGACATTACGCACTGAACCACCTGCTATGTAGGCAGTTGCATCGGCTACGAACGGCTGGTCTCGGTAGTCTGTGAGAGTGCCATATTCATCGAGCACAGCACCTATGGTGCCAGCTGCATAGATATCCTTCTTCACCGTACCACCCATGAGGGCTATGTATGTACTGCCATTAACGTCGCCGTCGCCAGTGTTCTCGTCGTCATCATATCCGCGACCACCGCCATAGGCGTAGCTTTCTACAGTAGCACCCTTATGGATGAGTACGTTGGTGTTATGCTTAAAGCCGTCGAGACGCACTTTAGCTATAGCGTCCTTCAAACCTGTTGCGTAGTGCTCTGCATCACCATAGCCGTTAGGGAGCTTAGGCAGGGTGCTACCACTGGCCTCAGCAACCTTTGCTGCAGTTGCTATATTGGCAACGCGCCCCATCTCGCCACCACCATACACCTCATATACTGTGGCACCGTTATTCAGGTTTACT
>JAZLBU010000043.1:0-11156 GCA_045613845.1 Prevotella sp. | reverse complement strand
GTGCCGAGTTCTGGAAAGTTCGCAATGACACCCTCGGCGCCATCATGCGCAAACGCATGCGCCAGCGTGGATTGATGCCCTCCAAAAAATTCCTCTGCATCTATAGCGACGAATTGCCCCAACCTAATCGCGGAACCACTGACGAGCAATGCTCCTATAAGGCACAGATTAACGGCACCATGTGTCATGTCACCGCCACCTTCGGTTTCGCCCTCGCCAGCCTCGTCATCAATGATGTTTTGTCTAACGCTGCTGAAGCGTGTGCTTCATAATGCGAGTAGAATTTTTGTCAATCTGTAGGCTGGTGGTCTTATCATCAATCTGGGTGCCACGAATGCGATAGACGATGGTGGTATTGCTGATGGTGACATCGTGAACGCAGTTCATGCCCTCGAGTCCAGATGCCTTGATGCCTGTGGCACATCCCTGACAGATGACATTATTAATATGTATGTCTTGAAATTCGGGGATGCGTTTTTTCTGTTTCTCATTGAGCACTGACGACCTCTTGGGGGTGCCGTCGGCATCATGGTCGCTATAGTCACACTGAAAGACGATGGCGCTCTTGACAATATCGCTCATGATGATATCGGAGATATAGATTTGCTCTGTCTTACCCCCTCTGCCCAGTCCGCTCTTGAAGCGCAGTCCGGTATCGGTGCTGCAATAGCGGTTATACCTCACCACCATACGACGGATGCCGCTGGTGGTGTTGCTGCCTAACACAAAACCACCATGGGCATGATAGACGGTGTTACCCTGAACGATGATATCCTCGCAACCGTTGGCAGGGACATTCTTCTTGCTGACGCTGCTCTTCATGCATATACCATCGTCGCCCACATCGACGGTGCTGTTGACTATGAGTCCTACATTGACATCAGAGAAGTCGATGCCGTCGCCATTCTGCGCATTCCACGGACAGCGTACGCTGATGCCATCGATGATGACATTGCGACAGTTGTTAGGGTGAACATGAAAACGTGGTGCATTCTGCACGTTCACTCCCTTGATGAGTACGTTTTCGCAGGCATAGAGTCTGATGAGGTCGTTGCGGATGCTCTCATACTCCTTAGGCTCTTTGGCTATATCAGGAAACTTGTTTTTCAGTTGCCAGGGATACCACAGCGAACCGTCGTCAGTGGTGTATCCACCCAGTTTCTGGTACATCTTCCATTCCACATCACTCTGCTTATTACGCTTTACGGGTCGCCACTGTATGCCATTGCCGTCGATGATTCCTTCGCCAGTGATGGCGATATTCTTACGACCTACGGCATAGATGCAGGGGAGCACTCGCTGCTCTCTGTCAGTGTGCCCCTCATAGAGTCGTTTGTCAGGAGAGAAGAAAATCATGGCTCCTCGCTCCACATGGAGTTCGATATTATCAACCAATTCGATGGGACCAGTGAGCCACACGCCATCAGTGACCACTATTCGTCCACCTCCCTTGGAAGACAGTCGCTTAGTGGCTTCCTTGAATGCCTCTGTGCACAGGGTGACTCCGTCGCCTATGGCTCCGCAGTCAGTGAGCCTGACCTCATTCTGTGGTATCTGGGGTACTGCGACCCTCGCCACTGGTGTGGGCAGGTCTTTGTAATAAATGTCATAATCGTCAGCCCATGCTCCTATGGTGAGCAGGGTGAAAAGGGAAAGGAAGATGTAGCGCATAGGTTTAGGGTTTAAAAGTTCAAGTTGCTTTGCTAGTTCAAGATTCTATAACTTCTAAGTGGCTTTAGCCACGTTAACTTCTTTAACTCCTTAAATAGAGTAGTGTTCAGGATAGCGTCCTTCGAGGAAGCGTATCAGTCCGGTGTCGCCCATATCCCAGGTGATGGCGTTGGCATTGAGAGCCAGTTGCCAAAGGGGGGCATTCGCACCTGTTATGTCGCTCACTATCACGGTCTGTTGGCCATGCAGGTGCGTCAGTTTCTGTGTGGTGTCAGGCTCGTGGCGCAGTGCCAACAGGGCGGCTTTGTGCTCTTCGGGAGTGAAGGAACCCACAAGTGTGACCTGACGCTTTCTGTCGTGGTTGCACACTCGGTATATGAGCCTTGCCCGCGTGTTCTTTATCTGTTCATAGGCATAGTAGGGCAGGGGTTCTTTTATCACATCTTTGAGGTATTCATAGTCAGAGCGCGACTGTATGCCGAAGCCCCTACCATGCCACCAGCGCAGTATAGTTTTCACTGTTGTTTATTGTTGTTTAGGGGTCTTCAGTTCAGGATACTGTATTCTGGTATGATACATGGTCTTGAGGCGCTCGATGAGCACTCGTTTGGCAGTGGCTATATCCTTGAAGGTGATAGGACACTCCTGGAAGAATCCGTCAGCCACCTGTGAGTCGATTATCTTGTTGACCAATGCCGAGATGCTCTCCTCGGTATATTCGCTGAGCGATCGTGATGCAGCCTCTACGGCATCAGCCATCATGAGTATGGCCTGTTCCTGAGAGAAGGGGTTAGGACCAGGATAGCGGAAAGGAGTCTCATCGACCTCCTCATCGGGGTGGGCGTTCTTGTATGTGTTATAGAAATATTTTGCCAGTCCCCGTCCGTGGTGGGTTTGTATGAACACCCTTATCACATCAGGTATGTTATTCTTCTCGGCTATACGCAGTCCCTCAGTAACGTGACCTATTATTATCCTAGCGCTATCTTGCGGTTGCAGACGAGTGTGGGGGTTGACACCAGACTGGTTTTCAGTGAAGAAAACGGGGTGCTTCATCTTGCCTATGTCATGATACAGGGCGCCAGTTCTGACCAACAGACTCTTAGCCCCCACCTCAGTGGCTATGGCAGCTGCGAGGTTGCCCACGGTGATGGAGTGCTGGAAAGTGCCTGGGGCTTCTTCAGAGAGTTTTCGGAGCAGATCGCGGTTGGTGTCAGACAGTTCAAAGAGAGTGACGGGCGATATGAACCCAAACAGTTTCTCAACCAAAAACATCAGCGGATAGGTAAGTAGCAGCAGTGTGCCGTTGGCCACGAAGCAGAAGTAGCTCTCTTGCAGCGCCTCGAAGGTTATCTCTCTGTTGTCGAGGTATTTTATTATGGTGAAGGTAACGATGTATGTTACCATTATCAGTATGGCGGTGACGAATATCTGCGAACGCTTAGACAACTCCTTCAGCACGTAGATTGCCACCAGTCCAGCCATACACTGCACCACGATGTATTCAAATTTCTCACTCACCGTAGCTGCACATATCAGCACCACGATGAGGTGGGTCATGCCAGCGGTGCGCGAGTCGAGGAACACCCTTATAAACATAGGTGCGAGGCATATCGGCACCACATAGATGCTCTGGGGCGACCACCTCATCACCAGCGAATTGATAACAGGGAAGAGCGTTATAAGCGTGAATGCCATTGACAGCGAACGGGGTTTCTCGAGGTAGTCATGGCGAAAGAGTTTCATATAGTACATGAACATGGCAAACAAGACCGCCACATACAGCATCTGCACCACGTTGGTGGTGTAGAGTTCGTTCTCAGTGCGCGATGACAGGAAGTTGTTGTAGCTGTCAATCATCCTCGCCTTTTCCTCAGTCACTATCTCGCCACGGTTGATTATCTCCTGACCCTGCTTCATCATGCCTGAATTGGTGGGAATGGTGGCAAGGATGTCGAGTTTGGCTTGCTCACTCCTCTGTTCGTCATATTTTATGTTGGGGTGCAGAAACAGGTTGATGTCCATCTTCATCAGTTCTCCCCTCACAGCATCAAGTCGGCTGTCAGTAAAGAGAGACTCGTAGGCGGTCTTGATGGAATACACATCTCTCACCATGCAGCGTCCGCCCTCCTTGTTGGTCACCAGCATAATGGCTGCCAGACTGTCTTGCTCCAGCATCTGCGAATAGTCCATCTGTGCCATCACACCAGTATCGTATATCTTCTGCATCTCGTCGGCTATCACCTGCATCAGGTATGGCGACACGGCATCAGTGCCTTCGCCGTATTTCTCAAGAAAGGCAGCCACCTCGCGTTTGCCTATGCCTTCGTCAAAGGAGTAGTAGGGCACAAACTCATTCTTCAGAGCCTCCTGCTGCTCCTGTTCCACCTGCTTGGCGTCTTTCTCAATCAGTATCTCACCAGGCGATATGAGTTGCGAACTCATCCACGGCTCGTTCAGCGTATATGCCAGTCGTGGTTTATCAGTGTTAGGCATTGCCAGCACTATCAGTATTACAGATATCACCCACACCAGTATTGTTGTCAGCACTCGACGCAATTCTGATGCTGTGGTTATCTTCACATTTTCCATTGCCATAGGCTTCAGGTGTTAGTTATACTTTAAGTTTCGCATGCAAAAATACAAAAAAGTTTTCGTTTTCGTTTCCATTCTCGTTATTTATTTGTAAATTTGCACCAAAATTTTTCAATATTCAATCTTCAATATTTCAATATACGATGAATAAGAACGTTCGAGTGCGTTTCGCACCCAGTCCCACAGGGGCGCTCCACATAGGGGGCGTGCGCACGGCATTATACAACTATCTCTTTGCTCGCCAGCATGGTGGCAAACTAATCTTTCGCATTGAGGACACAGATTCTTCACGCTTCGTGCCTGGGGCTGAGGAGTATATACTTGAATCATTCCGTTGGCTCGGCATAGAGTTTGACGAGGGCGTCTCTTTTGGTGGCGACAAGGGTCCATACCGTCAGAGCGAGCGCCGCTCTATTTATAAGCAGTATGTTGACCAACTGCTCGATGCGGGCAAGGCTTACATAGCTTTCGATACCCCTCAGGAACTTGAGGCAAAGCGTACGGAGACACCTAATTTTCAGTACGACGCGCGTACGCGTATGCAGATGCGCAACTCCCTCACACTCTCAGCTGACGAGGTGCTGCAACTCATAGCTGATGGTCAGCAGTATGTGGTACGCTTTAAGATAGAGCCAGGCGAGGAGGTGCTCGTCAATGACCTCATTCGTGGCGAGGTGCGCATTAAGAGCGACATACTCGACGATAAGGTGCTGTATAAGAGTGCCGACGAACTGCCTACCTACCACCTGGCAAACATAGTGGATGACCACCTCATGGAGATTACCCATGTGATACGTGGCGAGGAATGGTTGCCTTCAGCTCCGCTCCATGTGTTACTCTATCGTGCCTTTGGATGGCAGGATAGTATGCCACAGTTCGCTCACCTGCCTCTGCTCCTGAAGCCAGAGGGCAAGGGCAAACTGTCAAAGCGCGACGGCGACCGTCTGGGCTTCCCTGTATTCCCACTGGAATGGCACGACCCCAAGACTTCAGAGGTTAGCTCGGGCTATCGTGAGAGCGGATACTTTCCAGAGGCGGTGGTTAATTTCCTAGCACTGTTGGGATGGAACCCTGGCACAGAACAAGAGGTATTCTCGCTTGCTGAACTCGTTGAGGCATTCGACATCTCACGTTGCTCAAAGGCTGGCGCTAAGTTTGATTATAAAAAGGGTATCTGGTTCAACCACGAATATCTGCTGCGCAAATCGCCTGAAGAGGTGGCTGAGCTCTTCGCTCCACTCGTCATTGGCAATGGCGCCAATGCCACAATGTCACAAATTACTGAGGTGTGCCGTATGATGAAGGATCGTGTCAACTTCGTTCACGAACTATGGCCTCTGTGCTCATTCTTCTTCTTCCCACCTACAGAATACGACGAAAAGACGGTCAAGAAACGCTGGAAGGAAGACTCTGCAGAAGTGATGACCCAACTGGCTGAAGTGCTCGAAGGCATCGACGATTTCTCGGTGGAAGGTCAGGAACCTATTGTTATGCAGTGGATAGAGTCAAAGGGCTACAAACTCGGCGACGTTATGAACGCCTTCCGCCTCTGCCTCGTAGGCGAAGGTAAGGGTCCTGGTATGTTCGATATCTCAGCCTTCCTCGGCAAGGCTGAAACCATCAAGCGTATTCACCGCGCCGTTGAGGTTCTTTAACTTCTCTAACTTCTAAGTGGCTTTAGCCACGTTAACTTCTTTAACTTCAAAAAAAAATTGTACAACCTCATTTTCTACATATTCGAATTCGGCATCTTCATCGCAAGTTTCTTCAATGACAAGGTGCGCAAGATGTGGCGAGGCGAACGAGCAGCCTTCCGCTATCTCAAAGACCACGTAGAGCCTGGAGCCGACTACGCATGGTTTCATGCGGCATCACTCGGCGAATTCGAACAGGGACGCCCCATCATAGAAGAATATCGCAAGGTGTATCCAGAGAAGAAGATACTACTCACCTTCTTCTCACCATCAGGATATGAGGTGCGCAAAGACTACGAATTGGCTGACCTGGTGTGCTATCTGCCCATCGACACCCCCACCAACGCACTGCGCTTTCTGCGCACCGTACGACCATCCGTAGCCTTCTTCATAAAGTACGAGTTCTGGTACAACTATATGCACATTCTGCGCCATCGCGGAGTGCCAGTATATAGCGTCAGCAGTATCTTCCGTCCAGGACAGGTGTTCTTCCGTTGGTATGGCAAGACCTATGCCCATGTGCTCAAATGCTTCACCCACTTCTTTGTACAGAATGAGGAAAGCAAACAACTGCTCGCCACTATAGGCATCCACAATGTTGATGTGACGGGTGACACCCGATTTGACCGCGTAACTACTATAGCCCATCAAAGCAAAGACATACCAGCAGTTGCTACCTTTATTAACGATAACCATAACGCTAACCATAACGAAAAATCTTCTCAGGTTTTTGTGGCTGGTTCCTCATGGTTGCCCGATGAGAAAATATTCCTTGAATATTTCAATCAGCATCGCGACTGGAAACTCATCATTGCACCCCACGTCATAGCCGAAAGTCATATCGAAAACATTATGCAGATGTTGCAGGGCAGACGAGTAGTGCGCTACACACAGATAGACCGCAACAGCGACCTTGCCAATGCCGAAGTACTCATCATCGACTGCTTCGGACTCCTCTCGTCCATATATAAATATGGTACGGTGGCATATATAGGCGGTGGATTCGGAGCTGGCATACACAACCTGCCTGAGGCAGCAGTATGGAACCTGCCCGTCATCTTCGGACCTAACAACCACAAATTCCAGGAAGCACAAGAACTCAAAGCATGTCAAGGAGGATTTGAAATCAGCGACTATGATTCCTTCGCACAGGTAATGGATCGCTTCGCTAACGATGCACAATTCCTTAGCACAGCCTCCAACGCTGCAGGCAACTACGTACAAAGCCAATCAGGAGCCACAGAAAAACTGCTCCAGCTCATTCGTAACTCCAGAACCCCCCTATAACTCCTTAAAAAAATGCTCGTAAAAACCCACGCAGCAGCAGTCAACGGCCTGAATGTCAACACCGTGATAGTGGAGACCAGTGTAGAGAAAGGTCAGCAGATAACACTCACAGGACTGGGTGACGAGGCAGTGCGTGAGAGCCAGAGTCGCATACGCGTTGCTTTCAAGTATAGCGGACTGCACTTTCCTGCGCAGGCTATCACCATAAACCTCTCGCCAGCCAACCTCCGCAAAGAGGGTTCTGGCTTTGACCTGCCCATGGCAATCGCCATACTCGCTGCTAACGAAGATATTCCCACCACCCACTTGCATGAATATATGATGATGGGTGAACTGGGGCTTGATGGTTCCCTAAAACCCATAAAGGGAGCATTGCCCATCGCCATCAAAGCCAGAGAAGAGGGTTTCAAAGGACTCATTGTTCCTAAGGAAAACGAGCACGAGGCAGCTGTGGTCAACAACCTCGACGTATATGGTATGGAGACACTCTTCGAGGTGGTACAGTTTCTCTCAGACAAGAGCGATGCCCAACCCCTGATATATGACACTCGTAAGGTTTTTTACGACCAACAATATAAGTTTGACCTCGACTTTGCTGATGTAAAGGGTCAAGAGAATGTGAAACGCGCCTTGGAGGTTGCGGCTGCTGGTGGACATAACCTGATCATGGTGGGCCCACCTGGTTCGGGCAAGAGTATGATGGCGAAGCGTTTACCCAGCATCCTGCCCCCTCTCTCACTTTCAGAAAGTCTCGAAACTACCAAGATATACTCCGTAGCAGGTAAGATGCAACCTGGACAGTCGCTAATATCACAGCGTCCGTTCCGTTCTCCCCACCACACTATCACTCAGACTGCTCTGTGCGGTGGTGGCACAAACCCTGCCCCTGGCGAGATTAGTTTGGCACATAATGGGGTGCTGTTTTGTGACGAGTTACCTGAATTTTCGAAACAAACCCTAGAGGTGCTCCGCCAGCCCTTGGAGGATCGCATGATAACCGTGGCAAGAGCGAAATTCACGTCGGAATACCCCTGCTCCTTCATGTTTGTAGCCTCTGCCAACCCCTGTCCATGTGGCTACTACGGCGACCCTACGCACGACTGTATCTGTACCCCAGGACAGCGTCACCGCTATATGAGCAAAATCTCGGGTCCGCTGATGGACCGCATCGACATACAGTGTGAGATAACCCCTGTGCCATTCGACGACCTGTCGAAAGTGATGCCTGGAGAGTCCAGTGCTCAGATTCGTGAAAGAGTGATAAAGGCAAGGAAGATACAGGAGGAACGCTATAGGAACGTTAACGGGAATATTCACTGCAATGCCCAGATGACGGAGAAGATGATCCACGAGTTCTGTGAGCCTGACGAGGCATCGATGGAGATGCTACGCATGGCGATGAAGAGGTTCTCGTTGTCTGCTCGTGCCTACTCACGCATACTTAAGGTGGCTCGCACCATCGCCGACTTAGCAGGTTCGGAGAAGGTGCAGAGTGAGCACATAGCTGAGGCGATAGGTTATCGCGCCCTGGACAGAGGAGATTGGGCGGAAAGGTAGCGCTTCGCGCTGGTTCAAAGGGTTCAAGAGTATGAAGCTAACAAAGATATACACAAAGACAGGTGATAAAGGCGAGACATCGCTGGTAGGAGGAATACGCATAGCTAAGAACGATGCGAGGATAGAGGCGTATGGTACTGTGGACGAGTTGTCATCACACCTTGGACTGCTTGTGGCGATGCTGAGTAAGGATGCAGAGCATGAAGAAGAGCTAAAGCAGATAACAGAGACGCTGGAGCGCATACAGAACAACCTGTTCAGTATATCGTCAATCCTTGCCACTGACGCAGAGGCGCTGAAGCAGAAGGACGCAGAGTGGGTGATGCCATATCTAGAGAGTTTGGAGGCATTCAACAAACATCTGGGCGACACAGAGACCCCATTGCTGGAACAGTTGACAGACCAATACAACGCAGAGTTGGAGCAGCTCAGTTCATTCATACTGCCAGGAGGAAGCGTGGAAGCGGCACAGTGCCATGTGTGCAGGGCGGTATGTAGGAGAACGGAACGGAAAAGCCTTACGGCCTACGATACGGAGCAAAGCTCCTACGAAAACTTGTTGCAATATATGAACAGACTGAGTGACTATCTCTTTGTGTTAGCACGAAAAATAAACTTAATTAACGGTGAGAGCGAGAAAACTTGGCAAAATACTTGCAAATAAGAAAACTTTGTAGTATTTTTGCACGCAAATTAGAAAAAACCTAACTATTAACAAAGAATATACACTATGTATTGGACACTGGAATTAGCATCAAAGCTCGAAGACGCTCCATGGCCTGCAACAAAGGAGGAGTTGCTCGACTACGCCACACGAAGTGGTATATCAATGGAGGTAGTGGAAAACCTACAGGAACTGGAGGATGACGGCGAGACCGTGTATGACTCTATAGAAGATGTGTGGCCCGACTACCCCACGAAGGAGGACTTCCTGTTTGACGAAGAAGAGTATTAAGCGATGTGGCAAAAGCTACACCGCTTTTTTTGTGCGTTTCAAGAAAAACGTGATTTGAAGAACTCCTCGCACTCCCTGAGAATGTTTACGTGAAGGAGTTTCATTATGGCATAATAGCATAGGGAAGCCACGAGCACCTTGGCGCAGAACAGCATAGCCACACTGTGGATGGGCAGGGTGACGAAATAGGTGAGCACCATGACAGCAAGACTGATGAGGGCAAAAGGAGCCACATCCTTAAAAGCATCCCACCAGCTATAGTCTATGAGGCGACCAGTGAAGAGGTGCCACGGTAAGAGCCATAGGAAGATGAAGAGCGAATAAGCAGCCACCATGAGGAACATACCATAAGGGGCAATGAGAATGATGAGGGTGACCTGAAGAAGAATCTGTATGATGTTGAGCCACATAAAGATGTCGCTCCTTCCTCTGCTGATGGCGAGATTCTGATACATAGTGTGGAGAGGCATAAAGGCACCAGAGAGACACAGAAGCTGAAGAAGAGGAACACACCCCAGCCACGCACTGCCAATGGTGATGAGGATAAACTCGCGAGCCACGAGAGCCAGACCAAACATCAGCGGCATAGAGAGGAAAGCCGTGAAACGAATCATCTTGCGATATACTCGCAGTTGGCCGTCACTCTCCACCAATACGGGTTGAGCCAGTTGGCCCACAGTGTTGGTGATGAGGGAATGAGCCATAGTGTCCCACTTAAACGCCTGAGAATAGTTGCCCACCATAGGCATAGGGAAGAGACGTCCGAAGATTACGGTGAGCACATTGTTGGAAGCGGTATTGATAATCTTGGTGACAAGAATCTTCATGGCAAAAGGAGCCATCTGGCGCACAGGACCAAAGTCGAGCGTTAGACGAGGCCGCCAACTGACGTAATAATACCGTCCGATGTTGAGGGTGGAGATATAGGCTATCTGTTGCCACGCCAATGCCCAGTATGAGAAACCCATCAAGGCGAGAGTGATGCCCACGATGCCTGAGACTATGAGCGCCAGAGCTCCAATGACGGCAATCTCCTTGTTCATCATGTTCTTAGTCATATAGCCCCCATGCGCTATGCCCAGAGACGATATGAGGAAAGAGAGAAACACCAGTCTTGACACACTGACCAGGCACTGCTGATGAAAGAAAACGGCAATCAGCGGAGCACAACAGAAGAGTACGGCATACATGATGACAGACATAACCACGTTGAAAGAAAAGACGCTGTTGTAATGACGGTCCTCAGGCCGACGGATGTTCACCAGTGCCTGAGTGAAGCCTGCACTCTGCAGGTCGCCCGCAATGGCAGTGAATATGGTGAGCACACCCACTATGCCGTAGTCGGCAGGCGAGAGCAATCGTGCTAGGAATATGCCAATGACGAGGTTGAGCACCTG
>JAZLBU010000042.1:0-3491 GCA_045613845.1 Prevotella sp. | reverse complement strand
CGCAACATGGGTTCAGAGCCCGATGGCATGACAGCAGCCCAGATGAAGGAGGTGCAGGACGTATTCAGTCTGCCTAAGACCCGTCCTTGCTAAAATACTATCTCGTTTCCATATTGAGCGTTGCCCCTTTTAGTTTTTGTGTTGTGGCGGCAAGACGAACCTTACCAGGCGTCTTGCCGACTCGCAAAATGGCAAGTGCCGAGCCCTGATAGAGGTGTATGTGTTGCAGACCAGCTGTCTCGTTGCTGCTTAGATTACCATTCCCAACAGCTATTATACGGGCATCACCATGAAGTATCGTCAGTGATATGTCATCTGTGGCGGTAGGTACCTTGCGCCCCTTCTTGTCAACGGCTGTGATGCGGACATGTTGCAAATCCATGCCGTCAGCTTGCCAATGGTTGTTGTCTGGCTCTAGTTTCAATGCCACAGCAGGACCAGTAGTTTCTATACGCTGACGGGCTACCACCTTGCCATTGGTGCGTGCCACTGCCTCCACTTTACCAGGCTGATATTCCACATTCTCCCAAACGATGACGTTGCGCTGATGAACGTTGTCTTTATTATTTTTCTGACATCCTAAACTACGCTCATTGACCAACAATTCCACCTCATCGGCATTGGTGTAGGTATAGAGTTTGAGTTGCTTACCTGCGGTGCGGTTCCAGTGGTCGGTGGTGTATTCATTGTTAAAATGGATGCCATTCCATTCCATGTTGTCGCCACCCTTCTCCACCACTGCTATCTGCACTAGGGGTTCATTAGGCTTAAACATACTCTTGACAAGGCCTGCAAGGGGCTTGGGTTGCAGCGTAATATCAAAGAAACTGTCGTCCCAACCCTTCATAGGCCAGCCACGACTCTCGCCAAAGTAGCTGATGGCACCCCAATAGGCTAGTCCGATAACTTTATCCTGTTCCATAGCATAGTAGTTGGCAGGCAGTCCCGTCATGTTTGCCTCGCTCTGATAGAAGGTCATATAAGGAAAGCGTTTGCCATCGCCTGGGAAATACATATAGCGATAGTTATACGACTGGATGTCAGTAGCCCTTGCCAGTAGTGACGGCAGCGAGTCGGTTGCAAGGTCGCGGAAACGTGGGTGCATCGCCACAGTAGTGGGGCGTGTGGTGTCATAACGATGCAATAGTTCACGCTGCAATTTATAGGCTGTAACACCCCAATCGTTGAATGGCAGATTGGACATCTGTTGCAGTTCGTTGCCCAGACTCCACATCACCACGCTTGGGTGGTTACGATCGCGCTTCACCCACTCGGGAATGTCATGCTGCCACAGCGTCAGCCAGTCGGCACGACCGCCCGCAAACTGCGTAGTCCATTTGTCATATATCTCATCTACCACCAACAAACCTATCTCGTCGCACAAGCGGTAGAAATCTTCAGAGTAGGGATTATGAGATGTGCGCACATGATTGAAGCCATATTGCTTCATCAGCCTCAGGCGTTTCTCGATGGCTCGCGGATAGGCCGCAGCACCCAATGCTCCTAAGGTGTGGTGGTTGGCCCATCCCTTCAGAAGCACCTTCTCACCATTAAGCCTCATGCCATATTCAGGACCAAACCCCACTGTACGGATGCCAAAGCGGTCTGTTACCTGGTCTATGACATTACCATTAGCATCCAACAACGACACCTCAGCAGTATATAGATGAGGAGTATCGGGCGACCACAGCAGAGGCTGCTTTAGCGTAATGCTCTCCAGTTGATATTCTGCCAATCGCTGCTTGCGGTAATATGGGGGCATAGAGGTTTTCTCAGCCACCACCCTACCCTCAGCATCCTTGATGCGGGTAAGGATATTAAGTTTTTTAGCCTCCTTATCCAAACAATATATCTCAGCCTTGATATTTACCTCGCGGTTATCCTTTGTGGTTATATAAAGGGGATGGCGAGCGAAATATTTATCTTTCGGAGTAATGACAAGGCTCACCCCACGATACAGACCACCACCGGTGTACCATCGTGAGTTGTCTGCACCACGCGTGTCAGTCTTCACCACAATGACGTTGTCGCCCTCGCGCAGTTTCTCTGTTACGTCAATCTCAAAGCCCAGGTATCCATAGTCGGTCTTGCCGACATGCTCGCCATTGAGCCATACGTCGCCCACCAGCATGATACCCTCAAAATCGAGCAGCACCCGCTTATCTTTAAGCTTTAACCCTTCAACATTAAACGTTATAGAATACCACCCCGCGCCCAATTCCTTGAAACCACGTGCTGAGAGACGACTGGCGGTATTGGCGGCTGCGTTCTTGTTGCTGGCCTGTTCACCTACAGCAGGTGCTACCCACGGCTGGGTTATCTGGAAGTCGTGAGGCAGGTCAATCCTCTCGCTATGGGTAAACAGCGAATCGCGACTGAACAGCCAACCGTCATTCAGACTGATGGTATCACGCTGAGCAAAAATGCTCAACGAACTAACCATCATTAAACACAATAGAATCTTTTTACACGAAATCATGATTACTCTTAATAAAGCAAATAGGCTGCCCTGAAGTTAGGACAGCCTTCAATTGTCGGGATGACCAGACTCGAACTGGCGACCACACGCCCCCCAGACGTGTACGCTAACCAACTGCGCTACATCCCGAAAAAACGCTGCAAAAAAGAGTTGTTAATCCGTTTTGCAGCGCAAAGGTAGGAAAAAAGGTTATCATGAGCAAATGTTTTGCAACTTTTTTTCCTTAAATGTATTAAAATTCCTTACATCAAAATAAGATTCTGCAGGTAATAAGCTACAATACCGCACACATAGTATCATTACTTCATCGTAACAAGGATTCTGTTGCCAGCCTCAACTATCAGTCGGCAGAACTGCTGTATATCTTGTGGCGTGAGACTGTTGATGAGTTTCATATAGTCCTTATCCATATCGATGCCATCGGTAATGAGGTTGCTCATCACACCCTCCCAATAACCGTTGGTAAGTATTACGCGGTCATAGTTCTTCTGCTCATAGCCCTTCACCTTATCGAGTTGTTCGGTGGTAGGACCCTGCTCGGACATCAGCTGGAGCTGTTCGTGAATGATAGGCAGCAGCTCAGCGTATTTGTCAGGATCGCAACGGAAGGAGATGGTGAGTCGGCAGTCCTGCTCAGGACGCATGTTGCAGTCGGCACTGACAGAGACGCCGTAGGTGCCCCCTTTCTCCTCGCGTACCTTTTCTGTATATACCATACGCATTATCTGTGCCAGCACATCGGCCTTGATAATGTTCATAGCCGTAGTAGGCATTGGTGTAGAGTACACCACGCCGGTGAGTGCTGACGGCGTTTTCTGGTCTATCTGGAATATACACTCATGCTGTCCCTTCTGCAGATGGCTGCGATATAGTCCGCAGTCAGGCGCCTTGGCATTCTTAGCCGTGCCAGGCAGAGAAGCCACATACTGCTTGAGCAGAGCCTCGAGTTGCTTGGTGTCCACATCGCCAGTGATGATGAGGTTCATGCCAGCGAGGTTACTGAAGCGCTCAT
>JAZLBU010000041.1:0-2375 GCA_045613845.1 Prevotella sp. | reverse complement strand
GATTCGAAGATGCGATTGAGCACAGGCTGATACATGCGGAAGGCGTTTATGATGGTCTTAACATTCCAAATGAATATACCTGCATTCCAGAAATAATTGTTATGGCTGATATATTCCTTTGCTGTAGCGAGGTCAGGCTTCTCCCTAAACTGCTCCACCTGGAATATCTCCTTATTCCTCATGCTGTGTGAGGCAAGGTCGGCCTGAATATATCCATAACCCGTCTCTGGACGAGTGGGCTTCATGCCCAAGGTAACTATACCGTCTGACTCAGCTACAAAGCTAAGGGCAGCAGCAATAACCCTGCGAAACTCCATCACGTTCATCACTACGGCATCACTTGGTGTTACTGCAATATTGGCATTCTTATCCTTGGCATTTATGCGATGGCTCACGTATGCTATACATGGAGCAGTGTTTCTACGACAAGGTTCACACAGAATATTGCCCATAGGAATATCAGGCAACTGCTCGTGGATTATCTCCTTATACTGAGCACTAGTGACAACCCATACATTCTCTGCGTCACATACATCCTTAAAACGGTCGTAGGTCAACTGTATCAGCGAACGTCCAACGCCAAGCACATCAATAAACTGCTTAGGGCGGTCCTCGGTACTCATAGGCCAGAATCTGCTACCTACTCCACCTGCCATTATTACTACGTGATTCATATATTATTTTCAGATTACAAATTAAAGACTATAGATTACAACTCATCTTATATGTATCAACCCAGATACTTAATGAGTATCTTAGCATTACCGCTATCACGAAGCTTGGCAATAGACTTCTCCCTAATCTGTCGTACACGCTCACGTGTCAAACCGAGTTCGTCACCTATCTCCTCCAGACCCTTCTCATGACAGCCTATGCCGAAGCACTCGCGGATAATGATTATCTCACGATCCTTCAACACTCTGTTCAATACGGCATTCAGTTCCTGAGCCATTGACTCGTGGTCAACGGTACGGTCTGTACGTGAGTCTTCACCACTCGCCATAACGTCGAGCATACAGTTTTCCTCACCATCTTGGAATGGAGCGTCAATGCTGACATGGTGACCGTCAGCCATCAAACTCTGACCAATCTTCTCCTCGTCAATGTTTGTAGCCTCTGACAACTCGCCCACGCTGGGGTGACGCTGATTCTCTTGCTCAAACTTATTTATCTCGTGGTTAATCTTGCTCAGCGAACCTACCTGGTTAAGTGGAAGGCGCACTATACGGCTCTGCTCGGCTATTGCCTGCAGTATGCTCTGACGAATCCACCATACGGCGTATGAGATAAACTTAAAACCGCGTGTTTCGTCAAATTTCTGTGCAGCCTTTATCAGTCCTATGTTACCCTCATCAATAAGGTCGGTGAGTGACAAACCCTGATGCTGATACTGCTTAGCAACAGAAACCACAAAGCGCAGGTTTGCAGTAACCAACTTATCCTTAGCGCGTTCAGCCTCGGGACCGCCCTTCTTTATCTTCTGTGCCAACTCTATCTCTTCATCGATAGTAATCAGTGGTGCACGTCCAATCTCTACAAGGTACTTGTCAAGAGCTTCGCTCGAACGGTTGGTAATACTTTTCTGAATCTTAAGTTGTCTCATTTATCTTCCTTATACGTTTAAAAATTCTCTTCTCTACACTACAACGCGGGTACTATATTATATATTGCGCGCACGAGCGCAAATATTTTGCAAAGATACACAATAAATTCGTCTTAATCAAACATTTTACGGATTATTAACAACATCTATGCCATTTTTTATTACTAAATATAGTAACTTTGTCGTGATTTTTCAAAAATATATGCAAAAAAAATCATAATGAGAACAAAAAAAACGACTAAAGAGGAGTCTGTTAAGGAAGTGGCTCCTATAGAAACACAGAACGAAGCTCAAGCGAGTACCAAGAAAGAAAAGCCTAAGAAGGCTGCGACAACAAAAAGAACGACATTACGCAAACCTCGTGCTACAAAGAAAAAAACAGCACAGGAAGTAACAGAAACAGCACCTGAAGAGGTAGTAACAAACGGGGCTACAACTGAGTCTGCAGAAGCTGTGCTTCCGCAGGCGGAAGCTAAGCAACCAGACGCGGAAGCTAAGCAACCGCAACTGGAGACTAAGCAACCGCAACTGGAGACTATGCAACCAGAAGCAGCAGTTCAGCAACCTAAAAAGGAGTTTAAGGGAGTGCTCCCTATCCCTGCCCTGCCTGACATCAAGATTAACGATATCATCGAACTGGCACAGGCACCTCAACGTGCCATAGTGCTGACTGATCAGCAGATACAGCAACTCACTCTCGACGAACTGGAAAAACGATACAAGTTCCTCGAAGAGACTCTTGCCAATGTGCTTGACTATGACATAGTTATCA
>JAZLBU010000040.1:0-4845 GCA_045613845.1 Prevotella sp. | reverse complement strand
TTTTTCATCTGGAATTTCCGCCTTTACATATAGACTAAAGTGTAAATTTCAACAATTCAGCACTTAGAATTCAGCACTGTTTGGTGTACGTGGGAATGGAATAACGTCACGAATATTCTGCATTCCTGTTACGAAAAGTATGAGACGCTCGAAACCTAAGCCGAAACCTGCATGAGGGCAAGAGCCGTACTTACGAGTGTCGAGATACCACCACAGGTGAGTTGTGTCCATCTGACGGCGTTCTATCTCGCCCATCAGTTTGTCATAACTCTCCTCACGTACTGAGCCACCCATAATCTCGCCTATCTGTGGGAAGAGCACATCTGTACCCTGCATTGTAGGACCAGGAGCCACGCAGCCTTTGTAACCTATGCTACCCTCGCCCTGTGCCTCATTCTGCTTCATATAGAATGACTTGATGGCTGTTGGGTAGTCAGTCATGATGACTGGCTTCTTGAAGTGTTCCTCAACGAGGTAGCGCTCGTGCTCAGAAGCAAGGTCGTCGCCCCACTCGCATGGGAACTCAAACTTTTTGCCATTCTTCTTAGCCTCCTGCAGTATCTTGATACCCTCAGTGTAAGGCAGACGAACGAATGTTTCCTTCAATATGCCCTGCAGACGCTCTATCAGTCCCTTGTCAATCATCTTATTAAGGAACTCAAGGTCGTCCTTACAATTGGTGAGTGCCCAGTTTACGCAATACTTGATGAAGTCTTCCTCCAGATCCATCAGCTCCTCCTGATCCATGAAGGCTATCTCTGGCTCAATCATCCAGAACTCAGCCAGATGGCGAGGAGTGTTGGAGTTCTCAGCACGGAAAGTAGGACCAAAGGTGTAGATAGCACCCAAGGCTGTAGCACCAAGTTCACCCTCCAGCTGTCCTGAAACGGTGAGTGATGTCTGCTCGCCAAAGAAGTCGTCAGAGTAGTCTATCTTGCCCTCTTCATCCTTCTTCAGGTCATAGAGGTTCTTAGTGGTAACCTGGAACATATTGCCTGCTCCCTCACAATCGCTGGCTGTGATGAGTGGGGTGTGGAAATAGAAGTATCCATGCTCATGGAAATAGGTGTGGATAGCCATCGCCATATTGTGGCGTATGCGCATAATGGCACCGAAGGTATTGGTACGCAGACGCATGTGAGCATGCTGACGCATATACTCGAATGACTGTCCCTTCTTCTGCATTGGGTAGTCATTGCCGCATGTGCCATAAACCTCTATCTCTGTTGCCTGTATCTCACAAGCCTGACCAGCACCAAGACTCTCAACCAATGTGCCACAAGCCCTGATACATGAACCTGTGGTTATCTGTTTGAGCATCTCAGCATCAAACTTCGCAGGGTCAACAACTATCTGTATATTCTTTATGGTAGAGCCATCGTTCAGGGCAATAAAATCTACTGCCTTGCTTGAACGGTGCGTACGCACCCAGCCCTTCACTTCTACTGCCTTGCCAAAGTCTGTCATTGACAAAGCATCAATTATCTTTGTACGTTTCATAGGCCTCTATTCAAATGCTCCCATTCTTAACATATCAACCTCTTTCTCAGTGAGGAAGCGCCAATCGCCACGACGCAGATTCTTCTTGGTTAGACCTGCAAACTGTACACGATCGAGCTTTACCACCCTGTAGCCAAGGCTCTCGAAGATACGGCGAACGATACGGTTCTTGCCTGAGTGTATCTCGATGCCCACCTGCTTCTTATCTGTAGCGTGAGCATACTCTATAGCATCGGCCTTTATAGTGCCGTCTTCAAGTTCTATACCCTCTGCTATCTGTTGCATATCGTGCAAGGTGACATTCTTGTCGAGGAATACATGATATACCTTCTTCTTCAAGAACTTAGGATGAGTAAGCTTTGAGGCCAAATCGCCATCGTTAGTAAGAAGAAGTACACCTGTGGTGTTACGGTCAAGACGTCCTACTGGGTATATGCGCTCAGGACAAGCACCCTGCACAAGGTCCATAACGGTCTTGCGCTGCTGTGGGTCGTCTGATGTGGTAACGTAATCCTTTGGTTTGTTGAGAAGCACATACACCTTCTTCTCCAGTGTTACAGGCTGATCATGGAATCTTACCTCGTCAGAACGAAGTATCTTGGTTCCGAGTTCAGTTACCACCTGTCCATTCACTGTTACTACACCTGCCTCGATAAAGTCATCAGCCTCACGACGTGAGCAAACGCCTGCGTTAGCAAGGAACTTATTCAAACGAACTGGTGCTGTTGGGTCTATATTATTCTCCTTATACTCAATACGCTTCTTCATTGAGTATTTTGCATTAGGATCATATCCTGGGGTGTGCTGACGCTGGCCGTAACCACCGCGCTGCTGACCATATCCACCACGATTATTGTAACCACCACGATTGTAGCCACCGCGCTGCTGGCCGTAGCCGCCACGCTGCTGATAGCCACCACGATTATTGTAGCCACCACGCTGCTGACCGTAGTTGTCGGAGCCCTGCTCATCATTATCAAACTGCTGGCCGTAACCACCGCGCTGCTGATAGCCGCCACGCTGCAGACCGTAGCCACCGCGATTATTGTAGCCACCGCGCTGCTGACCATAGCCGCCACGCTGCTGATAGCCACCACGATTGTAGCCACCACGCTGCTGACCATAACCACCACGATTGTTGTAACCGCCTTCGTTATTAGATGAGTTGCCTGCGCCTAATCCTGCGCCAAAGCCTTCGGGAAGGAAACCTCCCTCTTGATTGCCACGATTGTAATTAGGGCGAGCACCATACTGAGGACGCTCACCATACTGAGGGCGCTGGCTCGCTATGCGAACGCGCTGACGTGGTTGACGTGTTTGATGTCCGTTGTTTTCCTGACTGTAACCTCCCTCACGGGTTGATTCAGTGTTCTGTGCATCCTGCACATTTTCCTTTTCTGTTTCCAACATGTTGTCTTTTGGTTTTTAGTTTTGAATAAATTGTGTCTTGTTTTTGTGTATATAAATAATGTAGTGGTCCTCACGGACTACTTTATACTCTATACTTTATACTTTATACTCTATACTCCATACTCTATACTCTAAATTCCCGTATAGTTGCTTGGTGTGATAGCCATCAGTTCAGCCTTCACAGCATCACTAACCTCAAGGGTCTTAATAAACTCGTGAATGGTTTCTTCATCCATGTGCTTATTGGTGCGAGTCAATGCCTTCAGTGCCTCGTATGGATGTGGGTAAGCCTCACGACGCAAGATGGTCTGTATGGCCTCAGCCACTACTGCCCATGTGTTGTCAAGATCTTTCTGCAATGCCTCCTCATTAAGAATGAGCTTGCGCAAGCCCTTGAGTGTTGACTGTATAGCTATTACCGAATGACCGAGAGGCACACCGATGTTACGCAGTACGGTGGAGTCGGTAAGGTCACGCTGCAAGCGGCTTACAGGCAATTTCTGTGCCAAGAACTGCAGTATGGCATTTGCTATACCCAGGTTGCCCTCTGAATTCTCGTAGTCTATAGGGTTCACCTTGTGAGGCATAGCACTTGAGCCTACTTCGCCTGCCTTAATCTTCTGCTTGAAGTATTCCATTGAGATATACATCCAGAAGTCGCGGTCGAGGTCTATAATGATGGTATTTATGCGGCGAATAGCATCAAATACCGAACCGAGATGGTCGTAGTTAGAAATCTGTGTGGTGTATTGCTCACGCTCCAGTCCCAGTTTCTCACTCACAAACTTATTGCCAAACTCTCTCCAGTCGTATGCTGGGTAAGCCACCTTGTGAGCGTTGAAGTTGCCCGTAGCACCACCAAACTTAGCTGTAAACTTACAAGTCTTGAGTGTAGCGAGCTGTTCCTCCAAACGATAGACGAACACCATCACTTCCTTACCCAAACGTGTAGGTGAGGCAGGCTGTCCGTGGGTCTTGGCGAGCATAGGTACGTTCTTCCACTCTTCAGCATAGTCCTTCAACTGCTGTATCAGCTCCTCCACCTGTGGAATAAACACCTCAGCCAAAGCATCCTTTACTGAGAGTGGCACACTGGTGTTGTTAATATCCTGTGAGGTGAGACCGAAGTGTATGAACTCACGACTCTGCTCAAAGTATCCTTCACCCAGTGAGTCCTTCTCCAGCTTGTCAAGCTGTTCCTTGATGAAATACTCCACAGCCTTCACATCGTGGTTTGTCACCTTCTCTATATCCTTCACACGCTGTGCGTCCTGCTCTGAGAAGTTCTGGTATATGCCACGAAGCGTTGGGAAGAGACTCTTGTCAAAGTCCTTCAACTGAGGCAAAGGCAATTCGCAAAGGGTGATAAAGTACTCTATCTCCACACGAACACGATACTTTATCAGCGCATATTCTGAAAAATAATTAGCAAGGGATTCGGTCTTACCACGATACCTGCCATCTATAGGCGAGATGGCGGTCAATAAATCAAGCATCATAATTTGTTTTAATTCGAATTAAATATCCTGTCTGCTACATCACGTAGCATATTTTTTGCAATGCAAAGGTAGTTATAAAAGTTGAAAGTTGAAAGTTGAAGGTTTAAAGTTCCTGTATTTTTAACTTATTTTTGTTTTTTATTTGCATAATAATGGAAAAAGTAGTATTTTTGCAGGGTATTATGTACTGGACAGACAAAATACGTCAGGTAAAAATCGCCTTGGTTGTTACTGCAATTATAATTGCAGCTGCATCACTTGTTTCTAGCCATTTTCTTGTAAAAGACTTGGCTCAGGAGGAACGCAACCGTATGGAAATATGGGCTGAGGCAATGCACTCTCTCAATACTGCCACTGAAGATACCGACCTGAACCTTGTGCTCAAGGTCTTGGAACAGAACAACACCATACCTGTCATTGTTACTGATGCCTATGG
>JAZLBU010000039.1:0-10232 GCA_045613845.1 Prevotella sp. | reverse complement strand
CGTCATATAGCCAAAAGTCCCAGTTAAACAACAGGTCGCCCACCAGGTCTATCCAACTGTCTGCCGTAGCGCTCCCCGTACCCCCAAAGGGTAGGCGATAGGATGGGTGTGCTGTGGTGAAGCGACTTAGGTAGAAATACCCCGCTATGATGAGCCATGCAGGGTATATGCGCAGGGCACGGTTCAAATAAAACTTACCATAAAGTTGTTGTTTGCTCCACGAATACCACAGTCCTATACCTGAGAGGAAGAAGAATATGTCAACACCCAGGTTGCCCATCCTCCTCAAGCCGAACCACGGACTGCGTTGTGACAAACTCACGTGGAAGAGCATCACTATGATGATGGCGAAGCCCATCAGCTCTCCACGATACTTCGATATGTTATTCAATTGTATATCAGGTAACTTCATGCTTGCAAAAGTAATAAATATTTTTCGATTACCCACTATTATTCACCAAGTTTTTTAATATCTAGATATTTTAATACCTTAATATCTCAATCCAGAACCAAAGCCTCCTTATGTCCTAGCTATGCTTTTGTCTCAAATTTACTTGTTAATTTTTAAAATTTACTTGTTAATTCTTCAAATTTACTTGTTAATTTTTAGCGGAAGCTTAGCACCTGCATTCGGAAGCTTAGCACCCACGCGTGAAAGCTAAGCATCTGCAAGCAGAAAGGGTGACGGCAGGTGATGGAAGATAAATCAGCCGTCACCCACTTAACTTTCTAACGCACAAGTAGTTGAAGAGAAAAGGTGACGGTGACGGCAAAACACGCAAAACAATAAGTTAATGTATAATAAGCAAAATAAAAATTATTTTATTTTGCTGTTACGCTCGTTTTTAGTAACTTTGCACCATGCCTTTATTGTTGAGACCTATAGCAACGAGATTTTTCTTCTTTCTGTACCTGTTGGGTATAGTGAGCAGCGTAGTGACTATTCCTAACTGGAAAGGGGCACAGATGTATGAAAATGCTCCGTGGGAACTGTTCGTGGATGTGTATCTCTTGTCGGCATTGGTGTGTCTGATACCAACGGGAACGGGAAAGTTAAAGGGAAAGCTATCGAAAATAAACCTGAGGCTAGTGGTTAAGGCGCTGATATACAGCGTGATGTATCCGCTCTACATCATCGATACTTTCTGCTTTGTTAAGTTTGGTACTACGATAAATCCCTCCATGCTACTGCTTGTTGGCGAGACCAACGCAGGCGAGGCTTCAGAATTCTTTCAGAATTATATTACCCTAGACATTCTCCTTAGCGAGGTGGGGGTAATAATGCTCATACCTTTGTGTCATGTGATAATGGTGTTGGTGTGCCGCATGTTGAAGTTTAGGATGCCGAAGATGGCGCTGAAGTGGCCTGCAAGACTGGTGATTGATATCTTGATATTGATAGCCCTTGCTGCTTCGGCTTATTTTGGAGCATACGAGAATAAGGCTCTTTACCAGAAGACGATGTCGATGCAGACAATAGGCGAGGTGGAGCATTCACTTGCCTACCACCCTCATACAGAGATGTATCAGCCACCTATGCGACTGGCTTTCTCTATTCGTAGCAACCAGTTGATTGCTCGCCAGTTAGATAACCTTATGGCAACTTTGGACAAAGCTGAGGTGGACTCATGCGACATGAAGAGTCCGAACATAGTGCTGATAATAGGCGAGAGTTTCAATAAACGTCATGCTCAGCTGTATGGTTATGACAAGAAGAATATGCCCAACCAGGTGAGACTGGAAAAATCGGGATTGCTAACCAAACTTGATGACGCCATAGCGCCTTGGAACCTGACGAGTTTTGTGTTCAAGCACCTTATGACCACCTATTGCGTGGGTGACACAGCCGATTGGTGCGACTATCCGCTGTTCTGTCAGTTGTTCCGTAAGGCTGGCTACAAGGTGACATTCCTCACCAACCAGTTCCTGCCTCAGGCTAAGGAGGCTGTGTATGATTTCTCAGGTGGTTTCTTTATAAATAATGAGAAACTCTCTGCTGAGCAGTTTGATGTGCGTAATGACAAGCTCCACGTCTTTGATGAGGGGTTGTTGCAAGATTGGGACAATCTTAACGGGAACGGGAACTCCTCCCTCCCATTTGGGGGAGGGTCGGGGAGAGGGGCTTCCCTCACCATCTTCCACCTAATGGGGCAGCATGTGAGCTATCGCATAAGGTGTCCGAACTCAAAGAAGCGTTGGGGGGCAGACTGCTATCCTAACGATATGGACATGCCAGCGAAGAGACGAAAGATAATGGCCGACTATGATAATGCAGTATGGTATAACGACTCGGTGGTCAACCAGATTATAGAGCGCTTCAAAAAGGAAGATGCCATAATAATCTATATGCCTGACCACGGCGAGGAGGTATTCGGTCCTGGAGCCCGTCATTTCTGCGGACGTATGCATGATGCTGTGATAACTAAGCGTTTGGCTGATGAGGAATTCCGTATTCCTATGTGGATATACTGCACACCTAAATATCGAAAGAATCACCCTGAGGTGTTCAAAGCTATAAAGCGTGCTAAGGGCAAGAAATACATGACTGATGCCACATCCCATCTGCTACTCGGTTTGGCTGGCATCCACAGTAAATACTACCGTCCAGAATATGACTTACTCTCTCCTCAGTATAATGCTGACAGAAAGAGAATAATAAAGAATACCGTAGATTATGACACTATTAAGTAGAGAACAGTGTTCAGCCATGCGTGGCTTAGCCATCGTGGGCATCTTTATGCATAACTATCTCCATTGGTTGGGTCCGATGGTTAAGGAAAACGAGTATCAGTTCATACAGCATAACGTTGACCGTATGATGGTGGAGTTCCTTAACCTTCAACCTTCAACTTTCATCCTTCAACTGTTTTCCTTCTTCGGTCATTACGGAGTGCCCGTATTCCTGTTCCTATCAGGTTATGGATTGGTGAAGAAATATGAGAATCCGCTTCAGCCAATGCTGGATGGTATGGACTGCAGGGTTAAGACAAGGAGCTTTCTTTGGAAGCACTATATGAAACTCTTTCCCATGATGCTCTTGGGTTTCGTGGTCTTCGCTATGGTTGACTGGATTACCCCTGGACATCATCATTGGACGTGGGTGGACATCATAACCCAACTCACTATGACGATAAACGTATTGCCTGACCCTGACCATATCATCTGGCCTGGACCATACTGGTTCTTCGGATTGATGATGCAGCTATACCTTATTTATATATTAGTGCTGCACAGACGTCATTGGGGATGGACGGTAGGGTTGATGGTGGTGTGCACCGTGTTGCAGGCATTATGCTTCACAGACCCAGAGGGAGACACGCTCAACCGTCTGCGCTACAACTGCATCGGAGGCATGTTGCCATTCGGCTTAGGAGTGCTGATGGCTCGCTATGAAGGCATTATGCCAAAATACAATAATGCCACTCATTTGCTTGCTATCATCATTTCGCTGGTACTCATAGTATTCCTATCAACAAATTTCTGGGGATGGCTCTTTGTGCCTGTATTCATCACCACATTACATGTCACCTTAGTACGCATTTTGCCTAAGGCAACTCTAAAACCACTCGTATGGATGGGAGCACTCTCAGCAGCTATCTTTGTGGCACACCCAGTTACGCGTAAGATATTCATACCAATATCTCGCCAGGGTGACATACTCGACGGTTTGGTATTGTATATAGTAACAACCATACTGCTGGCTATGCTGTTTAGGGTTGTAATTAGAGAATTGAAAAAGATTGAAAATTGAAAATCATCTATCATCTATAATCTATCATCTATGCTCTATAATCTGATAAAACTTATCCGTCCTAACCATTGGATAAAGAATCTTTTCGTTTTCCTACCCATATTCTTCGGACAAAAGTTGCTCGATGGTCATTTGCTCTTCAATACCGCAGTAGCCTTTATGTCCTTCTGCTTTGTTGCCTCCAGCATATACTGCTTCAACGATATAATAGACGTGGAGGATGATCGCAGACATCCTGTAAAGTGTAACCGTCCTGTGGCAAGCGGCAAGATAAGCATTTTTGCTGCCTATGTGATAATGGGATTGCTCATGCTGATGAGCGTTGGCGTGCTTTTCCTTATGAGTGACGAAGAGTTTAGGTATTCCACTATGGCTGTAATAGTAGCCTATTGGTTGATGGAGCTGGCATACTGCATACTGCTGAAACGTTTTGCCATAGTAGATGTGTGCATACTCTCGCTGGGCTTCATACTCAGAATACTAGTAGGAGGTATGGCTACGGGAATAGTTGTCAGTCACTGGCTCATAATGATGACATTCCTGCTCACCCTGTTCTTAGGCATAGCCAAGCGTAGGGACGATGTGTTGCGTATGGAGCGTACAGGTATTCTTGCACGTCATAACACAAATCGTTATAACCTCACCTTTGTCAATGAGGCACTCACCATCACTGGTAGCGTAATGCTCGTGTGTTATATTATGTACACAGTGGATGCTAATGTAGTGGCAAGGTTTGGTACTCCTTACATATATGTCACAAGCATATTCGTTGTATTGGGACTATTGCGCTATATGCAACTTGCTATGGTAGATGAAAACACAGGCGACCCCACCAAGGTATTGCTTAAGGACCGTTTCACCCAGTGCGTAGTGTTAGGGTGGTTATTTTCATTTCTTATATTGATTTACGCTTAGTATTCGTAATATGATATAAAAAAACAGGCTTGGGTATGTGAACCTAAGCCTGTTGTTTTTTTCTGTATGCTTTTTCTAATCTGTTACTCGTTTCTTTTTCTGCCTCTTAGTTGGCTGATGTGAATTCCTCAAGGAAGCGCTTGTCGTTTTCAGAGAACATGCGAAGATCGCTAACCTGATACTTGAGGTTGGTGATACGCTCTACACCCAATCCGAAGGCATAGCCAGAGTATTTCTTTGAGTCGATGCCACAGAGTTCCAGCACGTTAGGGTCAACCATTCCGCAACCCAGAATCTCTACCCATCCAGTGTGCTTACAGAATCCGCATCCTACGCCTCCACATATATGGCATGAGATATCCATCTCGGCACTTGGTTCGGTGAATGGGAAGTATGAAGGACGCAGACGAATCTTGGTGTCAGGACCGAAGAGCTCTCTTGCAAAGGTGAGCATCACCTGCTTGAGGTCGGTGAATGATACGTTCTCGTCTATGTACAGTCCCTCTATCTGGTGGAAGAAGCAGTGTGCTCTTGCTGTGATAGCCTCGTTACGATACACCCTTCCTGGACAAATAACTCGGATAGGTGGCTGCTGCTTTTCCATCACTCGTGCCTGTACGCTTGAGGTGTGACTGCGCAGAAGTATGTTCTTAGTCACATCGCCCAGTTTGCTCTCTTCCACGAAGAATGTGTCCTGCATATCACGTGCAGGGTGGTCAGCAGCAAAGTTCATCTTGGTGAATATGTGCAGGTCGTCCTCCACCTCTGGTCCATCGGCAAGGGTGAAACCCATGCGCTGGAATATCTCTACAATCTCGTTCTTTACTATAGAGAGAGGGTGGCGTGTACCCAACTGAACAGGGTAGGGGGTACGTGTGAGGTCAAGGTCGGCATTCCCGTTATCGTTCCCGTTTCCGTTGTTGATTTGGTCACGCAGACCGTTAATCTTGTCAAATGCGAGAGCCTTGACCTGATTTATCAGCGGACCATAAATACGCTTCTCTTCAGCAGCCACATTACGGAAATCAGCCATCAGGTCGTTGATGGCACCTTTGCGTGATAAGTATTTTATGCGCAGAGCCTCAATCTCGTCGAGGTTGTTGGCAATCAAACCGTTAATTTCTGAGGTTAGAGCCTCTATTTTTTCTTTTAACATCGTCATTTTTTTTATTTTGCCTGCAAAGGTACAAAAAAAAGTATAAAGTACAAAGTATAAAGTGTAAAGTTTTCTTTGTCGAGTGCAAGTTATGAATTATTTTTTCGGAAACCTGAAAGCTATAGCCAACAGCGACATTACCAACAGAGCGTAGGTGTAGTAGAGATGAGGTATTATGTCGAGTGGATTGCAGTGAGCCAATGCTGCAGCCATAAGCAACTGAGCACCATAAGGTATGAGACCCTGCATGATGCATGAGAAAGTGTCAAGTATGCTTGCTACTCTGCGTGGGTCCAGGTTAAAGCGTGTTGATATTTCCTTTGCAATGCCTGATACGGTGATGATGGCTATGGTGTTGTTAGCCGTACACACATCCACCAGACTCACCAGTGTTGCTATTGACAGTTCAGCCTTACGTGGACTGTCTATGTGTTGTATCACCTTATTGATAATAAATCGTATGCCACCGTTGGCACGTATCAGTTCCAGAATGCCACCAGCCAACAGCGATACAATAATCAGTTCGCCCATATTGCTGATGCCCTCGCCCATATTGCCAAACCATGCATAGAGTGGTAGTTCGCCACTCCCGTTCATGCTTGGCATAAACAGGTTGAGCAGTCCTGTTAGCAGTATGCCTATGGTGAGCACTATGAACACGTTAACTCCCACGATTGCCACTATGAGCACCACCAGATATGGCACTATTTTCAGAATGCTGTCTACCTCAGGTTCAGAGGGCAGGGTGACGTCTCGGCCTATGATGGCATATATAAATATCACTACCAGAGCTGCTGGCAGGGCTATGTATATATTGGTTTTGAACTTATCGCTCATGGAGCACCCCTGTGACTGTGTAGCCACTACGGTGGTGTCAGAAATGAATGACAGGTTGTCGCCAAAGAACGAACCACCCACCACTATGCCTGTGAGCATGGGCACGGAGAGTCCTGTAGCCCCTGCTATGCCCACTGCTATTGGGGTTAGAGCCACTATTGTTCCCACACTCGTACCTATGCTCAGCGATATCAGCGATGAGGCAAGAAACAGTCCTGCCAACAGGGCGTCAGCAGGTACTATGGCGAGGGTGAGATTGACGAAAGCGTCCACACATCCCATCTTCTCGGCTGAATTGGCAAAGGCACCAGCCAATACGAATATCCATAGCATGGTCATGAGGTTTTTACGTCCTGCACCACGATTGAATTTGCGTATGCGGTTGTTAAACTGTCCCTTGGAAACAGCCACAGCGAATACTGCCGTGAGCATGAATGCTACGGTGATGGGTACTTTATAAAAATCCCCCGCAACGATTGACGTTGCGAGGTAAACTATGATAAAAAATATTAGTGGACTTATTGCTTTCATTACAGCGTTACTCCGTTCTTGAATATAGAAATCTCACGATAGCCGTTGATTTCGTTCTTAGCCTTTTCACCTGAAGCTATTGCCAGCACCTTGTCTATGAACTCAGGCACCAGTTCCTTCATCGTCTTGCCGTCAACCAACTGTCCAGCATTGAAGTCTATCCAGTTCTTCTTACGGTTGTAGAGGTTAGAGTTTGTTGACACCTTCATGGTAGGCACGAATGTGCCGAATGGTGTACCACGACCAGTGGTGAAGAGCACCATGTGACAACCTGCTGATGCCAGTGCTGTAGAAGCTACGAGGTCATTGCCCGGAGCAGAGAGCAGGTTCAGTCCTGTGGTCTGCAGACGGTCGCCATACTCCAGCACTCCGCTTACAGGGGCACGTCCGCACTTCTGTGTGCATCCCAATGCCTTATCTTCAAGTGTTGATATACCACCAGCTTTATTGCCTGGTGATGGGTTCTCGCCCACGGGCTCGCCATGAGAGAGGAAGTAGTTCTTGAAGTTGTTGATGAGAGAAACGGTCTGGTCAAACAGCTGTTCATTCTCACAACGGTTCATCAGTATTGTCTCAGCACCAAACATTTCAGGTACCTCAGTCAGTATTGACGTACCACCCTGAGCCACCAGCCAGTCGCTGAATTCGCCCTCGAGTGGGTTAGCGGTGATACCAGAGAAACCGTCAGAGCCACCACACTTCAGTCCTACACGCAGTTTGCTTACAGGCACCTCTTCGCGCACGTCCTGACTAGCTTTCTTATAGAGTTCACGCAGAATCTCCATGCCAGCCTCTACCTCATCGCCGTCCACTTCCTGAGTAATGAGAAGTTTGATGCGATCCTGATCGTAGTCGCCCAGTGTCTTCATGAAGTCGTGAGGCTGATTGTTCTCACATCCCAGCGAGAGCACCAATACCGCACCTGCATTAGGGTGAAGCACTATGTCGCGAAGTATCTTGCGAGTGTTCTCGTGGTCCTCTGACAACTGAGAGCAACCAAAGTTGTGGTGCCATGCATGTATGTCGTCGATACCCTTCATCTGGGTCTCTTCCTTCAGACGCTTCACCAGCTCCTCAGCTATGCCGTTCACACAACCCACTGTAGGAACAATCCATATCTCGTTACGTACGCCTACCTCGCCGTTCTTACGCTGGTAAGCCTTAAAGGTGCGGTTTTCCTTTGCTATGTTAAGTTTCTCATTTACAGGGTTATATGTGTACTCAAGAGTACCTGCGAGGTTGGTCTTCAGATTATTCTCGTTCACCCATGTGCCAGCCTTCAGGTCCTTTCTTGCGTGACCTATAGGGTATCCATATTTGATGATATCCTCGCCCTCTTTCTTGTCAGAGAGCAACACCTTGTGACCTGCTGGTGTATCCTCGAGCAGGGTGATGTCCTTGCCGTCAACGTTGATTACGGTGCCTTTTGACAGAGGCTGCAGACATACCACTACGCTGTCCGCAGGGTTGATTTTCAGAAATGCTTGTTCCATAGTCTCGGATTCTTTTTTTAGTGATATATAATGTTTTTGTATAAGCTATGAACTGTGAACTGCCCTTAAATCTGTGTTCTGCGATAGAAGTCCACATTTTCCTTTGACAGTATCTCAATAGGCATGTAGTTCACAGGTGTCACATTCTTCTTCAGTATGGTGTGGCGCACCAGTGCGTCCACGCTGTAATAGCCTTGCTGGTATCCGTGCTGGGCTATGAGGAACGATATGCTTCCCTTTCTCACGCATTCGGCATTCTTTGCCACCATGTCGTAACCCATTATCTGCACGTTTGAGCGATGTGTCTTGAGCAGGAATTCAGCCACTATATGTGCCTTCGAACTCACCGTTATGCAGTGGTGGGTGTCGGGATGCTGACTGAAGTATTTCTCCATCAACACGGCATGCTGTTTCTTAGTCTGCATGAGCGAGAGGTCCAGCGTGTTGATTTTTACATTAGGAAAATGTTCGCGCATGTAGTGCATGAATCCCACCTCTCGGTTCTCCTGCTGTTTTGATGGCAGTCGTTCGCCGTCCACCGTCTGCTTCATCAGCAGTATCTCTTTCTCCTGTGCAGCCAGCAACATCAGCATCTTAGCAGCAAAATATCCGCTGGCGAATGAGTCCTGTCCGTAGAACGCCAATGGGTTCAGGTCGGGTAGGTATGAGTCGAGCAGTATGAAGGGTATATCCTCCTTGTGCAGTATGTCGGTAAACACTCGCGTGGTCTCTATCTTTGTAGGCACTATCACCACGCCATCGGGATTTTCGGCAAGTATAGCCTCGTATTGCTCAGTGAACGATTTGTCGTCGTTACGCTTGTAATACTTTATACCTATATGTACGTGAAAGTCTCGTCTTGTGTCGCAGCATTTTTTCTGTCCTTCCTCCACTTCCTGCCAGTATGCCTCGCTTTCGTGCTTCGGAATGAGGCAGAAGAAGTCATAACGACGTGTGTTGGCCAGCGCGCTCGCATACATGTTAGGTTCGAAGTTTATCTCAGATAGAACCTTGTTGACCTTTTCCAGAGATTTCTTTGACACGTTTGGTCTGTTGTGTATCACTCGGTCCACTGTACCTGTAGATACTCCAGCTCTCTCTGCTATATCCTTTATAGTAAGTCTTTCGTACGGCATAATTGCTCTTTTATCCCTAAGTGTTTTTTTTCTTCTTATATTGAGTTGTTAGTCAGATATCGCTTTTTTATGCTTATCGCATATCAATTTGCAAAAATAATGAAAAAAAGCGAATTGTGCGAACACACAGCCAGTTTTTTTGCAAAAATACCACAAAAAAGTTATTTTTTCGCTTAAATTCTTTGGATAATGAAAAAAACTTGCTAAATTTGTACACTAGTTGTATTTTACACGCACTAGTTTTGGAGTAGTACTTAATCAAATACAGTTTTGTATAATTTTTTAAATCTAACAAATTAACATGGCAAAAGTAGTAACTTTGGGCGAGATTATGCTCCGCCTTTCTCCAAACGGTCAGGACCGTTTCATTCAGACAGACATTTTCCGTATCATCCCTGGTGGTGGTGAGGCTA
>JAZLBU010000038.1:0-11524 GCA_045613845.1 Prevotella sp. | reverse complement strand
TGAAGTGCCAGACGGCAGGTTTCACGACGTATAGGGTCGAAGGCTGAGATGACGATTGCCTCAGGGGTATCATCAACAACTATCTCAACGCCACAGGCTGCTTCAAGGGCACGGATGTTACGTCCCTCACGACCGATGATGCGTCCCTTGACCTCGTCGTTGTCAATATGGAATACTGACACAGAATTCTCAATGGCAGCCTCGGTAGCAACACGCTGAATGGTCTTGATGACTATCTTCTTAGCCTCGTTGTTGGCATTGATTTTAGCCTCGTCCATTATCTCGTTGATATAGCTTTGGGCATTGGTGCGAGCCTCGTCCTTAAGACTCTCAATGAGGCGTGCCTTAGCCTCCTCAGCAGAGAGGCCAGAGAGTTGCTCGAGTTTCTCGCGCTCCTGCATCTGCATATTAGAGAGTTCCTGCTCCTTGAGGGCAAGTAGCTTCTTTTCATTCTCAAGGCGCTGCTGTTGCTGCTCCAGTTCCTGACGTTTGCGGTTCTGGTCTTCCAGGCGCTGGTTGATAGAAATCTCACGCTGCTTCAGGCGGTTCTCAGTCTGCTGAATCTTCTGATTGCGCTGCTGAACCTCACGTTCGAGTTCACTCTTCTTGTTGATAAACTTCTCCTTGACCTCAAGGAGTTTCTTTTCTTTCAACACCTCAGCGGCTTTCTCCGCATTGGAAATCATTTCATTGTATTTGCCCTTGATAACAAATCTGAAAATCAAGAAGCCGATGACACCTCCGACGATTAGTGCGGCGATGGCGATAACTAGTTCGATCATATTAAATAAAATAATGTGTAAATGAATATTCTTACTTCAGGGCTTCAGCAATTTCCGAAGACAGTTGAGCGAGAATATCAGTATAAGGCTCAACGTCATTGCGCTTAGCCTCAGTTACACATCTCAATGCTATATCAATCATGGCAAAATAACATATTTCCTTAGGTTCTTTTTTGCCTTTGAAAACATCGTAATATGCGTTAAGTCTCTCATTTATCAACTTACCAGCCACACGATACTGCTCTTCCTGTTGACGGGGAACACGAATAGCGATATCAGTATCGTAGATATGGAGAGTGATATTTAGTTTCTCTTGATTTCCGCTCATTATTGCTGAAATTAGTCATCGCTTTCTTCTTCGTTGCCGTTGAGTATGGCGATGCATCTGTTTACGCTACGAATGAGTCTCTGTATTTTCTTTTTAGATGCCTCGATGTCTCCATCAGAGATTTCAATCATCTTGGCCATCATCATAGCGTTATATTGTTTTTGTTGTTGACTTAGCTGTTCTTTTAGTTGGTCTATCTCTTTATTGCGTTGCTCAACCATAGCGTTCAACTTACTATTGGTCTTCTTCAGCTCATTGGTTTTCATAATGAGCTGGCGAACCTGTGTAGCAAATGATTTAAGTATGGTTTCTGCGTCTTGCATTTTACTGTCTGTAATTGAATAATTTAAAGTTTGGTGACAAAAGTAGTGTTTTTTTTGTTAACGACCAAATCTTTTTCTATTTTTTTGCAGGCAAAGAGCTAATTTTTTTTACGATTCCTGTGGCTTCTCCTTCTTGGCAAGCATTACCAACTGGAAGACGAAATTGGTTATCCACCCCTGTGAGAAGTTGAGTCGCTGGTTATATTTCCTTACTGACGCAACAGCTTTCAGAGTGGCTGCATCATCATAGTCGTTCTTCGTAAAGAGGTCATTTACAGTCTTTTCGGTCATTGTGTAAATGGCTTTCTTGAAGAATGAAGGCATTCTGAGCTTAAACTTCATCAGGTTGCCCATGAGCATCATGAGGTCTTGAGTGAAACCCTGGAACTGGTAGAGGTAGGTCTGCACATCCTGCATCTTGCGACAGTTCTTGGCTATGCTCTTGTCAATCTCCTTAAAGAACATGTCATCGTGTCCGTACATGTCCTTAAGCATCTTGCTGCAAGCCCTTTTCTCGGCTATGCCTAACTTGTTGTGCTCTGTATGTACCTTGAAGGTGCTCTTGAAGAGTCTGAGGTCGGGCAGCATAGCGATGTTATTGATTCCGACCTGTGAAGCTATGGCAGACTGAAAATACACGCGGATGAGCATCATGTAGTCTTGCATGCCTCCCGTCTTTGCAGTTTCTTTTCTGCCAAATAATTTAGAGAAAAAATTCATATCGGTTTTATGTTAAATGTGTAAAAACAAGCACAAAGTTACAAAAAAAAGTGGGATTAGCAACATATTACGCCCAAAAAAGCGAGTGAGAAAGGTCAATTTGGCATTTTTTGAATACTTTTATGTTGTTAATTTGAATAAATTAAGTACCTTTGCACAGCAATTTATGTTCTTCTTCCAAGAAAAGAAACTATGTTCATGTACAGTAACAAGAATACAGTGATAAAGTGGATAGTTCTTCTGCTTGATGCCGTTGTGGTAGTAAGCAGCCTTTCACTTTTTGTTGCGATAAGTCCAGAATACACTCCCCAAAGCATTCAGAACCATGTGTCGATAGCAGCTTCGCTCTTGCTGGTGACATTCTTTCTGTCGTCGATGTCAGTACCACTGGTTATTCATAACCGTGTGGTGAATGTGTCGCAGATACTCACACGTAACTTCATGGTGGTGATTCTTTCGCAAGGTGTGTTTGGACTGTTATGGCACATGATGACACGCAACAGCAACAATGAGGTGGTGTTCAACATTCTGTATGCCGTAACGCTGTACATATCAATCGTGGTGTTGCGACTGATAGAACGTGAGATACTGAAAACAATGCGTGCGAAGGGCAGAAACACCCGTAGCGTGATATTCGTAGGCAGCGACCCAGCCAACCTGTTTGTGTATAATGACATTATGATGGATGCCACAACAGGCTACAGGGTGCAGGGATATTACAGCAATGACACGATAGAAGATGCCCCAGAGGAACTGAAGAAGCTGGGCGACAGAGCCCTGATGAGAGAACTGATGGCGAAGGATGCTGTGCAGTGTGATGAGCTGTATTGTTCATTGTCACATGATGATGATAAGAACATTATTGAGCTGATGCGCTATTGCAACAAGCATGTCATAAGGTTCTTCTATGTGCCCAGAGTGCTGAAGAATATGCAGTTGTCGCTGAAGCCCCAGATAGTGGGTGGCAATGTGTTGTTCACCAGTCTGTATGAGCCGTTGACATACGCTGGCAACAGGTTTGTGAAGAGGACGTTCGACATTATTTTCAGTATCATCATGCTGATAATAATCCTGCCATTCGTGCCCATAATAGCTCTTATCATAAAGATGCAGAGTCCTGGTCCGGTGTTCTTCAAACAGATGCGTACAGGACTGGATGCGAGAGATTTTCTCTGCTATAAATTCCGTTCGATGCACGTTAATGATGAAGCGGACACCCTACAGGCAACAGAGGATGACCCAAGGAAATTCCCCTTTGGCGACTTTATGCGCAGGACCAACATTGACGAGCTGCCTCAGTTCTTTAATGTGCTGAAGGGCGACATGAGCGTTGTGGGCCCACGTCCGCACATGCTGTATCATACGGAGAAGTATTCAGCATTGCTGGAGAAGTATATGGTGCGCCATTTTGCAAAACCAGGTATAACAGGACTGGCACAGGTGAGCGGCTATCGTGGCGAGACTACCGACCTAGCATTGATGGAAGGAAGAATAAAGAAAGACATTACTTATATAGAGAACTGGTCGCTGTGGCTTGATATAAAGATATGTCTGCATACAATAAGACTGACCTTGTTGAGAGACAACAAAGCATTCTAACACTGAACAAAGCATTCTAAAAACAGAAGAAGGTAAACAAACAACAATATAGTTATGAGTGATAATTCAAATTCATACGTTCAAGACTTTAACATAGAAGAACAGGAGAATAACGAACTGGGTCTGTTCAGCCTGTCGTTCCTATATCGTACATTATTGTTAAACTGGATATGGTTTGCACTGTCATTGCTGATATGCTTCGGAATAGCAGCAATATACCTGCGCTATACACCACCAGTATATTCAGTTTCGGCAAAGATGCTGATAAAGTCAGACAATACTCGCGGAGCACGCACAGGCGGTGTGCTGACGGGTCAGATAGTGCGCTCAGACGGATTCGATAATGAGAAAGAGGTGCTGAGGTCAGTGGCTTTGGCTGAGGATGTAGTTCGCGACCTGAAGCTGTATGTGTCATATACACTCGAGGGAACGGTAACAGATAAGCCAATGTATCGCAATAATCCTATATTGGTGGACCTTGACAGCAAGCATCTTGACGAATTGCAGGGAAGCATAAACATGAATATAGCAAACGAAGACGGAAAGATTATTGTTACGGGCAGTTATCCTGGAGGCAATATAAAGAAGGAAGGACAGTTGCCTATGACCATAAACTGTAAGGCAGGTGTTATCTCCATAACGCGTAACCCTCATGGAGTATGGACAGAGGGTAAGGACGTGATGGTGTCAATAAACCAGCCTCACCAGGTAGCACGAGGATATGCTGGCAGTCTGGCTACTATGGATTATTCAGAGGCTACATCTATCGCCATAATATCACGAGCTGACATCATACCTCAGCGTACTATAGACTACATGAAGCAGTTGGTGGTATGCTACAACCGTCAGGCAAATGATGACAAGAACCAGATAGCCCTGCGCACAGAGCAGTTTATCAACCAGCGTCTGGAAAAAATCAATAACGAGCTTGGCAGTACAGAGGGACAGATGGAGAGCTATAAGCGTGCCAACCGTATTACAGATGCAGCGGCTAATGCAGGCAGATCATTGTCAAATACAGAGAACTACGACAATGAGTTTGCTGACATGAATACCCAGATAATACTGATGGAGTCAATAAGGGAGTACATGCAGATGCCATCAAACAAATATCAGACACTGCCATCAAACGTAGGACTGACAGATGCAGCTGCAACATCGCTCATAGCACAGTATAACGGACTGGCAATGACCCGTCAGAGACTGTTGCACTCAGCTTCAGAGAGCAGTCCGGCAGTAAAGACACTCTCAGAGCAGATGGACGACCTTTCTGCATCCATAATACGCGCTATGGACCAAACCAAGCGTGCGATGCAGATAAAGCGTCAGGCTATCATGGACAGATATAACAAGTATAACTCCATGTTTGAAAACTCATTTGAACAGGAGAGAATACTTTCAGAGATTGGCCGTCAGCAGTCTGTAAAGGTGAGTCTGTACACTATGCTCTTGCAGAAGCGTGAGGAGAACTCTATCTCTCTTGCTGCGACAGCTGATAAGGGACGTTTGCTTGACGACCCACTGAACACGGGTCAGATACTGCCTAACCGCAATATGGCATGGGGCATAGCAGCAGCGGCTGGATTCTTGATTCCACTTGCAATACTTATTCTGATGGAACTGATGAGGTTCCGTATAGAGGGACATGATGAGGTGGCACGATTGACACACTGCCCAATAATCGCTGATATCGCATTGGCAAATGAGACAGCCAAGACTCGTGCTGACATTGTGGTGCATGAGAATAAGAACAACCAGATGGAGGAAATATTCCGAGGTATGCGTACCAACCTTCAGTTTATGCTGAAAGACGGACAGAACGTAATAATGTTTACCTCGTCAACATCAGGTGAGGGTAAGACCTTCACAGCGGCTAACCTTGCAGTGTCTTTCGCCCTCTTGGGTAAGAAGGTGCTCCTGGTGGGTCTGGATATCAGACGTCCTCGTCTGTCAAACCTGTTTGGACTGAACAAGACCAAGACAGGTATCACCAACCTGTTGATACATGATAACCCAACACTCGAGATGATAAGGGAACAGATAGTTCCTTCAGAGATAAATGAAAACCTTGAGTTGATGATGGCTGGTCCAGTACCACCAAACCCAACAGAGCTTGTTTCACGTTCTTCGCTGGACAAGATATTCGAGATTCTGCGCAAGGAATATGATTATGTGATTGTTGATACGGCCCCAGTAGGTCTGGTTACCGATACCCTGCAGATAGGACGTATTGCCGATGTTACCTGTGTGATTTGTCGTGCTGACTATACAGAGAAGTCTGCTTTCCGCGTAATCAATGATTTTGCTATCAACAACAAACTGCCTAACGTATGTATAGCTATCAATGGCATTGATATGTCAAAGAAGAAATACGGATATGCTTATGGCTACGGACGTTACGGCAAATATGGTAAGTATGGCTATCGTGGTTATCGTGGCTATAGCAAGTATGGTAGCTACTACGGATATAATAGCTACGGCTACGGAGGTTATGGCAGTTATGGCTATCACTCTTATGGCTACGGTTCGTATTCAGACAGTCATTATGGCAACCCTGATGACGATTCTATCAAGAAGTAACAGTAAAGACTACACTTTCGCTATATGACTATTGCAGTAGATTTTGACGGTACTATAGTAGAACATGCCTATCCTAAGATTGGCAAGGAGATACCATTTGCCACAGAGACTCTTCGCCAACTGATACAAGACAGGCACAAGCTTGTGTTGTGGACAGTAAGGGAGAATGAGCTCCTGCAAGAGGCTATAGACTGGTGTAAGGAACGAGGTGTGGAGTTTTATGCCATAAATCGTGATTATCCTGAGGAGGAGCGTGAAAAGAATAATCATTTCTCACGCAAGCTGAAGGTGGATTTATGGATAGATGATCGTAACATAGGTGGTTTGCCTGATTGGGGAACCATCTATCGTATGATAAGAGAACACCTAACATGGCAGGATATAATAATGGAGAACTCAAGAATGAGCTCTCCATATAACTATCCTGAAAGAAAACAACGTGGTTGGTTCTCCAGACTGTTTGGATAATGTTGTTTTCCAGATTGTAGTTTTTTTTAGATAATTCCTATAATTTCAGAAAGGCTTGAGCAGTTGTGCTTGTCGAGCCAGCTGTTGATGCCATCGCGAACTTTTATTGTCACAGCTGGGTCGAGGAAGTTAGCTGTGCCAATCTCGATAGCTGTTGCTCCAGCCATGAAGAACTCTATAGCATCCTCTGCAGTACAGATGCCACCAAGTCCTACTACAGGAATCTTTACTGCCTTATAAACTTGGTTGACCATTCTCACAGCAACAGGTTTTACGCATGGGCCGCTGAGGCCTCCTGTCCCTATGGAGAGCAGACTCTTACGCTTTTCTATATCGATAGCCATTCCCATCAGGGTGTTGATGAGAGAAACGCTGTCAGCACCCTCAGCCTCTACGGCACGAGCTATCTCAGCAATATCTGTCACGTTAGGAGAGAGTTTGACTATCAGTGTTTTGTTATAGTGTTTCCTTACTTCCTTTACTACAGATGATGCTCCCTCAACAGTGGTGCCGAATGCCATTCCGCCATGCTTCACGTTAGGACAGGAGATATTCAGTTCTATAGCAGGGATATTCTCCAGTTCGTTGATGCGAGCAGCACATTCGGCATAGTCCTCAGGCGAAGAACCACTAACGTTGACTATCATGTTAGTGTCTATGTCCTTAATAGTGGGATAGATATGCTCACAAAAGTAATCGACACCTTTATTCTGCAGTCCTACGCAGTTAAGCATTCCGCTTGCTGTTTCATGCATGCGGGGATAGTCGTTGCCTTCTCTGTGATGCAGGGTAGTGCCCTTTACTATTATGCCACCAATCTCGTCGAGCGGAACAAAGTCCTGAAATTCTATGCCATAGCCGAAAGTGCCAGAAGCCGTCATTACGGGGTTCTTCAGTTTCAGCTCTCCTATGTTAACTTTTAAATCAGCCATTACCAGTTTAGTCTTTGAATTACCAATTAAGTCTTTTAGCGTTAATTACTGGACCTTCAGTACAAATGCAGATATTGCCTTTGTCCTTAGTCTTTTCCACACAACAGAGGCAGGCACCTAAGCCGCAAGCCATCTTATTTTCGAGGCTCACCTCACATTCTATGCCCAGAGCCTCAGCACATTTGCTCACTGCAGCCATCATGGGTTTAGGACCACATGTAGAGATGAAGTCAAACTTCTCGTTCTGGAGTATGGAGTGGTTGGTTACGAATCCCTTTTCGCCCTTGCTGCCATCTTCTGTAGTGATGAATACTCTGCCTACGCTTTCAAAGCAGTCAATCATAAGCAGGTCTTTCTCACTGCGTGCTCCAAGCAGGAAAGTAGGTTCGCCACCCATCTCCTTTATCTTCTTGCCAAGAAATAGTAGGGGGGCAACACCCACACCACCACCTATGAGCAGATGTTTCTTCTCCTTGCTCTCAGGCAGGGTGAAGCCATTGCCAAGTGGCAGCATAATGTTCAATTTCTCTCCACTCTTTAGCATACCCATGTGTTTAGTGCCTTCACCAATACATGCTACCAAAAGGTGCAGCTCGTTCTTGGCATAATCCACATCATTTATGGATATAGGACGACGAAGGAAAGTAGCAGGCGAATTCTCAACCTTTACCTCCACAAACTGTCCAGGCATCATCTCAGGCAGAGGTTTGTCGTCTGTCAGCACTATGAGCACATACTTTTCGTTAATGTGCTTCACATCTTTCACTGTCAAATCAATGCAGTATTTCTTCATATTCAGATATTCTTCAAAATTTCTTTTACAAGCTTATAAACCTTCTCGACAGACGGAATATGTAGTTTTTCGTCAGGAGAGTGAACTCCTCGCATAGTAGGACCTATCGACAGCATGTCGAGTTGAGGGTAACGCTCTGAAAATAGTCCGCATTCCAAACCTGCATGAATGCCTATGATGGTGGGTTCAGCAGAGAACAGCTTCTCATAGCATTTCTTAGCCACCTCACGCAGTTTGCTATTAGGATTCATCTTCCATGCAGGATAGCCGTCATTATGAATGATGGTGTCAGCCCCAGCCAGTTCGAATGTAGCAGTAACTGTGTTCACCATATTCTCCAGATTACTCATCACATTACTCCTCTGACTGGTGTTGATGGTAATCTGGTGGTCTTCAGTCTTCACCACAGCAAGGTTGCTCGATGTTTCGGTAAGGTTGCCCAAAGACAAATCCTGCACCACGCTGAACACCCCATGATGCACTGCCTGCAAGGCATTTATTATGTGCTTTGCAGTTTCTTGAGGTATCACAGGCTCAGCATCAGCCGATCCCATGTGGAAGTTCATATTCTTCTCAGTAACCTGAAACTCCTCTTCTACCTCAGCACAGAAAATGTTCCAGTTGGCACGAGTCTGCTCCTTATCAGCAAAAGGCACCGCAAAGACAATCTCGCCCTCACGAGGAATGGCATTATGCAGTTTGCCTGAGTTGAACTGAGCCAGGAAGATGTCATGCTTTTGCTGTTCAAGATAGAGGAAACGAGCCAGAATCTTAATAGCATTAGCACGCTTCTTGTTTATATCGTCGCCAGAATGTCCACCAGTCAGTCCCTTAACTGATGCAGTAAGGAAGAACAGTCCCTTAGGAGCCTCCACCTTATTATATATAAAGGTAGCCGAGGTGGTCTTGCCTCCAGCACATGACACATAGAACAAGCCCTCATCTTCAGAGTCCAGGTTAAGCAACATCTTGCCCTTCAGCATCTCCTTGCTCAGGTTGTTAGCCCCAGTCAGTCCTGTTTCCTCATCCACAGTAAACAGGCATTCCACTGGTCCATGCTCTATGTTGTCAGCATCCAGAATAGCCAGTTCCATAGCACAGCCTATGCCATCGTCAGCACCCAGAGTGGTACCCTTAGCCCTCAGCCATTCTCCGTCTATGTAGGTCTCGATAGGGTCATTGAGAAAGTCTATCTCATGTCCAGCCACCTTATCGCACACCATATCCATGTGGCTCTGCAGGGTGATGGTTTCAGCATTCTCCCTTCCCTTGGTAGCAGGCTTTCGTATCAATACATTGCCAGCATCGTCAATGATAGTCTCCAGTCCTCTGTCTTCGCCAAACTTCGTGAGAAACTGTATCATCTTCTCCTCGTGCTTAGAAGGACGAGGTATGTGGTTTATTTCATCAAAGAAATGAAAAACGCTCTGTGGCTTTAAGTCTTTTTTATTCAAATTTTACGTTTTTTAAAGTGCTATATTGAGTTTTTCTTGCTATCTTTGCACCTGTCTATATGCAGGGTTTATGCTATAGCGGTACAAAGTTAATAAAAAAACGTTGAAAACGAAAACTAAAACGAAAACTTTTTATATAAAGATGACACAAAAAAAACTTTTTGGCACAATTGCCTTAGCTGTAGTAGCAGCAGTTTCATTTACCTCATGTAACCAGTCTCCAAAAGCAGAGGAGGAGGCTCCAAAGGCTCAGACTACTTCAGCGCTGAAGATAGCTTATGTGGAGGTTGACTCATTGATGACCCAGTATGAGTATTGTAAAGAATATTCGCTGATACTTGAGAAGAAGAGCCAGAACATTCAGTCAACCCTGCAACAGAAGGGTCAGGCTCTGCAGTCAGCAGCTGCTAATTTCCAACAGAAGTTGCAACAGAATGCCTACACTCGTGAGCAGGCTGAGCAGATACAGATGGGTTTGCAGAAGCAGAATGCTGACCTTGAGGCACTCCAACAGCGCCTCAGCGCAGAGTTTCAGGAGGAGACAGCTAAGTTTAATGAGGCCCTTCATGACTCTTTGCAGCATTTCATAACCAAATACAACAAGGACAAGAAGTACACCATGATTCTCTCAAAGAGTGGTGACAACATTCTCTATGCTGACAAGTCAGCTGATATCACCAACGATATCATAGCTGGTCTTAACAAGGCTTATAAGAAGGGTTCAGCTTCAGAGAAGAAGGCAAAGTAAGAAGCTACACAGGAAGCTAATATATAAAAGGTACGCGTGAAACAGATAAAGTGGGGTTTCATAGGATGTGGTGATGTTACTGAGGTAAAGAGTGGGCCAGCCTTCAGCGAGGTTGAGGGTTCAAGCGTAGTAGCAGTCATGAGTCGTACTGCTGACAAGGCTCGCTCTTATGCTGAGCGCCATAATGTGCCCACTTGGTACACAGATGCCCAAGCCCTGATTGACGATCCCAATGTCAATGCTGTCTATATAGCCACTCCACCATCCAGTCATGCTACCTATGCCATTATGGCTATGCGAGCAGGCAAACCCGTTTATGTGGAGAAGCCTTTGGCAGCAAGCTATGAGGACTGTGCTCGCATCAACCATGTTTCACAAGAGACCCACATACCCTGTTATGTTGCCTATTACAGACGTTATCTGCCTTATTTCCTGAAGGTTAAGGAGCTAATAGAGCAACAGCGAATAGGCAAGGTGCAGAATGTTCACATTCGTCTTGCCACACCCCCTCACAAAGAAGATTTCTATGACGAGTCCCTCCAGCCTTGGCGCCTAAAAAGCGACATAGCTGGAGGAGGCTATTTCTATGACCTTGCACCACATCAGTTTGATTTGCTGCAAGATATCTTTGGCATCATAACCCATGCTGAAGGTTTCTGCTCCAATCGTGCTGGACTCTATAAGGCCGAGGACACAGTGGGAGCCTGCTTTAAGTTTGATAATGGAATAGTGGGAAGTGGCTCCTGGTGTTTTGCTGCTCAGGAGTCGGCAAAGGAAGACCGCATAGAGCTGATAGG
>JAZLBU010000037.1:0-7106 GCA_045613845.1 Prevotella sp. | reverse complement strand
TGTCAACAACTGATCCAGAGGAAAGCTAAAAAAACACAGTATGCTTTGTCGCACAGCGAAGTGCGGCGACGTAATGACACATAGAGTAGGGGGTACGGCTTTAAAACAGAGGTTGTGCCCCTTACTGCTTGAACTCAAAGATTAAAGAATATTAAAAGATTGTTCAATATGCAATCTCGGCTTTGCAATTTAAGAAATATTTCTTAACTTTGTACCATAAAGATGTTATGAACTGAAATGGAAGATTTCTATCGTACGCACAAATACCTTGTAGGTCATTGTAACGCGCCAGTGCGCCGCGTTTTGATGGACGAGATAGATTGGAACTCCAGAATGATAGGTATCAAGGGCACACGATGCGTGGGAAAGACAACATTTTTGTTACAGTATGCCAAGGAAAGGTTCAGTTCTACAGACAGACGCTGTCTATATGTGAACATGAATAACTTCTACTTCCAAGGACGAGGCATAGCCGACTTTGCGGGAGAGTTCTACAAACAGGGTGGCAGGGTTCTGCTCATAGACCAGGTTTTCAAGCAGTTTGACTGGAGCCGGGAGTTGCGTAGGTGCTACGACCTCTATCCCAAGCTGAAGATAGTGTTCGCAGGGTCGAGCGTGATGCGCCTCAAGAGGGAAAATCCTGAACTCTGCGAGATAGTAAAGAGCTATAACCTCAGAGGATTCTCTTTTAGAGAGTACCTGAACCTGAGGACGGGACTAAACCTGAGATGGATATCGCTGGCCGAACTGCTGGCAAACAAGAGGCAGGTGGTAGCCGACATCCTGGCGAAGGTTGACCCACAGAAGTATTTTGCAGAGTATCTGGAACATGGGTTCTACCCATTATTCCGTGAACACGACGATTTCTCAGACAACCTGCTGAAGTCAATGAACATGATGACAGAGGTTGACATCTTGCTGATAAAGCAGATAGAGTTGAAATATCTTACCAAGATAAAGAAACTGTTCTACCTCCTTGCCGTAAGCGGACCGCAAGCACCTAACGTGAGCAGTCTGGCAAAGGAAATAGAAACGAGTAGGGCAACGGTGATGAATTACATCAAGTATCTGGCTGACGCACGCTTGATAAACATGATTTACCCCGTGGGACAGAGATTTCCAAAGAAACCTACTAAGGTGATGTTACATAACCCCAATCTGTATCAAGCCATCTATCCAATCACGTTTGACATACAGACGCAAATGGAGACGTTCTTTGTTAACACGATGTGGAAAGACCATAAAGTTAATCAGGCAAGTAAAGAGATATACTATACCATAGATGCTAACAAGATTTTCAAAGTCTGCAGCACGGTAAACTCTAGGACTACCAGCAATGGCATAGTCTATTGCCAATATACTGACAATACGGTGAGAGATAACGTAATACCACTTTGGTTGTTGGGATTTCTCTACTAATACGAACATTATTCAATTTTTTATTTACATTTTATCTTATAACAAAAATGGCAAAAGAAAAAAAGTTTATCACTTGTGATGGTAACGAGGCTGCGGCTCACGTGAGCTACATGTTCTCTGAGGTAGCTGCTATCTACCCAATCACACCATCATCTCCAATGGCGGAGCACACTGATGACTGGGCTGCACGTGGACGTAAGAACATGTGGGGTCAGACAGTCTTAGTACAGGAAATGCAGTCTGAGGGCGGTGCTGCTGGTGCAGTTCACGGTTCTCTGCAGGCTGGTGCTCTTACTACCACCTTCACTGCATCTCAGGGTCTTCTGCTGATGATCCCTAACATGTATAAGATTGCTGGTGAGCTTCTTCCATGTGTATTCGATGTATCTGCTCGTACACTGGCTTTTCACTCTCTCTGTATCTTTGGTGACCACCAGGACGTAATGGCTTGTCGTCAGACAGGTTTCGCTATGTTCTGCTCAGGCTCAGTTCAGGAGGTTATGGACCTCACAGCTGTTCCTCACCTCGCTACTCTCGAGACTAAGGTGCCATTCATCAACTTCTTTGATGGTTTCCGTACCTCTCACGAGTATCACAAGATTGAGGTAATGGATATGGAGGACATCAAGGCTATCACTCCACAGCAGTTCGTTGAGGAGTTCCGTAACCGTGCCCTCACTCCAGAGCGCCCTGTAACACGCGGTACTGCTGAGAACCCAGAGACATTCTTCACTCATCGTGAGGCTTGTAACTCTTACTATGACGCAATTCCTGACGTAGTAGAGAAGTACCTCGGCGAAATCTCTAAGATTACTGGCCGTGAGTATCACAACTTCAACTACTATGGTGCTAAGGACGCTGAGAACATCATCATCCTCATGGGTTCTGCTACAGAGGCAGCTCGCGAGGCTATCGACTACCTCGTTGCTGAGGGTAAGAAGGTAGGTATGATCGCTGTTCACCTCTATCGTCCATTCTCTGTTGACTACCTCCTGAAGTCTGTTCCTGCTACAGTTAAGAAGATTGCTGTACTCGACCGTACTAAGGAGCCAGGTGCTGAGGGTGAGCCTCTCTACCTCGACGTTAAGTCAGCTTACTACGATGTTGAGAATCGTCCTATGATTGTTGGCGGTCGTTACGGTCTGGGTTCTTCAGACGTTACACCTGCTATGATCATCTCTGTATTCAACAACCTCGCACTCCCACAGCCAAAGAACCACTTCACTGTTGGTATCGTTGATGACGTTACACACCTCTCTCTTGAGAAGGTTGAGGAAATCGCTCTCGGCGGCAAGTCAACTCAGGAGTGTAAGTTCTTCGGTCTTGGTGCTGACGGTACCGTTGGTGCTAACAAGAACTCAGTTAAGATTATCGGTGAGAACACTGACAAGTACTGTCAGGCTTACTTCTCTTATGACTCTAAGAAGTCTGGTGGTTTCACCTGTTCACACCTCCGTTTCGGTGACGAGCCAATCCGCTCTACATACCAGATCACCACACCTAACTTCGTAGCATGTCACGTACAGGCTTACCTGAACATGTACGACGTAACTCGTGGTATCCGTGAGGGTGGTTCATTCCTGCTCAACACTATCTTCGACGGCGAGGAACTCGTAAACTTCATTCCTAACAAGGTTAAGCGCGTATTCGCTCAGAAGAACATCAAGGTTTACTACATCAACGCTACCAAGATAGCACAGGAGATTGGTCTGGGCAACCGTACCAACACTATCCTGCAGTCTGCATTCTTCCGTATCTCTGAGGTTATCCCAGTAGATCTCGCTGTAGAGCAGATGAAGGCATTCGCTAAGAAGTCTTACGGCAAGAAGGGTGACGACGTTGTAAACATGAACTACCAGGCTGTTGATCGTGGTGGCGAGTACAAGACTCTCACTGTAGACCCAGCATGGGCTAACCTGCCAGATGACGCTCCTAAGGCTGACGACGCACCTGCATTCGTTAAGGAACTCGTTCGTCCTATCAACGCTCAGATGGGTATCGACCTCAAGGTATCTGACTTCGTTAAGTTTGACACCGTTGACGGTACTTGGATGAACGGTACAGCTGCTTACGAGAAGCGTGGTGTAGAGGCATTCGTACCAGTATGGAACGTTGAGAACTGTATCCAGTGTAACAAGTGTTCATACGTTTGTCCTCACGCTGCTATCCGTCCATTCGTTCTTACCGATGAGGAGCTCAAGGGCTTCAATGGCGAGACTCAGGAGATCAAGGCTCCAGCAGCTATGAAGGGTATGCACTTCGTTATCGAGCCATCACCACTTGACTGTCTTGGTTGCGGCAACTGTGTTGACGTATGTCCAGGCAAGAAGGGCGAGAAGGCTCTCAAGATGGTTCCTTACAACCCAGACGCTCAGGAGATGATCGACCTCGCTGCTGGTTGGGACTACCTCGTTAAGAACGTGAAGTCTAAGCAGGAGCTCGTTGACATCAAGGCTAATCCAAAGAACTCTCAGTTTGCTACTCCTCTCTTCGAGTTCTCTGGTGCTTGCTCTGGTTGTGGTGAGACTCCTTACGTTAAGCTTATCTCTCAGCTCTTCGGTGACCGTGAGATAATCGCTAACGCTACTGGTTGTTCTTCTATCTACTCAGCTTCTATTCCTTCTACACCTTATACTACTAACGAGAAGGGTCAGGGTCCTGCATTCGACAACTCACTGTTCGAGGACTTCTGCGAATTCGGTCTCGGTATGGTAATCGGTAACAAGAAGATGAAGGAGCGCGTTGCAATGCTTCTCCAGAAGGTTGTTGACGAGAAGATGGGTTCTGCAGAGTACCAGCAGGCTGCTGCTGAATGGATCGAGAAGAAGGAAGATGCTGACGAGACAAAGCGCCTCGCTGCTATCCTAAAGCCTGAAATCGCTAAGGGTGCAGCTTCTGGTTGCCCAGTATGCTCTGAGCTCAAGACTCTCGACCACTACCTCATCAAGCGTTCACAGTGGATTATCGGTGGTGACGGTGCTTCTTATGATATCGGCTACGGCGGTCTCGACCACGTACTCGCATCAGGCGAAGACCTCAACATCTTCGTAATCGATACTGAGGTTTACTCTAATACTGGTGGTCAGGCTTCTAAGGCTACACCTCTCGGCGCTATCGCACAGTTCGCTGCTCAGGGTAAGCGCATCAAGAAGAAGGATCTCGGTATGATCGCTACTACCTACGGCTACGTTTACGTTGCTCAGGTTGCTATGGGTGCTGATAACGCTCAGTGTCTGAAGGCATTCCGCGAGGCTGAGGCTTATCACGGACCATCACTCGTAATCGCTTACGCACCATGTATCAACCACGGTCTGAAGATCAAGGGTGGCATGGGTCGATCACAGGAAGAGGAGCGTCGCGCAGTAGAGTGCGGTTACTGGCACCTGTGGCGTTACAACCCAGAATTGGCTGAGCAGGGTCAGAACCCATTCTCACTCGACTCTAAGGAGCCACAGTGGGATAAGTTCCAGGACTTCCTCATGGGTGAGGTACGTTACCTCTCTGTTAAGAAGGCTTACCCAGAAGAGGCTGATGAGCTCTTCGCTGAGGCACAGAAGATGGCACAGCGTCGTTATCAGTCTTACGTTCGTCAGACTAAGATGGACTGGGCTGAGTAATTCACTACTCAGTAAGTATATAGAAAAAGAGGGACGACACATTTTCGTGTCGCCCCTTTTTTGTTGTCAGGATTTTTGCGATTATAGTATTAAGAATCCTTGCTGTTGTGAGAAATCTCTATAGTTCAGAGAATTTCTTCTTTCCCTTTATGTAGTATTGCCACAGAATGCTGATGTCCGTTCTTCCTTTTGGCGAAGGCATCTTGGCTTCGTTTTGTATTCTGTTTCTGTCGGCAATAAAGTCTTTCTTCCACGCCTTGAAATCCTGGCGAGCTTTCAGCACGGCTTTGAATTCGCCATAGCTTCTTCCGAGTATCAGCATCTGCAGAGCAGCAACATAATCCAGTAGCGTTCTCCATCTCATTACGCTCTTCAGTTCTGCTTCAGGCAGGTTCTTGTAAAGCATGGTTAGATTGTTGCGAAAATTCAGGTATGCCTTGCGTGGATTGCCCTTGGGCAGAGTACCGCCTCCGTAGTGGTAAGCCACACTCTGAGGCACGCATGTTACCTTTCTACCCATAAGGTTCAGGCGCCAACATAGGTCTATCTCTTCGTTATGGGCAAAGAACCTTCCGTCCAGACCTCCGCTTTTCCAGTAGTCCTCGCGCCTTATCAGCAAACAGGCTCCCGTAGCCCATAATATCTCCGTCGGTTCGTCATACTGTCCTTGATCTTCCTCCACGGTGTTGAATATTCTGCCTCTGCAGTAGGGGTAACCATATTTGTCTATGTATCCACCACACGCGCCAGCATATTCATACATCTTAGGATTTACATCGCTCAGCAGTTTGGGTTGGCATGCAGCCACATCGCCATTCTCCTGCATATAGCTGACCATAGGCATAAGCCAGTTTCGCTTCACCCTCACGTCGCTGTTGAGCAACAGGTAACAGTCGTGAAGCGCCTTTCCTTGTTCCTTGTTTTCCTTGTCGAGTTTTTCAAAGGCTTTGTTATATCCCTCAGCAAAACCATAGTTGTGGTCAAGCGTCACTATGCGCACCGTGGGAAATTCCCTGCTGAGCATCTCTATCGAGTCGTCGGTAGATCCGTTGTCAGCAACTATCACCTCCACAGTGGTCTTGTCGTTGCCCTTGGAATGCTCAATCACAGACGGCAAGTATTTCTGCATCATGGCAGAACCGTTCCAGTTTAGTATTACTATTGCGATGTTCATGTAACTTAACCTTTACTATCTTGTTATCTAATTCCGAAGGGTTGGGATGACACACCTCCACCCTGAGATAATTTTCCGTGTATCCGTGTAACAGTTTGCCTCGCGTAGCTTTTTCAAAAAGCACCTCGGCCTCTGTATCTATATATTTAGCATAAAACTCCTCTGTCTTTTTCTGCGACAGTTCCAACAGGCGCTGACTGCGCAGTTTCTTGTCCTTGTCGCTCACCACGTATGGTATCTTCAGCGCTGCCGTACCTGGTCGCTCGCTGTATGGAAACACATGCAGTTGGCTAACGGGCAAACGGTCGAGTAGGGCATAGGTCTCTTCAAAACATTCAGGCGTCTCGCCTCGGCAACCCACCATCACGTCCACGCCTATGAAGGCATCAGGCATAGCGGCTTTTATCTTTTCAATCTTTTCGGCAAAGAGTGCTGAGTCATAATGGCGGTGCATCAGTTTCAGCACGGTGTCGCTTCCGCTCTGCAGTGGGATATGGAAATGAGGCATGAAGGCACGACTGTTAGCGCAATATTCTATCAGTTCGTCGCTGATAAGGTCGGGCTCCAGACTCGAGATACGGTAACGCTGTATTCCCTCCACTTTGTCAAGAGCTTTCACCAGATCAAGGAAAGACTCGCCTGTGGTACGTCCGAAGTCGCCTATGTTCACACCTGTCAATACTATCTCCTTACCGCCCTCAGCTGCCACCTGCTTAGCCTGTTCCACCAGCGACTCAATGCTGGGGTTACGACTGTTGCCTCGTGCCAGGGGTATGGTGCAGTATGTGCAGTAGTAGTTGCATCCATCCTGCACCTTCAGCCAGTAACGCGTTCTGTTGCCTTTGGAGCATGATGGTGCAAAGGTCTTTATATCCTTCACATGTTTTTCAGCATGA
>JAZLBU010000036.1:0-17778 GCA_045613845.1 Prevotella sp. | reverse complement strand
GCTTTTCCTTGTAGTAGTCGGCAATGGCTCTTCCCATCGGATCCATCTTGCTGTTCATCAATTCATCTTTGTCATGTGATAGCCCATACGTTTCAGCTGCACTGCTATGCCAAAGAGGTATAGCTGATGCAGGCAATCAACATAGGCATAGAAGGCTTCCTTAGTGCCTGGCTCTATTTGCTGGTGCATCAGGGCATTGTGCACTCGTGAGGCACATTCGCCTACGAGTTTGTCCGTTGCAGTATAGTCATCACCTTTAAGCAACAGAATCTCCTCGCGTATGTATTCGTCCATACTGTCGTAGCCTCGCTTGTCTCTGATGTAGGCATATATGTCAGGCAACTTGGAATATATCTCCCATTCTGTATCCCAGTATTTGGCAACAGCCATGCCAAGATACATCATCCAGCCCAGTGAGGCTGTAGGATAGGCATTGAATTCCCTGATGCCGTCAGGCAGGTATGCCTGGGCTATCGCTTCCCACTTTTCTTCCACATCAGGGCATTCGGGCAGTCGTTCATCTACCTCCTTCATAGAGAGGAGATACTGATGCAAGTCCTTGCGAAGTATTTCTTCGAATTTATCCATTATAACATCTTCTCTAATTGTTCTACGGCTTCTGTTATATCCTCATGAAAGCGCTTGTGGTCTCTTAGGAAATCGTTCCTATTATCAGACAGTAGCTCATACAACTCATGATTCATGCCATCAACAAATGACGCAATGGCATACTCTATATCATCCTTCTGCCAATCGAGTTGGGAATGTATATAGACATTTCGCTTCTGGTGAAGGAAACTGTACGCGGTTTCTATGCTGTCTTTTGTTATCATGCGTCGTAACCGATGGGTCTGAATTGTTTTTGCCCTTCGCTCCATACAAAACCTCGCTCAAACAGATAGTCCTTAATATCTTCAGGCTCCCTGTTAAATGCGTAACAAAGCGATTCAAGACTGTCAAACTCTTCGTCTCTCAGAAGCATGTTAACACTTGAAACCAATATGGCCGGGTCTTTTGGTAGATAGTCCATTATATTAAACTTCCATGCAAAGGTAAGTATTTTTCTTGAAGATTCAAAATATTTTCATTACCTTTGCAGGGAAGATAAATCTCATTTGAGCGAATTTGGTATGATGAGCTGCCAAAAATATAAGATAAAGCTATGTGTGCTGTTTTTCCTGATAGTGCAATTAGCATTGCTGTACTCATGCAGAACGGCTTCGTCAGCAGAGAAGGTGCAGTCTTACAACCTGAACCGCCAAGAGCCTACTTACGGAAAAGTGGCTGAAATTGTAGAGCGAGGCACTATACTCATAGGTACTACTGGAGATTATCGTCCGCTATCCTTCTGTGAGGCTGACAGTACATATTGGGGCTTTGACATTGATGTTGCAAGGGAGATAGCGAAAAGGCTGGGTGTTAATGTGGAGTTCAAAAACACCTCATGGCCTACGCTGACAGCAGATGTATTGGCTGAACCGCAGAAGTTTGACCTCGCCATCGGTGGCATTACAATTACTGACACCCGATGTCAAACGATGCTCATGAGCTATGGCTATCTCGCCAACGGCAAAACCATCCTTTGCCGCGCATCAGAGGCTGACCGCTACAAGTCGTTGGCAGCCATTGACAAGACTGAAGTCCGTGTGATGGTAAATCCAGGTGGACTGAATGAGAAGTTTGCTAATGAGAACCTGACGCACGCCACCATCATCGTTCACCCTAAGAACGAGGAAATACCTACGCTGGTGGCTGAGGGGAAAGCCGACGTGATGATAACGGAGATTACAGAGGCTCCGTATTATGTGCAGACAGATGCACGACTCGCAGCCCCGCTATTGAATGCCCCATTTAATCATGGTGAGATAGGTGTGCTGATGCGTAAGGGACAGGATGACCTGCTACAGATGGTAAACAGTTTTATCCGTCAGATGAAGAATGACGGCTATCTTCGAAAACTACATAAAAAGTACGGATTGTTGTATGAGTAAAAAGTCGTACCTGAAGCATAAGGATGAGTATATAAATAAGGTAAAGGCATTCGTTAGCAAGTAACAAATTAATACTTTTTCAGTTGTAACTTCATGTAACCTCCATGCAAAGTCAAGTATTTTTCTTGAAGATTCAAAATCTTTTCATTACCGTCCTGGGGCAGGAATAACACCAAGTTGCATTAAAAGTGAGAACATATCAGGAAGACCATGTTCACGAATAATCTTGCCGTCCTTGAACTCATAGATATTCATGGCTGTTACACAGATTTTTTTGCCTGTGGCAGGCATACCCATTAGAGGTTGCGTCTGTGTGCCAGTCATAGTGTAGCGCACAAGAATCTTGTCACCCTCGGAGATTGTCTCCTCTATCTTCCATTGAATGTCGGGCATGGCACCACGCATCATTGCCAGTACACCCATATAGCCTTCAAACCCTTTCATGGGATCTGGCGACGTAGGGGCATAGAAGATTACATCATCACTGATAATTGGCTTTCCGATGGCAGCATCACCCGTGTTGATAAACTGAAGGAATTGCTCAATAAGTTGTCTGTTCGTTTTCATTATTTTATAGGTTTAGTTTGAATGTAAAGAATTTTCTTCTTTGCAAAGGTAAGTATTTTTCTTGAACATTCAAAATCTTTTCATTACCTTTGCAGGGAAGTTTTATTTATCTATGAAGATATGATAGAAATTGGATTAAGCTATACCACTCTGTTGACGGTGACTGATGCTGATACTGCAATAGCAGCTGGTTCTGGAGATATGCCTGTCCTTGCTACCCCGAGGATGCTGGCACTGATGGAGAATGCAGCCATGCTGGCTGTGAAAGAACAACTGCCTGAGGGATGCACCACCGTTGGAGGTCATATAGAGTCTTCCCATTTGAAACCATCTAAAATTGGTGATACCATAAAGGCTGTAGCTGAAGTCACTAAGGTTGATGGCAAGAAGATAGAATACAAGGTCTCAGCATTCTCTGGCGAAACCCTCCTTGGTGAGGGTACACACCTTAGGTTTGTAGTAGATAGAGAGAAATTTTTGTCAAAACTTGGATGATATGAACAAACGGGAATACATACAGGCAAACAAAGAGTGGCTGGATGCCAAGTCAAAGGAAGACGGAGTGAAAGCCTTACCTAAGGGCATCTACTATAAGGTGCTGAGTGAGGGTAATCAGAACAATAATACTCCCAATGTGCGTAGTATCATTACTGCTCACTATACGGGAAAAACCATAGACGGCAAGCCGTTTGACAGCAGTCGTGGCGGTGTACCTCTGGCTTGTCGGCTATGCGACCTAATAGAAGGCTGGATTATCGCTATGCAACAGATGCACATTGGTGACAAGTGGGAGGTGTATATCCCTGACGAAATGGGCTACGGCAAATTCTCTCAGCCAGGCATACCAGGTGGTTCAACGCTAATCTTTGAAATAGAACTCATAGGCATAGCATGATACAACCAAAGTTTATAATCACGATGGACGGATACTTCCGTATCGGCATGGTGCACATGCACAGTGACCTGTTAGAGCCTGGCGACCAGTGCATCGGGGGTGGGTATTATCGCTTCGACTATGTATCAAACACGATATGGCTGGACAAAAGTTCGTATGACTTCGGCAAACCCCTATGGCACTTGATAGAGACAATAAAGGTGCCTGCGACATATAGGGGAATGAAGTTGATTTACAGGTATGATGATAACTTTCACGAAGACCTCAACGTCAGTGATGAGCTGAACGTGGAGTATTATTACAGAATGACAACAAAACAGATAACCCCGTCAAACGCAGACAAACAGATTAAGCATCTCTATCAGTCGGCATTCCCTGTGACGGAACAGATTCCGTGGGATGACCTCATGCGATTGGTGGAACAAATGCATCTTGATTTTACAGCTTATTACGAGGAAGAAAATCTGATAGGATTCACTATAGTCTATCCCAGACCATCATACAATTGGTATTGGTACTTTGCAGTTAGCGAAGAACTGAGAGGCAAGGGGTATGGTCAGCAAATAATGACCCTACTGATAGAGAAATACAAAGGACAATCATTTGTACTGGATATGGAAAGTCCTTATCAAGACCCTTGTCCCAATCCCGAGCAACGCAAACGCCGTCATGCATTCTACTTACGTAATGGGTTCCGAGATACTGATGTCTATCGAAGCTATGGTGATGTGACCATGACCGTCATGATGATGGGGCCAGGCTCCTTCACTCTACAAGATTGGGATGACATAACTAATGAACTGAAACAGTTTTGGTGGCCAAAAACATAATAACATAATTTCTATGGACTATAAGAAGATAGGTGAAACATATTATATCAGGATGGATAGAGATGACGAAGTGATAGAAAACATCCTCGACGTATGTCGCAAGGAATCCATTCCGTCAGCCATATTCTCAGGCATAGGAGGCTGTAAGGGTGCCGAGTTGCAGGTGTTTATCCCAGAGACAGGCAACTTTGAGACTGAAAGGATTGAAGGCATGCTTGAACTGGTATCCATCAATGGCAATGTGGTGTCAGACGATGATGGCCAGCTATTTCATCATACACATGCCCTGTTCACATATAAGAAGGAGGTCAGCACAATATAGCAGGTGGACATCTAAAATCCACCACAGTTCTCTATACCGCAGAGATAGAACTGCGACCTACTGTTGGTGGGGCAATTGGCAGGCAATTTGACCCTGAGACAGGCACAGGTTTTTGGAAATTTAATTAAACAGCTATGAAAGTAAAGATACAGACAACACTGGGCGACATAGTAGTTCGCCTCTATGACGAGACTCCCATTCATCGTGACAACTTCATCAAACTGGTGAAGGAGGGGTATTATGATGGCACGTTGTTCCATCGAGTGATTAAAGACTTCATGATTCAGGGTGGTGACCCAGACTCAAAGGGGGCGCCTGCTGACAAGATGCTTGGTGTGGGTGGTCCTGACTACACTCTTGAAGCAGAGATCAAAGACAATCTGTTTCATAAGCGTGGCGCTCTGGCTGCTGCTCGACAGGGCGACCAGGTGAACCCAGAGCGCAGGAGCAGTGGTTCGCAGTTCTACATCGTCTGGGGACAGGTGTATAGCGAAGGCCAACTCAGTCAGTTCTCAAAACAACTGAAGATGCAGCAGATACAACAAGCCTTCAACACCCTTGCAGCCAGCCATCGTGACGAGATAATGCAGATGCGTCGTGAGAGAAACCAGGCAGGACTGCAGGCTCTGCAAGAGAAACTGGTGAAAGAGGCTGAGAGCCAGGTAACAGGCGGTGGGCTCACTGAGGAACAGAAGAAGATATACTCCACCATAGGAGGCACTCCACATCTTGACGGTCAGTACACCGTGTTTGGCGAGGTAGAGGAAGGCTTGGATATCGTGGAGATGATACAGAACACCGCTACAGGACGAGGTGACAGACCTGTAGATGACATAGAGATGAAAATTGCAATTTTACTTTCATAGCTGTTTAATTGATAATTTCTATGTAGAAACTGAAGGGACGAAAACCATCGTTACAACTAATCATGGCGCTCATGGGGTTTTGCATCCAACCATCATAGAAGTTGCCTTCACCTCTGGCAAGAGCCTCGACGAACTCACGCATGGAATACCATGCTGCAGGGCACATTCCTTCAGGTTGCCTGCCATCAACGGAAATCCATTCTTGGCCTTCTCTGACATCGCATGCATGCTCAATGGGGTTTTCATACTTTGCCATAAGGTCAGGATAGACTGTCTGGCGTATTGCGGTAATGCGAACTTTGTTCATGTTCTTATATTTGCTTGCAAAATTACGAAAAATTGAGAAAAATCCCACATTTTGCGAGTGAATGATTGTTATTTCGGCATTATTATCATGAAAAATGAGTAATTTTGTACCACGTTTACGAGGTATATGATACAACAATAATACAAAACAGAATTATGCCATACATCAGAATTAAGGCTTATCCAAAGGATGAAGCAACAAAAAAGAAAGTAGTAGAGGCTATCAACAAGGCCTTCGTCGATAACTGGGGATGTGCTCCTGAAGCCATCAGCATCTCTATTGAGGAAATAGCCCCTGAGGATTGGGTGGAGAAGGTGGAAAAGACTGAAATCATTCCCAATGCCGACAAGATGCTCATACTCAACGGAAAGAAGAAATATGACATTTGAAGTTGCTTAAAGGTGATTTACCCTTCCTTAGTAAAGCAATATACTACCACCGTAGGCAGAATGACCAGCAGCAAGAGTCATCTGAGTAATTTCGCTTTCTGTAGGTTAGTCATTTCGTTCCAAAAGTCAGACTGCTCTGCTTCGTCAAATCCATTCTGTGACATAGCCGCGAGTATAGCATTCAGCAACTCTTCATTTGTTATTTGCAATTCTGGGTCTATGTCGATAGGCATAGTCAGAATGTCGCCCAACGAGCCGATATGCACGTTGGTCACTGCTATGCCACCCTCCTTCTTTCTCACCGCAATCTTCCTCTGCAGTCCATACTCAGGAGCAGTGTTGCGCAGTTTCTGGAACAGCACATTAGATGCATATTTCTCTGCATCCACAGATGATATGAGTTCTCGGAGAGTCATAAAGGGTGTAATTACAGGCGAGAAAAACTAGGAATTACCTTTTTACAAGAAATTCACGCATCAGTCGGGCAATTTCTGCGTGGTGGCTCTCCAAAGCGAAGTGGCCACTCGGCACAAAGTGTATTTCGGCTTTGGGCAGGTCACGCTTGAAGGCTTCAGCTCCTGCAGGAATGAACGATGGGTCGTTCTTACCCCAAATAGCAAGCAATGGTGGCTGATATGTGCGGAGATACTGCTGGAACTCAGGGTAAAGAGCCACGTTTGAGCGATAATCCAGAATGAGGTCGTTCTGCATCTCAGCACGTCCAGGGAGGTTCACATAATAGTAGTCGAGCGAGTAACCATCGGGGCCAACCGAGCCTTCAGGAGTACCAAAGGTGTACTGCCCGATGATTGTTTCAAGTGCGAAAGCCGACGAAAATTGTTGACGCAATTCTGGTGTAGGGTTCTTCCAATATTCCTTGCGAGCTTCCCACTTTTTGCCCAAGCCCTCCTCATACATGTTACCATTCTGCGACACGATAGCAGTAATGCGTTCGGGATGCCACATAGCCAGTCGGTAGCCGATGGGTGCGCCGTAGTCAAACACATACATAGCAAATTTAGTCAGCCCTACGGCTTCGGTGAATTTATCGACAATCCTTGCCAGATGGTCGAATGAGTACTCAAACTCCTCTCTTGAAGGTGATTCCGTCTGTCCAAAAGAGGGAAAGTCGGGGGCAATCAGATGGAACTTGTCAGCCAACAGGGGCATCAGTTCACGAAACATGTGACTTGCTGATGGAAAACCATGTAGCAAAAGCACGGCTGGATCTTCTGAAGAACCAGCTTCACGATAGAATACGTTGCAGTCTTCTACTTCGATTTTGTGATACGTTGTCATCTTATCTTTTGTTTTTAAGCCATTGTTTTTAGTTATATTATACCCACTCAAAGTTTTCTTTTCCTGCACCAATCTCAAAGTGGTATTTAGCAATGCCTAAATCCATCTTAGTATAGCCAATCATGGAAAAACCCTTCTTTGCTCTTATTTGGTGTCGATTGTTTTTCACTCCGACATGTTCAAACGAGAACTTCTGTTGATTTACGGCTGTAGGAGCAAGCAAAGCCGCTTCTACACCCTTTTTGAACCACGAAGGAGTGATTTCGCTGGCATTGCTTACTTGCTCAATGGTCTTTATTTTGTGACTGACACCTTGTGTCTCACCATAGCCGATAGCAATGTAACAGGCAATCTTCTCGTCTTCTGCAAGCTCATAAGTTCCTGGCACCTTCGAGTACGATAGACCTACCCAACAGGTGTTCAATCCAAGTGTCTGAGTCAACAACACCAAATGCTCACCATAGTAGCCAATGCGTTCATCAAGGTCATTGGCTTTCTTTCCTGCCATAACAATATAGTTGTTGGCATTACGGAACTTTCCGTATTTAGCCATCGTGCCTTGGAAAGCCTTAGGTTCGTTAAGGATTAGTTGCATGTGCAATTTACCTTCACGATTCAGTATAGCAATCTGTTCTTCAAGTGCCTTGACAACATCCTCTGTCAAAGGCTCATTTTTGTATGCCCTTACACTGTGACGGGCTTCAACGGCTTCTTGTAATGTCATGATATGCGTTTCTTTAGTTTCATTTCAACTGGTTATTTACTAACAAAGGCTTTCAGCCTCTTTATATATTCGTCCTTATGCTTCAGGTACGACTCCGCATGTTCAGCACCCTCTGCTATCCATAGTTCTTTGTTTGAACGCTTGCTCTCGTATAACCTTTGCGCCATTTCTGTTGGCACAAAGGTATCACTACCCCCGTGAATGAAATACATAGGATAATCAGAACGCTTAACCTCATCGATGGCCGATGCCTCTCCAAAACTCCATCCATAGAACAACTTACACAATATGCTTGTAGTGTACATCAATGGCATCTCAGGCAGACCAAACTGATTATTCAGTTCGCCGCTAAACTCATCCCATACGCTTGTATATCCGCAGTCGTCCACAAAACGTATATCCTTAACCTCCTCAGGGTAATCCATTGCCGACATCATCATCGTCGTAGCCCCACCCATAGACACACCATGCACCACCATCGTGTCAGTCTTAAAAGCCTCTATCCACTCCATCATGTTCTTACGGTCAAGCCAGCCCATCTGTATCATGTCACCATCACTCAGTCCGTGAGCATGAAAATCGGGCATCACCACACTATATCCCAACACCCTTTCATACACACGAGCCAAGAACAGTATGTCAATCGAACATTTACGCCATCCATGCAGCACCAGTGCCGTCCTATTGCCACCATTTCTTACATACAGAGCATGATGTCGTTCCTCATTCGGCATGATGATAAACGTATCACGCAGGGCATCCACCCGTCTCAGACTGTCCACCCAAGTATGGGTTTCGGGGTATTTCTCAAACAACTCACGAAAACAAGCAGCCGTATCCTTCCTGTCAGGATTGGGAGACAAAGAATAGTCAAACATATAGAAACTGCTTCCTATGGTAACAACTATCATTGTCACCATCACAATTCCTATGCTCCAGACTAATACCTTTCTCATTTCTTCTCAATAATTCTTATTGCATCCAGCAGTTCCAGTTTCGTGTCGAACTAACCTTTATGTAGTTTGACGTTGCCCATAGATATTGTTTTCTGCAAAAGTACAAAACATTTTTCAAATACCCAAAAACTATGAAGTAGAGACGGTGAAAACATTTGTCAAACATTAATAAATCTTAAAAGTTTCTGGTTTCTTTCGAAATGGAAGAAAGGAGACTTTCTTTTTTATTTAATTTTTTCTTTGAAGAAACATTGGGCCACCGTGAAAATAAAAGGCGTTATCGTACGCTTTGCTTTTGATGATGTGAAACTTCGCAACTTTCATTGGTCAGTCAGGAGTAAAGGCAGCGATGATGCCTCACGTGTGGATATATGAGAGCGGAAGAGAGAGAGGGATTCTTTTAGTCGCTCACGAAGTGAGCTTTGTAAAAGCGGCAAAGCCGAAACGAACGCAATGGCAGTTCTCAGCAGCCTCTCGTATCCAGAAAACAAAAAAGAGCACCCGTAAAGGATGCTCTTTGTTATTTTGCGGAGAGAGAGGGATTCGAACCCCCGGTGCCTCTCAGCACGGCGGTTTTCAAGACCGCTGTAATCGACCACTCTACCATCTCTCCGAACGTCATTTGACGGCTTCTGGTCTGAAAAGCGAGTGCAAAGGTAATAATAAAAGTTGAAAGTTGAAAGTTTAAGGTTGAAAGTTTTTCGGTTTTTAGCGTTTATTAACAAATCAACCTTTCTTTCTACTCATTACAGTTGTTCGAGGAAGGCTATGCGCTTGGCTGTATCGGGGTGGGTAGCGAACATGCTGTTAAAGAAGCCCTGGAAGCCTGAGGCGAAGGACTGAGGGTGGATGATGAAGAGTTGGGCAACGTCTTCACGCTCTACGTGCTGGAGTCCTGGGTCGCCGCTGATTTTGCGCAGTGCTGATGCGAGGGCGAGAGGGTCGCCACAGAGTTCGGCTCCTCCTGCATCGGCCATATATTCACGTTTGCGACTGATGGCGAAGCGTGTGAGGAGTGTGAAGAAATAGGCTATGGCGCAACAGATGATGCCTACTATCATGATGACGATGGTGCTTACTCCCCCACCCTTTTCGTTACGACGTGAGGAGAGGCCTCCCCACATGAGGTGGTTGAACATCATGCGAACAACGAGGCTCATGATGGTGGACACGATGCCTACGAACACTATGGAGGTGATGAGCAGGCGTGTGTCGCGATTGCGTATATGGGTGAGCTCATGGCCTATGACACCTGCTAGTTCGGCATCGTTAAGCAGTTCCATCATGCCTGTGGTGACGGTGACGGTATAGGTATCCTTATTGATTCCGCTGGCGAAGGCGTTGAGCTGTGGATCGTCAACGATATTGATTTTGGGCATATCCATACCACAGGTCATGCAGAGGTTTTCGACTATGTTATAGAGTCGGGGGTTCTCTCTGCGCTCTATGGAGCGTGCTCCTGTGGCTACCTTGACCATAGAGGTGTTGGCGAAATAGGCTATGAGGAACCATATTCCTACGCCTCCCACTACCCAGGGCACTGCGTTGAGGAAGTAGTAGTTGACTGTCTCGATGTTGAGCTCATGAACTACGTTGCCGTACTGGTCATAGTATCCTCCGCCCAGCCAATTGAGCATGGCGATGAATACCCACACCATGCCGAGCATGATGCAAGGGAAAGCAAGTAACAACAGGATGCTCATCCTGTTGTTACGGTTTATCTGTGTCTGGAGTCCGACGTATTTCATAATTAACGATACGCCCTAAAGGGCTACGATACGGAGCGATGCTCCTACGATACGCGACTAAAGTCGCTACGATAACTGTGAGCTACTAGAAGGAGATGGTTGGTGCTTTTTCAACCATAGCACGCTCTTCCTTAGAGACTTCGAACATTGGTTCGGTGTGGAAGCCGAAGATACCCGCGATGATGTTGCCTGGGAAGGACTGTACGCCATTGTTGAGTTCCTTGGTAGCAGAGTTGAAGAAGCGGCGAACAGAAGCGAGTTTGTTCTCGATGTCAGCCAGTTCTGTCTGCAACTGCATGAAGTTCTGGTTAGCCTTGAGGTCTGGGTAAGCCTCAACGCTCACTTTCAGTCCGGCAAGAGCGCTTGAGAGCTGATTGTCGGCCTCAATCTTATCATTGATGTTGGTAGCACCCATAGCAGCTGTGCGAGCCTGAGTGATTTTCTCGAGCAGTTCTTTCTCATGAGCAGCATAGCCCTTGACGGTAGCCACGAGTTGTGGTACGAGGTCATAGCGCTGCTTGAGCTGTACATCGATGTTGGCGAATGCGTTTTCGCGATTGTTACGCAGTCTTATGAGTCCGTTATATACTCCTATCACCCAAAGGGCAATGACTGCTACTACGACTAGAATGATGATTCCCGTTGTCATGATTAATATAATTTTGAATTGTTAAACTTCAATAAATCCCCTCGCTGACGCGAGGCGAACAGTGGCTAGTAGTCCTCGTCTGAGATTTCGGCGGCATCGAGTGAGAGGTCGTCAGGGTCTTCCTCGATGGTGGTGCGATAGCTCTCCTCAGTGAGTGAGTCGTCGTCGATGTCGTCATCCTCCTCATTGTTGTAGTAATCGTCCTTTACCTCTACGTCAGAGTCGTCATCTTCTAGGTCATCAGGCTCAGCACCTGGTTCGCCGTGGGTGACGTGGAGCTTGATAGCCTTAGGCTTAGCCTTGGCGAAGATAGCCTCCACCCATGCGCCTTTGTCTATCTCGAGCAGTTCGTAGCCATCATTGAGTTTTATCTCACACAGTCCGCCTGGCTTATGCAGGCGTTCCTTAGGCACTGTGGTGGTTGAGATATCGAAGCCCTCGAGTATGACATCCTTGATGCTCTGGTTAAGGCTATCCCATCCACCACCGAAGTTGCGATCGATAACCTCGAGCAGTTTGGCAGCTGAGATATGGTGAATATTCTCGTAGGTGAGGTCAGTTACTCGATTGATGGGGTGTTTCTTGATAGCCCACTTACGTTCATCGTCCTTGATAGCTATGACACCCACCTGCATGCCTCGTGCCTCGTATTTGGCTATTATCTCAGGTTTGTCAACCTTCACCTCCTCCATATCGAAGGCGGTGCGAATGATGTCCATATATTTACGTGAGTACTCACTCACCTCATCGTCTTTGTCGGCATTGGCCCAGAGAGCGAATATGTCAGACTCATGCAAGTCCCATATATTACCCTTGGTGAGAGTGCGCAGTGCCATTTTTTCTGGTTTGTTCTTCATCTTTGTATATAAAAATATGTTTTTGCTGGTGCAAATATACTATGTTTTGGTGGTCTTGACCAAATGTTTTTAGTTAATAAATCGTAATCAGTCCTTCCATTCCACTTTTACCACCACCACGCGGATGTTCTGGTCGTCAGTGTCGTTAGCCACCTTAGCTATGTGCCAGTCGCCTGGAAAGAATATGAAGAACCTATCGGGACGAGAGTCGTAGAAGCGTGTGCGGCTCTTGTCGTAGTCGTAGTGTATAACATCAGGCTTATAGCGGTCGTTAGGCACTGAGGTGGAGTGGTCAATGATGCCAAATCGCTCCACTCCCTTGACGCAATACTGAAAGTCAATGGTGTGGTAATGGCTCTCGCTACGACGTTTCTCGAGGGGTTCGTTCTTGCTGTCTTGCACGTTTAACACAAGTTTTGTGCCAGGAATGGGTGTTTTGCCCTTAGGCACTGCCAAAAGGTCAGTCTCTTGCAGGTAGGCAAAGAGTTTTGCCCAATCATCAGGGTTGCGCTGATACTGCAGATAGAAGTCCACAATGTTGACAGAGCAGTCAGGTGATGCCTTAGTGAAGCCATTGCGCCATTCACCCTTTTTGAGCCATTTCTTAGCCCTCTTGACGAGTGCCTTGTCATAGCATTCGCGAGTATAGACGGGGCGCTGAGCGTGAGCGGTTGACAGTTGACAATTGATAATTGAGAATTGACAATTGAGAATTAGGATTGCCAAGATGAGGCGTTTGAGCCATACGTTTGTTTTCATAGAAAATGGGGGTTATGTGTAATCGTTTATAATAATGTTCGTGTACTCTTGTATAATATCCTTAGGATTGGTGGTGCAGAGACCTATGAGCGTGGCACCCGATGTCAAACCTGATTTGAGTCCGTTGACACTGTCCTCGAACACCACCGTCTCATGAGGTTGGCAACCAAAGAGCGCCATTCCCTTGAGGTAACAGTCGGGGTCGGGTTTGGACTTATCGAAGTCCTCAGCTGTCAATATGGCATCAAACATCTGAGTGAACTGAGGATGCTGGCGATAGACGCTCTTCATCTTCTCACGATTGCTGCTGGTCACCACTGCGGTCTTTACGCCGTGCTGTTTTAATTGAGCAATAAATGACTCAAACCCAGTTATATACTCATAATTCATTGATGTTTCCCATGAATTAAGTCGCGATACTATCTCACCCCACTCGCCCTCAACATCCTTAAAGAAATTATTAAGGATTTCGGTGAGCACCATACCCTTGATGCGCTGTTCCAAACCAGGCAGTTCGGGGTGGTAATACTGACACTCCCTTTGCCAAAAAACGGAGTATTGATGCTCGGTATCAAACACCACACCATCCAAATCGAACAAGGCGCACTTGTATTTATTGTAGTCAAAATATATCATAGCCTGAGTGCAAAGGTAGTAAAAAAGTTGAAAGTTGAAGGTTGAAGGTTGAAAGATTAGCATTCATTTATGAATAATTAAGAAAAAAGTAGTACCTTTGCACCCAAGATGGAGATACTACTGAAATACTTTACCACCCTCACACCAGAGCAGCAGAAGCAGTTTGCTGCCCTCGACGAACTGTATCACGACTGGAACAGCAAGATAAACGTGATATCGCGCAAGGACATCGACAACCTGTATGAGCACCATGTGCTTCACTCACTCGCCATAGCCAAAGCGATAAACTTCAAGCCAGGCACCAGAGTGATGGACTTTGGTTGCGGAGGCGGTTTTCCAGGCATTCCGCTGGCCATAATGTTTCCTGAGTGTCAGTTCAAACTCATAGACGGCACAGCCAAGAAAATCAGGGTGTGCAACGAGGTGGCACAGGCCATAGGACTAAAGAACGTGGTGGCCGAGCAGCGCAGGGGCGAGGAAGAGAAAGGTCTGTATGACTTTGTGGTGTCAAGAGCCGTCATGCCCCTACCCGATATGGTGAAAATAGTGAAGAAAAACATAGACCGCAAGAACCAGAAAAACTCCATGCCCAACGGCATATTCTGTTTGAAGGGAGGCAACCTGCAAGCCGAGGTGCAACCCTATCGCAACATAGTGGAGCAGACCGAGCTCACCACATGGTTCACAGAGGAGTGGTTTAAGGAGAAGCACCTTATCTATCTGCCCTGCTGACATATCCTACACAGCTCAAGTAGTGCAAGGCACTTTAATGATACAAAAAAAGTTGGCATCGATGATGCCAACTTTTTTCTTTATATAGAGGAGGTGTCACAAGTGCTCAAATTCTTAGGAGTTAAGGGGAATTAGGAGCAGTGTTCTACCTATTCTTATTGTGCATTTTCCTCTTGCCGCCACCCTTGTGGTGATTCTTAGCCAGTCGGCCCATATCATCCTTCTCCAGTTCGTAGGCGCGAGCTATCTGGGTCTGTGTGAGGAACTTGCTGTACTCCTTGTAGTACTTCTCCCTTATGCTGAGGATCTTCTGTTTCTTCTCGAAGCGAGCCTTCAGAGCCTCTTCAGCCTCAGCCTCCGTCATGTCGGCTTTATGCTTTTTCTTGTCCTTCGGACCGAGAGCCCATATCTCCTTCTTGCAAGCACAGAATGTGGTGACAAACTTTTGTGTCGTAGCATCATCGAGCGACAGTTCTATGGCGATATGACGTGCCTGTTTTTCTGCCATCTGTTCGCGGTTAATGCGCTGCTTCTCAGTAGGTTGGGCGCTTACACTCAGACTAAAGGTAAGAGCCGTAATGGCTATTGCCATCATTGTTACAATTCTTTTCATAATTTTTTTGTTTTTAGTGGTTAGTTTATTTACTCTTCATTACTTAAAAAATCATCTTCTTCATACACTTCTATCAGGAAGTCCTGGTCCTCTGTCGAGAGATTGTTGAAAGCCAGTTGCACGCTGGCAAAGTCATCAGTGGCAGTATGCGAACTCTTGACAAACTTCGTCTGTACCACAAAGAATAGTGCCAGACAGGCAGCTGCTACCACCAGGGCACGCAGGGCTATGATGATGCCTTTTCTCTTCCCCTCGCCCTTTGCAGAAGGGTTACCAACCCTCTCCATCAGCCGATCCTCAAAGTTATCAAAGAAACCATCAGGAGTGCTATAGGGCATTCTCTTGCCTATGTTGTTAAAATCAAATTCCTTTTCCATCTTTTTATCAACTTTCAATTTTCAATCTTCAATCTATTAACTATCTTCTCCTTAGCCACATAGTAGCTTGCCTTGGCGCTTGTTGGTGTCGTATCAGCCACCTGAGCTATCTCGTCATAGTCCATCTCATCGTAGTAGCGCAGGTTAAACACCAGTTGCTGTTTGGGGGGCAGGGAGTGGATAGCCTTCTGTAGCCTTATCGCCTCGAGGTCGCTGTAGTCTATGTAGCTGTCCGCCTTTGTATCAAACACCTTTTCTATCGGTACGCCTTCCTCTCGTCTCCGTTCGATGATTCGCAGGGCCTCATTTGTCGCTATGCGAAATATCCATGCTCTCAGTGAGTTGACTTCGCCATTTTTGCCAAAAGCTCGGAATATGCGTATAAACGTTTCCTGCAGGGCATCCTCAGCATCGCTATGGCTCACCACCAGTCGGCGTATGTGCCAGTAGAGCGGTTCCTTATAGTGACCCATCAACATGCGAAATCCCTCCTGCATGTCCCTGCTAATCGCTTGTACTATGTCTTTATCGTCTATTATCACTTTCATTTTTCGGATTTCTACAACTAAGACCTTGCAATCATGAAAAAGTAAAAAGAGAGCAAGAAAAAAAATCTTGTTTTATTCGTGGCAAATGTACTAAAAATCCCTGACACTCCAAAATGTCAGCTCCCTTTTTATATTAACTTGGAGGAGTGATAAGTGAGTGATAAGGAAGCTATAAGGAAGTGATAAGGAAGTGATTTTTTATGCTTTTTACTTGCAAAAGCAAAGCTTTTTTCGTACCTTTGCATACAAATTATAAAAGAGGAAAACAATGCTAAACATAAAGACCATACAATGTAACATGATCGATGAGAACTGTTACATAGTGAGCGATGAGACTAAGGAGTGCATGATAGTGGACTGTGGTGCTATGGGCATCTTTGAGGAGACGTTCATTAAGGACTACATCAAGGAGAAGGAACTGAAGCCTGTGCTGTATGTGTTGACGCATGGTCATTTCGACCACGTGATGGGGTCGAAGTTCATTAAGGATACATACGGTTTGCAGCCTGTGATAAGCGAGAGGGATGCTGAGCTGTATAAGAATTTTAAGAATGACGCGAGAACGTTTGGCATAGAGGCTGACTACGACCTGCCGGTGATAGGCCGTTGCGTGAATGATGGCGACGAGGTGAAGTTTGGCAAGCATACCTTCAAGGTCATCCACACACCTGGTCATTCAAAGGGCAGCGTAGTGCTCTACTGCGAAGAGGAGGATGTGTGTTTCACAGGCGACACACTGTTCAGAGGCAGCATAGGCAGAACAGACCTGCCTGGTGGTAGCATGTTTCAGATTATACAGTCGCTCCGCATGCTCACCCAGTTGCCTGACTACACTCAGGTGTATCCTGGTCATGGCGAACCCACAAGCATAGGGTATGAACTTGCAAGCAATCCGTACCTTGACCGATGAAAAAAGAGTCTATCATAATGGGCATCGACCCCGGTTCCAATGTGATGGGATATGGGGTGATAAGGTGTGTGGGTAAGCAGGCCGAGATGGTGGCTATGGGTGTTATCGACATGCGTAAGGAGAGCGACCCCTACCTGAAGCTTGGGCATATCTATGCACGAGTGACGGGAATAATAGACGAATACCTGCCTGACGAGATAGCTATTGAGGCTCCGTTCTTTGGCAAGAATGTGCAGTCGATGCTGAAACTTGGCAGGGCGCAGGGGGTGGCGATAGCTGCTGCCATACAGCATTCGGTGCCTATACACGAATATCTGCCCACGAAGATAAAGATGGCGATAACAGGCACTGGTGGTGCCTCTAAGGAACAAGTGGCTGGTATGCTTCAACGCATACTGAAGATAGAGGAACAGGATATGCCGAAGTTTATGGATGCCACTGACGCTCTTGGTGCGGCTTACTGCCACTTCTTGCAGATAACATCGCCAGCTGCATCGATGGGCAAAAGCTATAGCAGTTGGAAAGATTTTGTAAACAAAAATAAGGAAAAGGTGAAAGGAGACATAAAATAATGGTTATCAAGGTACAAAAAGGTGTAACGAGGATGCCTGAATGGCGCATGGCGGAGCCTGTGGATTTTGAGATGAACGATGGCGAACACATCGCCATTGTGGGACCCAACGGTGCAGGTAAGACGATGTTGGTGGATATACTGACCAGGAAGCACCCTCTGCTACAGAACGATGTGCAGTATGACTTCTCGCCAAAGACCTCGAAACTGGCATCGGACAACATAAAGTACA
>JAZLBU010000035.1:0-2078 GCA_045613845.1 Prevotella sp. | reverse complement strand
CCTGTTTATGTAACTCTGTCAAAGAACGAATAACCCCTATAGAAAAAAGGGGGCTTTTTTGCAAAAGCGAGTGCAAAGGTATAACTTTTTTGCGATATGGCAAAATCTTTTTCACAAAAAGTTTTGAAAAAGATGCCTTTTTCTTCCGCGCATTGACAAATGTCAAATGGAGGTTGTGCGAAATGTCGTTTAATTGTGAATTCTTTCCAAATTGAGGGAGGTATCACAATAGCGCAACACCACTGGGCGATGGGTAATGAATATTACCGTTCGAGAGTTATTCTCCAGTATGTTGCTGAGTAGTTTCTTTTCTGTCTCGGGGTCGAGGGCACTCGTTGCCTCATCGAGAATCATCAGCGGGCTGTTGCGTAACAATGCCCTAGCGATGCATATACGCTGAGCCTGTCCTTCACTCAGTCCCCCACCCTTTTCTGTCATTTCCGTATCCAGTCCGTCAGGCAGTTCGCGAACGAAGTCGGCACAAGCTTCATGAAGAGCTTCATACATCTGTTCCTCAGAAGCATCGACATTGCCCAGCAGCAGATTATCGCGAATAGAGCCGCTAAGCATGGTGTTGCCTTGTGGCACATAGGTTATGTTGCATCGGGTGAGAGGCGAAACGATGATTCTCTCCACCTTATTATATATATAGACGTAGCCGCTGTCAGGACGAATCAGAGCAAGAATCATTCGCAGCAAGGTAGTCTTTCCAGCTCCCGTTTCGCCCACTATTGCAGTGCAAGTGCCAGGTTTGAAGTCAAAAGAGAGTTTGTCGATAATAGGAGTATCAGGGTCATCAGGATAAGCAAACGACACCTCATGCAGCAGAACACCACATGGTCCTTCCACCTCTTGCGGCTCCCCTTCCTCCTCCATCGGTATATCCTCAAACAGCATCAGTCGCTCAGCCGCTGTGAATACAGAGACAAACTGCGGAACCAGTTTGGAGAGGTTGCGAGCAGGATTCTGAATCTTGTTTACGAGTTGCAGAAAAGCCGTCATTCCGCCATAAGAGAGCGAACCCATAGACATACGCAGTGCACTCCAAGCGAAAGCCACCAGATAGCCCGTAGCAAAACCCACATTAACTATAAGGTTAGAGATGACAGAGAAGCGAGTTTTCTTCACCACCTTCTCGCGAAGCATGGAATGCTGGTCGCTCAGTCTATCCACTATCTCGTCCTCGCTCTCGAGGGTCTTAACAAGAATACGATTCTGTACAGACTCCTGCAACAGGCTCTGCACCTGGCTGTCAGACTCTCTCACCTCACGAGTCAGCTGTCGCATCTTGCCCATGTATATCTTACTCAATACGAGGAAGACAGGGAACATCACCACAATGATGAGAGCCAACGAGTGGTCCATAGTGAAGAGATAGATGAAAGCTCCGAGGAACAGTGCCACAACCGAAACCGCATTAGGCAGAGTTTCAGCCACGAAGTTCACCACATTATTCACATCCTGCTCCAGACGGTTCAGCACATCGCCACTATGCATAGAGTCACGTCCTTGCCATTCAGAGTGCAGAATTCTTCCGAGCATTCGCCTCTGCATTCTGTTTTGAGCCTTAATGCCAAGGATATTGCGCACCCATACCGATGATATATTGAGTACGAAATTCAAGCCCACCAGAGCAGCCATCACCAATACAGCCGATATAACATCCCCCTCCTTGTTGTGAGAAGCAATGTCAATAGCCGTCTGTACAGCCCATACCGATGCCAGACTCACCACCACCTGTGCCAGTCCTATGGCAGTGTTGAGTATAGCCTGCAAGCGGTTGTCGCTTGATGATTGCCACAACCACTTCACAATAGTCTTCGCCCTATATTTCTGGTTAGGAAGCCTCATCTTTGGTCAATGCCCCACATCATCTTCTTTCTTAGGGTTGAGAAATACTTGCGGTCGCTGAATCTCACTATTCGAGCCGAATAAGGAGCCTTAGAGATTTTCACCAAGGTGCCCTCATCCAGACTGGTGCTTCTACCATCAACAGCAGCAAGGAAGTTGTGGCTTCGGCTTTCCACCTTCAGTGTTACCACTGCAGTATCAGGCACTACTATCGGACGCACATTCAG
>JAZLBU010000034.1:0-1963 GCA_045613845.1 Prevotella sp. | reverse complement strand
TCATTGTGTTTTGGGAGAAGGGCTTTGGTGACGACCTCAGCAATCCGCCCACGCTCGAAGGGAAATCCATGTCTTTCGACCTTGACAATTTGCTGCAGCGTGTTGAGACCTTCTATGCCTACTTCCGTGACTCGCTGCGCTTTACCTTGCCGGGTTCCAAGGCCGAGAGGTACAAGATGATGGTAATGGTCAACTATTCGCTTGACGGTACTGCCTATGGTGGTACCTACGACAACTTTATCGGAGCCCTATGGGTAGCGCCTAACCGTATTCAGGATCGCAAGCTCAACTGCATAGCCCATGAACTGGGCCATTCGTTCCAGTTGCAGATTCCGGCCGATAGTCTGAGTGCGGCCTGGGGTGGTTCTGGGTTCTATGAGATGACCAGTCAGTGGATGCTGTGGCATGTCAATCCCGATTGGCTTACCGATGAGAACTATCACTTCGAAGCCTATAGCAAAGCCATCCATAAAGCCTACCTTGATGGCGAAAACATCTATCGTTCGCCCTATGTGTTGCAGTATTGGGCCAACAAGCGCGGCAACACCTGCATTGCCGACCTCTATCGCAATGGCAAGCGTGGCGAAGATCCTGTCATTACCTATCAGCGTCTATATGGACTCACTCAGCAACAGTTCAACGATGAAATGATAGATGCCTGCCAGCATATTGTTAACCTCGATCTTGGTCATGCCTGGAACGAGACCCGCCGCTATGCTTGCACCTTTGATACGCCCATGAAGTCGCTGGGTAAGGGCGTTTATGCGCCTTCTGATGAGGTGATTCCTGAGGACTATGGTTTCAATGCCATACGTCTCCAACCTGTCAAATCGGGACGAAAGGTTGTTGCCAATGTTTCTTCAGATGCTACGTTACGTTATGGCTTTGTTGCTGTAACTGCAGATGGTATGGCGCATTATGGTGAGCCCGTCAGCAACGGTAAGGCTGTAATGAAAATGCCCCGTGGTCAGGAAATCACCGCGTTGTATCTCGTGGTAATGGGTGCTCCGCAGGAACATAAGATGCTCACATGGCGCAATCGGGAAAAGAATCGCCAGTATCCCTATGAGGTAACCTTCAAGGGGACTGTAGTGGAGTAAAAAGAAGTAGTCATATAACGGATTTACAACTCTAATGAAACGTCGCTTATTCTTGTCCCTGTTGCTTGCTATAGTCAGCATCTCGGCCTTGCCAGCCAAGCGTTTGATGATCGAACTGACCAATGGCACGAAGGTGTATTATAGTTTTGCTGATTACAAGCCTGTTATACGTTTTGAAAATGGTTCGATGCGTATAACCACCCGTAAGTTTGTGTTCAGCAGTATCGCTCAGTTTGCTGTGGTTGACGATCCCTCGGATATCGAGACGGTAGAGGTTGCCCCGCTGTTCTCACCCGATGGCATGGTGCTCACGATTATGTCAATAGAGCCTGTACAGGTATATGACATGAAGGGCACTGTACAGCAGGTCGACGTGTGCGCCACCAGTGAGTCTCAGCAAGTCAATCTCGTGTCGCTTCCCAAGGGCAGCTATGTTGTCCGTTGTGGCACCCAGTCATTCACCATCTTTAAGAAGTAATCGGTATGCGTGGTATTATCAATAAAACTTTCATGCTAAGTATGCTGCTCTCTATGGTGAGTGTGAGCATAGCGCAGGACAATATTCATGTACATACGCGTTCGTATAGTAACAGTTGGGAGTTCCCCCTATCTGTCAACGATGTCAACTACTTCAATTTCAATTCCACACAGTCACATCTGCAGGCCAACGTGCAGGGTGGGGTGATTGTTCCTTTCGTTGCATCTGAGATTGATACCATTAGCTTTAAGGATGCCCCAACAGAACTCACCGGCAATCCCTACAAGGTGTTTCAGATGTATATTACTACCAACGATGGCTCCAAGATTACCTCAAAAGAAGAGTATGTGCGTTGCTACATTTCCATCAATGGTCGTGGAAGTTT
>JAZLBU010000033.1:0-36630 GCA_045613845.1 Prevotella sp. | reverse complement strand
CCCATTGAGAACCTGTTAAACACTACAAAACCTTTGTTCTGTCCCTCTTGCCCTTGCCATTTCACTTTATTTGAATAGCGAATGTTCAAGGGATTACGATTAACGTACGGGAGTCTTCTATTAAATGCTATCATACTTTACCTCCTTTCTTTTTGGCAACATTGGCAACATTGGCAACATTGGCAACTTTTCGCCATCTGTCATGTGCAAATTTCTCTACCACTCCAGCAGTCACCCATCGGGTTATAATGCTTCTAGGTTGGTTTTTATATCCAAGTATCTGAGCCACTCTACGCACCTCTCCTGAACTGAATTCCTCGCCTAAATGTTCTAGGATAGTTGCCATTGTTGCCATTGTTGCCACTAACAACTACGATTAGTTGATAGGAGATGAGAGACTACAGGTTGTAGATGAGAGGTGAATAATACGTCTCTAAAAAAGAAGAGAGAAACCATTAAAGGAAAAGAGATATTTATATTATATATATAATAACATATACGTGCACGTGCGAAGCATGGTTGGCAACATTGGCGACATTGGCGACATTGGCGACCTCGTTACTTGCTCAAATGTTAAAATGTGGCATGCTATTTTAGGCTAAATGATGGTTTTTGATTAAAAAATAATTGCTATTAAAAAAAGTGATTATTAAGCTGTCTAAATTGTTGGTATTCAGCACTTTATTGGTTAAAAAAAAATAACTGTTTGCAGAGGCATTACTTCTGCGTGCTGAGGGGCTGCTTCTGCGTGCCAAGGCACTGCCTCTGCATGCCCTTGCAATGCTTCTGTAAATAGGCATCAAAACGAGTTGTTAATTTGTGGCATTTTCTTGCACAATTAAACAAAAAGCAGTACCTTTGCTGCGTGAATTTAACGCAATAAAGGAATTATGGAAGATTTTAAGTATCACTACAAGTATCCGCATCCGAGTGTGACAACAGACTGTGTGATATTCGGTTTTGACGGCACTCGCCTGAATGTGCTGCTGATAGAGCGCGGCATTGACCCATATAAGGGCAAGTGGGCTTTTCCTGGTGGTTTTCTGAAGATTGACGAGGCTGCGGAGGAGGGTGCCAAACGTGAACTGTTTGAGGAAACGGGAATGAAGACGGCATACATAAGGCAGTTTCATACGTTCTCACGTCCTGACCGCGACCCCAGAGAGCGAGTCATAAGCATAGCCTACTACGCACTGGTGAGACTGAGCGACGTGAAGGCTGGCGATGATGCTGCTAAGGCACAATGGTTTCCCATAGACAAGGTGCCATCGCTGGCTTTCGACCACGACCTGATACTGCGTATGGCGCTGACGGAACTGAGGCGACAGATACACTTTGAGCCGATTGGTTTCGAACTGCTTAGTGAGAAATTCACTATGACACAGCTGCAACACCTATACGAGGCGATACTAGATGTGAGGTTTGATCGCAGGAATTTCTCTAACAAAATGCTGAAACTGGGCATCCTCAACCAACTGGACGAGAACATCATGCTGCCTAACAAGAAAGAGGCTTTCCTATATAGTTTCAATGCCCTCAGCTATAACGAAATGAAGGAGAAGGGCTTCAGACTGGAGTTCTAAGCTCACTAGACTCCTTCGGAGCGGTTCAAGAAAGTTCAAAAGTTCAAGAGTTCGCTTCGCTAGTGCTCAGTTGAGGCACTCAGGTATCGTCTTCTAACTCCTTCTAACTCCTTTAACTCCTTTAACTTCTTTAACTCCTTTAACTTCTCAAAAAAAACATGAAAAATCTATTACTAAGCCAAGCTATTGGCGACATTGGCGGTATGCCTTATGAGTTTGATTACCGCACTAAGAATTATGACGAGGTGAACCTGCTTCATCCCAGCAACACCTATACTGACGACACGGTGTGCACCTTTGCCTGTGCCGAGGCTCTGATAAACAAACTCGACATAGCTGCTAACCTATGGGCACGATGTCGTGACGACATATACAGAGGCTATGGAGGAAGGTTTGCGCGATGGCTCATAAGCAACGAGATTACACCTGCCTATGGATCATACGGCAATGGCAGTGCCATGAGGGTGGCTGCCGCTGGCTTTATGGCTAAGAGTGAGGAGGAGTGCATCAGGCTCGCCACACGCACTGCTATGCCTACGCACAACCATCCTGAGGGCATAAAGGGTGCCGTAGCTACTGCGCTCACCATATACTATGGTATGCAGGGCAAGGACAAGGAGTATATCAAGCAAAATGTTCTGGGCAAATACTACCCCGAATGGCTCTCACGCACCTATGCCGACATCAAACCGAGTTACGATTTCAACGAAACCTGTCAGCTCACCATTCCGCCTGCTATCATCTGCTTCCTTGAAAGCAAGGACTATGCCGACTGCCTCAAACTCGCCATCTCACTGGGTGGCGATGCTGACACACTGGGTGCCATCGCTGGTCCTATGGCATACGCCTATTACAAGGAGATGCCTGCGGAACTCATAGAGAATGCCAAGCGCAAACTACCTGAATGGATGCAGAGGCTCAATGATCAGTTTGATGAATATGTAGAAAGAAACCTTGGGTGAGAACCCACTAAGCGAAAAAAAAGAGGTCGTGATGACCTCTTTTTTGGTGATCCGCTTGGGGTTCGAACCCAAGACCCCCACATTAAAAGTGTGATGCTCTACCGACTGAGCTAGCGGATCTACCCTACTTCATTTTTGCTGATTTTAACCACTCATAAAGAGGGGCACTCTGCAAAAATGCGGTGCAAAGGTACAAAAAAAAGTTGAAAGTTGCAAGTATTCAAAAAGTTTTTTGTAACTTTGGTGCAAATTTAGAGCATCTTTATACTTTACACTCTATACATTAATACTATAGCAATGATAGAAGGACCTATTACATTTGACCGTGCGATGCGAGGTGTGATAATTATCACCTTGGTGGTGATAGTATGCCTGGTGCTGAATTACCTGAGTGCGGTGTTGTTGCCGTTTTTCATAGCATGGATTTTTGCATACCTGCTTTACCCCCTGGTGCTGTTTATGGAGCGCAGGCTGAAGATAAGGTGGAGGGCTATGAGCATACTGATGGCTTTTATGACGGTGATACTGGTGATGGGGGGTGTGACATACCTGATTATTCCACCTATGATAGAGGAGTTTTCACGTTTCACCACGCTGGCTACGCAGTATCTGCACAGTGCTACGCATATAAAGAATTTTCCTGAGACCATACAGTGGTGGCTCAACGAGAACAAAGACGATGTGGCGAATTTTCTGAAGTCAGAGAATTTTACCAATACCATAAAGGAGACGATGCCGAGGTTGTTCACGGCTCTGAGCGAGGGTGTGACGTTGTTGCTGAGTATCATAGCATCGTTTATCACACTGCTGTATATGTTCTTCATACTGATGGACTATGAATACCTGACGGAGAACTGGGTACGTATATTCCCTAAGAAGCTGCGCCCCTTCTGGCAAGACCTGGCGAAGGACCTGAAGGTGTCGCTGAACAACTACATTCGCGGACAGGGCTTGGTGGCTTTCACTATGGGTGTGCTGTTCTGCATAGGATTCCTGATAATAGACTTCCCCATGGCCATTGGTCTGGGCATACTGATAGGCATACTCGACATGGTGCCTTACCTGCACACGCTGGCGCTGATACCTACGGCTTTTCTGGCTGCTATGAAGGCATCAGAGACGGGTCAGAGCTACTGGATAGTTTTTGGCAGTGCCGTACTGGTGTTCTGTGTGGTGCAAGTGATAATCGATGGTATAGTGACTCCTAAGGTGATGAGCAACAGGATGGGACTGAACCCAGCGGTATTGCTGCTATCGCTCTCGGTATGGGGTGCACTGCTTGGTTTCATCGGTCTGATTATCGCCCTGCCTGCTACTACGGTGATTATACTGTATTGGAAGAGGTATATAACCAAAGAAGAAGTTGAAAGTTGAAGGTTGAAAGTTATGCTATACTTAATTCCGACACCAGTGGGCAATATGGAGGATATGACCTTCAGGGCAGTGAGGCTGCTCAAGGAGGCCGACCTGATACTGTGCGAGGATACTCGTACGAGTGGCATATTGCTGAAGCATTTCGACATAAAGGAGAAGAAGCTGTGGGCTCATCATAAGTTTAATGAGCACACCACCGCTCATGGCGTAGTGGAGCGACTAAAGAGTGGCGAGATGGTGTGCTTGATAACAGATGCTGGCACCCCTGGCATCAGCGATCCGGGGTTTTACCTGGTGAGAGAGGCTGTGGAGGCTGGCATAGAGGTGCACACACTGCCTGGGGCAACGGCTTTCGTGCCTGCGCTGGTGAGCAGCGGACTGCCTTGTGACAGATTCTGTTTTGAGGGTTTTCTGCCCCAAAAGAAGGGTAGGCAGACACGACTGACGGAACTGGCCCAGGAGCCTCGCACGATGATAATATATGAGTCGCCACGCAGGGTGGTGAAGACCCTGGAACAGCTAATAGAGTTCTTTGGCGAGGACAGGCGCATGAGTGCCTGCAGGGAGATATCAAAGATACATGAGGAGAGTGTGAGGGGCACGATAAAAGAGGTGTTGGAGCACTTCAAACAGCATGAGCCCAAGGGGGAGTTTGTACTTATTATTGAAGGGAAAAGTAAGAAGGAAAAAGCTAAAAGTTGATGGAGCGCCTACTGCACTACACTTGGAAGCATAAGCTACTGCCACTGGGTGAGCTAAGAACCACCGATGGCAGGATGGTGGAGGTGATAGACCCTGGACTGTATAACAACAGCGATGCGGGGCCCGACTTCTTCAATGCCAAGGTGAAGGTGGACGGTATGCTGTGGGTGGGCAATGTGGAGATACACATCAAGGCAAGCGACTGGTACAGGCACCACCACGACAAGGATGCGGCTTACGACAGTGTGATAATGCATGTGGTGGAACATGCCGACATGGAGGTGAAGACCAGCGAGGGCAAGACGCTAAGCACACTGGAACTGCCTGTGGCCGACGACCTGAAGCATGACTACGAAGGACTCGTGAGCTCAGAGAAATATCCTCCATGCTATAAGATAATAGACAGACTGCCATCGCTGAAGGTGCATAGTTGGATGAGCACACTGCAGGTGGAGCGACTGCAACAGAAAACCTCGGCAATAGTGGAGCGAGTGCAACGTGCGAAGGGTTCGTGGGAGGCTGCATATTTTGCTACCCTGGCACGCAACTTTGGTTTCAGCATCAATGGCGATGCCTTTGAGACATGGGCCACGATGATACCCATGAATGCCCTAGCCCACCATCGCGACAACCTATTCCAGATAGAGAGCATATTTATCGGTATGGCTGGTTTGCTGGACAGGGTGGACGCAAAATACGCAGGGGAGTTTGCATACCTGCAGAAGAAATTCGGACTGACGCCGATGGATGCCACCCTATGGCGATACCTAAGAACCCGACCACAGAATTTTCCGCATGTGAGGGTGATGCAACTGGCAAGGATGTATCACGAACAACGCACATCACTCAGTCAACTGCTAAACTGCAAGACGGCGAAAGACATCGCCACCTTATATAATATAAAGGGCGCCAAACTGGACCTGCTCATAATAAACACCGTGGTGCCAACGATATTCGCCTACGGTAGATACCATGCCAAGGAGGAATATGAAGACAGGGCATTCGACCTGCTCGAAGCCGTAAAGGCCGAGGACAACAACATAGTGAGAATGTGGCAGGAATGCGGACTGGAGGTGCGTTCAGCAGGCGATTCGCAGGCGCTGATACAACTGAAAAAGGAGTATTGCGACAAGAAAAACTGCCTGAGATGCCGATTCGGCTATGAATTCCTCTCAGGGGAGTATCGGAATGCGTTCTTTAGGGAAGAAGATAACGTGGCTGAAGCCACTTAGAAGATATAGAAGTTAAAGAATATGGTTTTAAATTACATTTTTGTAGCATTCTTTCTGATTGCATTCGTAATCGGATTATTCAAACTAGTGGTGATGGGCGATGTGGAGGTGTTTCCAGCAATGATGAACTCAACATTCGACTCGTCAAAGACTGCATTCGAGATTTCACTCGGACTGACTGGTGTGCTCTCGCTATGGCTCGGCATAATGAAGGTAGGCGAGAAAGGCGGAGTGGTGAACTTCATAGCCCGACTGCTCTCACCAGTGTTCAGCAAACTGTTTCCTGACATACCCAAGGGCCACCCAGTGACAGGCAGCATATTCATGAACATAGCAGCCAATATGCTGGGACTGGACAATGCAGCCACCCCTCTGGGACTGAAAGCAATGGAGCAGATGCAAGATATTAACAAGTTGAAGGTTGAAGATTTAAAATTGAAAGCGGAGCAGGAAGGCAAACCACTCACGACAGAAACGGTGGAGCGCCTGAAAGCTACGGCCACCAACCCGATGATTATGTTTCTGGTGCTCAACACCTCAGGACTGACGCTGATACCCGTCAGCATTATGGTATATAGGGCACAGATGAGGGCCGTTCAACCTACAGACATATTCATTCCCATACTCATAGCCACCTTCTTTGCTACGCTGGCAGGCATAGTGTTCACCTGTCTGTATCAGCGCATAAACATGTTTAATCGCACCATACTGCTCACACTCGGAGGCATGTGTGCTGCTGTTGGAGCAATAATATGGGGTTTCTCGCAGTTGGATAAGGAGACTATGGACTCCGTTTCGACCACCACAGCCAACATACTGCTGATGACAATAATCACCGGTTTCATCGTTGCTGCGGTAAGAAAGAAGGAGAATGTGTATGATGCCTTCATAGAAGGAGCCAAAGAAGGTTTCCAGACGGCTGTAAGGATAATACCTTACCTAGTAGCAATACTCGTTGGAATCGGTGTTTTTCGTGCCTCAGGTGCTATGGACGCCCTTACTGACGGCATAGCATGGTGTGTGAGTGCATGCGGACTGAATTCAGACTTCGTAGCAGCTCTGCCTACGGCATTGATGAAACCCCTCTCAGGCAGTGGGGCACGAGGAATGATGGTAGATGCCATGACCACCTACGGAGCAGACTCATTTGTGGGCCGACTGGCTTGCATATTCCAAGGAAGCACAGACACCACATTCTATATATTGGCCGTATATTTTGGCAGTGTGAGCATACGTCACACCCGTCATGCAGTGGCTTGCGGCTTATTAGCCGACCTTGCCGGCATCATCGCCGCTATCGCTGTTGCCTACCTCTTTTTCGGCTAACGGCTCACCCTTCGTAAACATTAGTGAGAAAATAACAGACAATGCCAGGACGCCTATGATAACAGCAAGGCTTACTGGCGTTGATACTTCTATGCCATAGAGTCCGAGAAGCATCTTACAACCCACAAAGACCAGTATCACACCCAGTCCGTACTTAAGCAACTTAAAATACTGTGCCACAGCAGCAAGGGCAAAATAGAGGGCACGCAAACCCAGTATGGCGAAGATGTTGCTCGTGAGCACAACAAACGGATCGCGAGAGACAGAGAACACTGCTGGGATGGAGTCGACCGCAAAGGCTACGTCAGTGGTCTCAATCACCAAGAGGGCAACGAACAATGGAGTTGCCCTTTTGAAAGTTGAAGGTTGAAAGTTGAAGGTTGAATGTAATATGCCAATATTGAAAAATGACAATTTAGCTGGTTCTTTTTCCCTTATAAAAAACTTATCGCCATGCATTTCTTTAGTGACAGGAAAGACCTTGTCAAAGCCTCTAACGATGAAGTTCTTGGAGAGATCAGGCGTTTCGTCGTCATCATGAAAGAACATCTTTGCACCAGTATAGATAAGGAACAAGCCAAACAGACCCAGTATCCACTCAAAGCGCTCTACAGCAGCTGCTCCAGCGAAGATGAAGATGCTTCGAAGCACAAGGGCTCCGAAGATGCCCCAAAAGAGTACCTCATGCTGGTATTTACGTTCAATGCCGAAATAGGAAAAGAGCATAAGAAAGACAAAGAGATTATCCATAGAGAGCGATTTCTCAATCAGATAGCCAGCCAGGAACTCCATAGCCATCTCATGCGGATCATGGGGATAGAAGAAGTAGATGCCTGCACAGAAAACAAGGGATACGGCAATCCACACTGCCGTCATGCTCAGTGCCTCGCGAACGTTCACCTCATGCTGACCCTTTCTGCCAAACATTTTCAGGTCGATAATCAGCATCAAAAAAACTGCTACATAGAATATTATCCAAGCCCAAAGGGGCATTCCCATTACAATCATTTCACCTTAGAGTTAGTTGTTTACGGCGCAAAGGTAGTAAAAAAAGTTGAAAGATGGGAGTTGGAAGTTGAAAGTTTTTGTTGTTTCAACATTTTTTTGTAATTTTGCATGCCTTAAAGGAAAAGAAAAATGGCAGGACTGAAATCATTAGCCAAAGACACGGCAATATACGGACTCAGTAGCATAGTGGGCAGATTCTTGAATTATCTGCTCGTACCGCTCTACACCCATGTGATAGCAGCATCAAGCGGTGGATATGGTGTGGTGACCAATCTGTATGCCTATGTGGCACTGATACTAGTGATACTCACCTTTGGCATGGAGACCACCTTCTTCCGCTTTGCCAATAAGGAGGATGAGAATCCGCACAGTGTGTTCTCTACCTCAATGGCTGTGGTGGGTGTGCTGAGTGCAGTGTTCCTTGCCATAGTGTTTCTGGGCATAGACCCCATAGCCAATGCACTGCAATACAGCAACCACAAGGAATACATACTGATGATGGCAACAGTGGTGGCACTTGACGCCATACAGGCGATACCATTCTCGTACCTCAGATATAAGAAGAACGCTATAAAGTTTGCTTCGCTCAAACTGCTGTTTATCATTCTCAACATAGGACTGAACCTGCTTTACTTCGTTGTTTTGGGCAAGAATGACGTGTTCTATGTGTTCTTCCTCAACCTTGTGTGCACCAGTTTTATCACCTTCTTCTTTATACCCGAATTCTGGCATGAGCATGTGGCTGCACGCCAATACTGCAAGGAGAACAATGTGGCATTCAAACTGGTGGACATGGCGCTGATGCGCAGAATGTTCAACTACTCATGGCCTATTTTGGTACTGGGCATAGCAGGCATCCTGAACCAGACGGCCGACAAGATGATATTCCCACTGGTGTATCCTGACAAGACACAAGGAGTGGTGGAGCTCGGCATATACGGTGCATGTGCCAAGATAGCTATGATAATGGCAATGATAACGCAAGCCTTTCGCTATGCCTATGAGCCAATAGTTTTTGCCAAAGCAAAGGACAAGGACAAGAACGAGTATTATGCCCACGCCATGAAGTTCTTCATCATCTTCACGCTCTTTGCCTTTCTGTGTGTGATGGGCTACATGCCGATATTGGAGCACATACTGGGCAGTGAATACCGAGTGGGCCTCAAGGTGGTGCCAATAGTGATGGTGGCCGAGATAATGATGGGAGTGTACTTCAACCTCTCATTCTGGTATAAGCTCATAGATAAAACCATCTGGGGAGCATGGTTCAGTCTGGCAGGATGCACCATGCTGATAGCCGTAAACATCTGCTTCATACCTGAATACAGCTATATGGCTTGCGCATGGGGCGGAGTGGCTGGTTATGGTACGGCTATGCTACTGTCATACTTCGTGGGACAAAAGAAATACCCTATCAACTACGACCTGAAGGGTATCTTTACATATGTCATCGTTACCACCTGTTTCTATTACGCTATGGAGCTGTCAACCAGAATGCCTTACGTGTGGCTGCAACTGCTTTGTAACACACTGCTGATACTGGCTTACCTCGTGATAGTGGTGAAGAATGACGTGCAGTTATCATCTCTGCCTGTGATAGGAAAGAGGTTTAGATGATAGATAATAGTTAAAAGATAAAAGATTAAAGATAATAGTTGATAATGAGAAAACTGCTGGTTTTATCGTTAATTTTAATTTTCAATTTTCAATTTTCAATTTTCAATTCGCTTAGGGCCGACGAGGGCATGTGGATGCTCTACAACCTGCCTGACGCTGTGTATGAGCAGATGAAGACAGAGGGATACAAACTGCCTAAGACATCACTCTATGGCGGACTGAGCAACTGTGTGGTAAACTTCTCAGGTTACTGCACAGGCGAGGTGGTATCGCCAAGGGGACTGCTCATGACCAACCACCACTGTGGTTTTGAGGCTATACGCTCCCACTCCACTGTGGAGCACGACTACATGCTCAATGGCTTTTATGCCGATTCCATCGGTAAGGAACTGAAGAATGAAGATATGTTCGTAGCCTTCATGCGCGAACAGAAAGATATCACCCCTAAACTTGACTCTCTGGGCATAGACACCCTGAAGAATATGGAGAAAGAGGCCCTGATAGACTCACTCAACGAGGTGCTGACCAAAGAAGCTAAGAAGATAGACAGCACATACTACGTGGAGATAGACCCATTCTTTGAGGGAAATATGTATTATGCCACTACATACCAAAGATACAACGATGTGCGACTGGTGTATGCACCACCAAAATCACTCGGAAAATTCGGTGGCGAGACGGATAACTGGATGTGGCCACGCCAAACATGCGACATATCAGTATTCCGCATATATGTTGACCCCAAGACTGGAGCGCCAGCAGACTATTCAGAAGACAATGTGCCTATGGGAACCGACTCCACCAGTATAGCCCAAGGCATAACACCATCATACCTGCCTGTGAGCATCGATGGATACAGAGAGGGCGATTTCTCAATGACCATAGGCTACCCAGGCAGTACGGAGCGCTACCTGTCAAGTTACGGTGTGGAGGAGATGCGCAACGGACTGTTCTACCCCATGCAACAGGTGAGAGGTGTGAAGCAGACCATTATGAAGCGTCACATGAGCACCTCAGAGGCTGTACGCATAAAGTACGACTCGAAGTATGCCCAGAGTTCCAACTATTGGAAGAACTCCATCGGAATGATAAAATGCATCGATTCCATCGGCATTGTTGACATGAAACGTAAATATGAGGAACGCATACAGCAATATGCAGACTCAATGAACATACCGCTGAACCTTGAAAAACTCAAGAGATATTACAAGATAAACTCAGCAGCCACAAGAGCTATGACCTATTTTGCTGAGTCTTTTGGCAGAAGAAGTCAGAACGAGCTCGCCGTCCGTGCCATGAAATATTATAAAGGTATGGAGGTAAAGGGCCCCAAGGACAAACCCAAGAAACAATATGTGGAGTTTGCTGACAACAGCGACTCATGGGACAAAGCCCTGGACAGCGAGGCACTCGCAGCATTGATAGAAAACTACCGCAAGGAGATAGGCGACTCAGCATACCTGCCCTCTTTCTACCAAACCATCGACAAGAAGTTTGGTGGCGACTGCACCCGCTATGTCAACGAGATGTATGACAACTCCATACTGATGAAGAGTGGCATGAAACTCAAGGTAAGAACCACAAAGAAGATGGAGCGCGACCTTGGCATGCAGTTTGGATTATCACTGGTGGATGCCCTTGCTGACATACGTCTTACCATCGACTCCATCAGCGACAGCATAGATGTGCAGGAGAGAATGCTATGCAAGGCAAAGGTGCGCATGGAACAGGATATGCCCCACTACAGCGATGCCAACTTCACCATGCGACTGTCATACGGACAGATAGGCGGATACCGCATTAACGGTTATGACTCAGGCTATTACACCACAGCACAGTCTATGGTGCAGAAAATGGAAAAAGCCGATTCCATCGAGGAATATTTTGCAGAACCAGTGTTCAAGCAGTTGCTTGAGAAGGACGATTTCGGCATATATACTGATAAGGTGTCAAAAACCCTGAACCTATGCTTCCTGTCCAATAACGACATAACAGGAGGCAACTCTGGTTCGCCAGTGATAGACAGCGACGGAAAACTAATAGGACTGGCCTTTGATGGCAACTGGGACAGTCTTTCAGCCGACATTTATTATGACGCACCACTTGCACGCTGTATAAATGTCGATATCAGATACATTCTGTACATAATGAAACACTGGGCAAAGGCTGACCGTTTGCTCAAAGAGATGGGTGTGGAGGAGTAGCAATTGCTACCCCCTGTCTCCATGCAGTTTCAGTCCTCCCAGCACAAAGAACAGCAATATACCGAATGCCATACCAGCTACAGCGTCTATGGCATAATGGGCATATATATACACCGTGCTGAGACAAAGGAACATAAACGGAATGGCAAGCACCAGGAGCCATCGCCACATGCGCATACGAACTACCATCATCATTACGAGAGTAGCTATGGCCACATGACTGGATGGAAAGGCAGCAGTAGGACGTTCGCCTGCATGGTGAGCCCACTGCACCAGGTTATAGAACAAACCATTGTCCCATCCTGGCGACCTCAGAGCCTCCATATTATCCTTGAAATAATGGCCCACATCAGGAAAATGTCCTGAAGCAATTTCGTCCATTCCAACGGCTAAATAGTAATATTGCGGACCAGTGACAGGGAAGAGCAGATATATAACATAACAGATGTAGAAACCTGCGAATATCATGAAAGCAGCACGCTCAAGGTTGTGGAAACGAGTTACAAAGAGTATTGCCAAAGTGACCACAAAGAATAGGTAATAGGAGAAATAGCCCATGTACATCAATTCTGACACCACAGGATTGCTGAATATCTGTGAGAAGACCAATGATGGTTGGAAACCAAACATTGCCTGCTCATAACCCGCAAAGATATGGTCAAGACTAGCAAACTGACTGTTTATGGCATAGGTATCAGGATACCACACCCCAAGCATGCACAATAGGTAGGCTATGCGTGCCCCGATAACAGCCTTGCAAGGCCACAACAGATAAACCACCCACAAGGCAAGAGTGCCTGAAACGAATTGCAGACGTTGCCAAAGCAAATCGGATGGATTGTCGAGATTGGTCCATGTGAAGAAAATCACAATTACGGTGAAGAAAGCATATATAAAGGTAGCCACCTCTGGAGCCATAAACTGCCAGAAGCCCATGCCTAACGGGCCTCCCTTCTTTACCTTCTTCATTGGGACGAAGTATTCTTTCAGTTTCTTATTCATCTATCTATTGAACTTTTCTTGAACTATCACCCCTACTCCTTCTCGCAATTTCACCTTAGGCTGATAGCCCAGTTCACGTATTGCGGGGGTGATATCACAACGCCAGTTGCGCTGTTTCAGTATATTATAGTGATCATTATTCAATGTTGAGAGTTTGCCCGTCAGGTGCATCATCACATCACTCACAGCACAGACCATTCGCAACACACCCAGAGGTAGTTTGAGTCGCAGTACTCGCTTTTTACCCAACGCCTCGATGATATAGTTGCTGAAGGTGCGTGAGGAATACACCTCGCCATCACTCAGAAAATAGGTTCGCCCTATGCTTTTCTCCGATTTCATCGCAAGAAAAACCGCCTGCACCACATCCGTCACATACACAAAGGTGAGATCCTGAGGCTGTGCACCTACTGACACATCCACCCCCTTTCGTATGCTGTTGACCATCGTCATATAGTCTTTCTCACGTGGACCATACACCCCAGTAGGACGCAGTATGGTGAAAGGCAGGGTGCAATTATCGTGCAACCATTTCTCAGCAGCCAACTTACTCATTCCGTATGATGTGTTGGGTTGGGGAATATCTGTCTCTCTGATTTCTTCATACGGAAACTGTTCTCTGACGGCTCCCATCACACTCAGCGAACTAATGAAAATCATTCTCTTCAGCCCAGGGTTAGTGGTTTGCAGAGCTTTGACAAGGTTTTTCGTTCCTTCAGTGTTTACCTTATAAAAGGTGTCTCTGTGCAACGCTTTTGTTGCCCCAGCCGCATGAACCACATAATCCAGGTGCAGGGAGGCAAGAGCCTCAGCCATCTGGCTTTCAGATGACAAGTCGAGCTCCACCTTATTTATTCGATGGTCCTGAAGATAGCTCAAATCACTCGATTTTCGCACCGTAGCCCACACTTCCATACCTTGCCTCAGTGCTTCATCCACTATGAATGAGCCAATGAATCCTGTCGCCCCTGTTATGAGAATACGTTCCATTAGGGTGCAAAGGTAGCAAAAAAAGTTCACAGTTCACAGTTCATAGTTCATAGTTTTTTAAAATTCTTAGCAGTTTGTACACATTTTTCGTTCTTCTTTCTTCATTTTGTATTTTTTTTATTACCTTTGCGAACAATATGACAGATGATTTCGACATACACAGCGAACGCCTCAGTTCTTCGGAAAAAGACTTCGAAAAGGCTCTGCGCCCCCTGTTGTTCAAGGATTTCAGCGGACAGCAGAGCGTGGTGGAGAATCTGGAGGTGTTTGTGGAGGCTGCTAAATATCGTGGCGAACCACTTGACCACACCCTGTTGCATGGTCCTCCCGGACTGGGCAAGACAACGCTGAGCAATATCATTGCCAACGAGTTGGGGGTGGGATTCAAGATTACCTCGGGGCCGATACTCGATAAGCCAGGCGACCTGGCAGGACTACTGACATCGCTTGAAACCAACGATGTGCTTTTTATTGACGAGATACACCGTCTGTCGCCCGTAGTGGAGGAATATCTCTACTCAGCTATGGAAGACTACCGCATCGACATTATGATTGACAAGGGTCCGTCGGCTCGCAGCATACAGATAGACCTCAACCCATTCACCCTCATAGGTGCCACCACGCGTTCAGGTCTGCTTACGGCTCCGCTGCGAGCACGTTTTGGCATCAATATGCACCTTGAATACTACGACCCTGCCACACTGTCCAAGATTATCCGACGCTCGGCAGGACTATTGCAGGTGCCCATCAGCGATGCCGCTTGTAATGAGATAGCCCGTCGCTCACGCGGTACGCCTCGTATAGCCAACGGACTCCTCAGACGAGTGCGCGACTTTGCCCAGGTAAAGGGTGACGGCAGCATCGACCTCAACATTGCCAAGGTGGCTCTGGGTTCGCTGAGCATTGACAGCTACGGACTTGACGAGATTGACAACAAGATTCTCCTCACCATCATCGATAAGTTTGGTGGTGGTCCTGTGGGCATAAGCACCATAGCCACAGCCATAGGCGAGGATGCAGGCACCGTGGAAGATGTTTACGAACCCTACCTGATAATGGAGGGTTTCCTCAAGCGCACCCCTCGAGGCCGTGTGGCTACCGATTTAACCTACAGCCATTTAGGCAGAAACGCATATACTTCTAACCGTAATAACCCATCTTTATTTGACTAATGAAAGTAGCAATTTTTCCTGGTACGTTTAATCCCTTCACTATTGGTCATGCCGATATAGTGGAAAGGGCACTGAACATTTTCGACAAGGTAGTGATCGGCATAGGTTATAATCCTGAGAAAGGCGATAGCAACATCTATCCCCGTCTGGCTCACATCAAGTCACTCTACGAGGACGATCCCCGTGTGGAGGCCGAGGCATTCAACGACCTCACAGTGGAGTTTGCCCAGCGTCATGGTGCAGTGGCTATAGTGAAGGGTGTGCGCTCAGTGAAGGATTATGAGTATGAGCGAGAGCAGGCTGATTTCAACCATATTCTCGCCGATGGCATTGAGACCGTTATCTTCTATGCCCGTCCTGAACTGTCATCGCTCACCAGCAACATAGTGCGCACACTGGAGCACTTCGGCAAGGATGTGTCGCAGTATGTGCCATGATAACTGAATCACAACTCAACAACTATCAATGATAACATACTCTACCGAGAACGTAAGTATGCCTAAGATACGCAAGCGTGACACCACAGCTTGGATAAGGCGGGTGGCCGCTACGTACGGGCGCAGCATAGGCGAGGTGGGATACCTCTTTTGTGACGACGAGAAGATACTCGAGGTTAATCGTGAATTCTTACAGCACGATTACTATACCGATATCATCACGTTCGATTATAATGAGGATAAACAAATAAATGGCGACCTCGTGATAAGTCTTGACACCGTCAGGAGCAATGCCGAGCTATTTAATAAACCCTATGAGGAAGAACTCTATCGTGTCATCATTCATGGCATTCTGCACCTTTGTGGCTTAAACGATAAAGGTCCAGGCGAGAGAGAGATAATGGAGGCGGCTGAGAATGCTGCACTACGACTGAGGAGTGCGTCATAGCCCATCTACTTGACCCAAAAGAACTAACTAACAATATAACAACGATGCAAAAAATTGACAAACTTGACAAGAAGATACTCTCAATTCTTGCTACCAATGCACGTATTGCATTCAAGGACGTGGCTGAGATGTGTGGCGTTTCGCGTGCTGCCATCCATCAGCGTGTAGAGAGACTGAAGGAAGAAGGCGTTATAACAGGTAGCGGATTCTCCGTTAACCCTAAGGCTGTGGGATATGGCACCTGCACCTATGTTGGCATAACGCTGGAGCGCGGTTCTATGTATAAAAACGTAGTCAAGAAACTCGTTGACATACCCGAAATAGTGGAGTGCCACTTCACCACAGGTCCTTACACCATGATGGTAAAGGCCTATGTCAGCGACAACGAACAGCTCATGCGTCTGCTCAATGACACTCTGCAGTCTATCGACGGAGTAGTATCTACCGAAACACTTATCTCGCTTGACCAAAGCATCAAGCGCGACGTACCAATACATTTGGAAGAAGAATGAAGCAATATTCTCTTGAAGCCTTGACTGAAGCAGCCTATACTGGTTTCCCTGAGGCTGAGAAGAAACCCGTCATCGCCATGACGGCTAATCACAGTGATATCGACGCCACTATTCGCGATGCTTACTATAAGCAGGTTGTTGCGGCTGGTGGCGTACCTGTTATCATACCTCCCGTCACTGATGATTCCGTAGTCATCAACACCCTGGAACATATCGATGCCCTCATCCTCACTGGTGGAGGCGACTATAACCCCCTGTGGTGTGGTGAGGAACCATCCAGCAAACTGCACAACATCAATGCCGTGCGTGACAGTGCCGAACTGCTGCTAACGCGTCTGGCATTCAACCGTCAGATTCCTATGCTCGGAATATGTCGAGGTATGCAGACCCTTGCCATGGCTCTGGGAGGGCATGTAGAGCAGGATCACGCCTCAGGCATCAAGCACAGCCAGGATGCTGATCGCAATGAGGCGACACACTCAGTAAGCATAAGCAAAGGTTCCACCTTATATAACATATACGCACGCGAGGAACTTGCCGTCAACTCCTTCCATCATCAGGTGGTTGACAATACTGGCTCCCTCTTCCGCACCATCGCCACAGCGTCTGATGGTGCCATAGAGGCTATGGAGAGCCGTGAGCATAAGAGCATCCTCGGAGTGCAGTGGCACCCTGAATGGCTTGGCAATAACGGACTGCCCATCTTCCAGTGGCTCGTAGAGCGTGCTCGCGAGTTCAGTCGTGCTAAAGAGTTGCATCAGCGCATCATCACCATCGACACCCATTGCGACACCCCCATGTTCTTTCACCAGGGAGTGAACTTCCTCAATCGCGACCCTCGCATAAAGGTTGATCTGCATAAAATGACCGAGGGCCATCAGGATGCCGTCACTATGGTGTGCTACCTACCACAGGATTTTGCCCATCAGGTGCACTTCGACATCGATTCGCCTAAGGCTTACACCGATTTCATCTTCGACACCATCGAGGGCTTTGTCAACCAACAGCCTCAGCACCTCGCCTTTGCTCGTACCCCTGACGAGATACTGCTCAACAAACAGGCAGGCAAAAAGAGCATCGTGCTCGGCATAGAGAATGGTCTGGCTATTGAGAATGATATCGCCAACCTTGAGCATTTCGTCAAGCGTGGCATAACCTATATCACCCTTTGCCATAATGGCGACAATGACATCTGCGATTCTGCCCGAGGCAACAACACCCATAATGGTGTGTCGCAGTTTGGCGAACAGGTTATTCACGAGATGAATCGCCTCGGCGTGATGGTCGACCTCAGCCATGCTGCCGAAAAGAGTTTCTATGATGCCCTGGAGATTAGCCAGACTCCTATCGTCTGTTCCCACTCCAACTGCCGAGCGCTCTGCGATCATCCTCGCAACCTTACCGACGACCAACTGCGAGCACTCGCCAAGGCTGGCGGTGTGGCTCACACCACCTTCTATCATGGATTCCTTAAAGCCAGTGGCGAGGCGACTATCCTCGATGCCATCAGCCATCTTGAGCATGCCATCGACATCATGGGCATCGACCATGTGGGCATAGGCACCGACTTCGACGGCGATGGCGGAGTGCCTGGCGTGAATGATTCCTCTGAACTCATCAATTTCACCATCCAGCTGCTGCGTCGCCGCTATAGCGAGGCCGATATCCGCAAGATATGGGGAGGCAACTGGCTGAGAGTAATGAGTCAAGTGCAGGGGGTAACGGTTAATGGTTAAAGATTAAAGTTTAACGCTTAAAAATGAAAAATTACTTCTTACTTTTTATTTTTTCCTTTTTACTTTTCACTTCTTGCCAAAACAAGAAGCAGGCCACTGCTGATGATGCCGAACCCCAGCTCGTGGGTCCCACCTTCGATGCTGACAGTGCCCTCGCCTTCTGTGCTGAGCAGTGCGCCTTTGGTCCACGCACCATGAACAGCCCTGCCCACGACCAGTGTGAGGCATGGATTATCAGCAAATTCAAGCAGTATGGTTGTGAGGTATCAACCCAGAAAGCCGACCTCAAAGCGTGGGATGGCACCCTACTCCACTCCACCAATATCATCGCTCGCACCAATCCCTCAGCCACTGAGCGCATCATCATCTGTGCCCATTGGGACAGTCGCCCCTGGGCTGACAACGACCCCGTCGAGGCCAACCACCACACTCCCGTCATGGCTGCTAACGATGGCGCCTCCGGCGTTGCCGTAATGATTGAACTGGCACGAATCATAAATACTACCACAAGCGACACCCTCCAACCTTCCGATACTACAGCAAATGACATTCAACCTTCAGCTTTCAACCTTCAACCTAACATAGGTATCGACTTCGTCTGCTTTGATGCCGAAGACTATGGCACCCCCACATGGAGTGGCAAGGAAGATGAAAACTCATGGGCACTCGGCGCCCAACATTATGCCCAAAACCTCAAAACAATATACCCCTCTCTAAACAGAGAGGGGAAGGGGGTGAGTCTGGGTATTTTGCTCGACATGGTCGGAGGCCAAGGTGCCAAGTTCTATCAAGAGGGGTTATCCAAGCACTATGCCCAGAGCATCGTCGATGATGTATGGCAGGCAGCCAACGAGGCTGGCTATGGCAGTTTCTTTGTCAACCAGTCAGGTGGTTACATCACTGACGACCACAAACCACTCAACGAGGCAGGCATACCCACCATCGACATCATACCCTACTACCCCGACTGCGAGGCCAGCGTCTTCGGTCCCACATGGCACACCGTCAACGATGATATCCACCATCTCGACAAAGCCACCCTCAAAGCCGTAGGCCAAACCCTCGTGCAATACCTCTATTCAAGATAATCTAGCACCACAGGTGCGTTTGAACTAGCTTGCGAAAGCAAGCGTTTGAACTGCTCCGAAGGAGCTCTTGAACCGAGCTTGCTCGCCTGAGCACCTACTGGAGCGCAAGAACCAGCGAAGCGATTTGAACTATTCCAACCATCTCATCCTCTCCCAGCTCGCCTTAGGGCAGTACGGACTCTCCACCATCAAGACACTCTATGATGAAGAGGGCTCCGCTGATGCTGTGCTCAAGAAACTGGGCAAAACCTTTCCAGAAGAAGAGGCGAGAGCCCAAGAAGAGATAGCATGGTGCGAACAGAAAAACGTCACGATACTCACCATCAGCGATGCCCACTACCCCCACCGCCTGCGCCAATGTAATGATGCCCCAATGGTGCTCTTCACACGAGGCACAGCCGACCTCAACGCCCCCCACATCATCAGTATGGTGGGCACACGCAAGAGCACACCTTACGGCAGCGACTGCATCAATGCCATAGTGCGTGATCTCGCCCTCCTTTGTCCTGATGTAGTGATAGTCAGCGGACTGGCCTACGGCATCGATATCAGTTCTCATCGTGCAGCCCTCAGCAGTGGTCTCTCCACCATAGGAGTCGTAGCCCACGGTCAAGACACCCTCTACCCCTCACTCCATCGCAGCGATGCCAACAAGATGTGCCTCGGCAATGGAGGCGTAGTCACCGAGTTTCCTCATGGCACCACACCCCTGGCACATAATTTCCTACAACGCAATCGCATCATAGCAGGCATGAGCGATGCCGTCATCGTCGTTGAGAGCGCCTCACACGGTGGTGGACTCGTCACCGCTCGCCTCGCACAAGACTATCATCGAGAAGTCTTCGCCATCCCAGGCCCCATCCACTCACCAGCCAGCGAAGGCACCAACAACCTCATACGCGACAACAAAGCCACCCTCATCACCTCAGCCCACGACATCATCAACCTCCTGCAATGGCAGTCAGCAGCTGATATCAGCAGGGCACGTCAGCAAGGCATCGAGCGTCAGCTATTCCTCGACCTCACCCCTGACGAGCAGAAAGTCATCAACTGCCTCCAGCAGTCTGGCGACATGCAAGCCAACCTCATCGCCATGCACACCGCCATACCCATCGGTCCCCTCAATGCCCTACTCTTCTCCCTTGAGATGAAGGGCGCCATCAAGCAACTTTCAGGCAACACCTACCATCTGGTATAGTTAAAAAAGATTAACTGAAAGTAAACTTTCAACTTTCAACTTTCAACTTTCAACTTTTATTAGTACCTTTGCACTCGCAAAATCGCGAAATGCGATAGGCAACAGTCTTCGTAGCAACGAAGTTGCGTATCGTAGGGGCATAGCCCCGTATCGTAGCGAAGCGTATCGTAGTCACCATAGGTGACGTATCGTAACGAAGTTTTCGGACTTGTAGCTCAGTTGGTTAGAGCAACAGACTCATAATCTGGAGGTCCCTGGTTCAAGCCCAGGCTGGTCCACAAAAAAGAGAATCACTAATCAGTGGTTCTCTTTTTTTCTTTTCTGGGCTTTCACCAAGGTTATCTCCCTCGTCTTAAATATAGAATTCCGATTCATCCACCAATCCTGCACGGAAGGCATACTTCATGGCATCGTGGGCACAGTTGACTCCAAGTTTGCGGAATATGTTCTTGCGATGGGAGTTGATGGTATGGATGCTGGAGAAACGCTCGGCGGCAATCTCCTTGGTGGTACGTCCAAGGGCTATGGCCTTCAATACCTCACGTTCGGTTTGGGTGAGGTCATCCTTCGGATTGTCACGTTGCACAGCGTTTTGCAAGAGCACGTCGGTGGCATGCTGCGAGATGTAGCGTTCGCCTCGCAGTACGTAACGCAGTGCTTCGCTCAGTATATCTAGTGAGGCATCTTTATATGCCACACCCACGTTGGTGGTTTGGTAGAGAACATAGCGCAGGAAGTCAGCAGTGAGTTCGTCGGAGAGCAACAGCCACGTGGTGGTATCCTTATGTGAATCAGCAAGGAGACAGAGCGACTCCTGATCATTGAAGTCGAAGAGGGTATAGTCGAGTACTATGGCACTTCTGCGTCCATCCTTAAGCAACTGTCTGAGTGCAAACAGGTCGGGGGCATAGGCTACAGGAAAATCTTCACCATCAGATAGCGAGAGTGAAGGGATATGCGGTGCCAAACGTTGAGCAAGTGTCTCGACGGCAAGAGCCGTGAGCGGTTGCGGATCGGCTATTATAATGCGTTCTGTTGTCATAATGTCTTGTTAGTTTAATTCCTTTTTCTGATTTCCGCTGCAAAGGTACAGATATATTGGCATTCTTTCCAAGAAAAGAGGCGTAGTTTGGAATAATTTTCTACAAAACGCGGTTTAGTAGTGTTTTATACTGTAAAAAGCCAGACAAAGTTAACACAACTTCATCTGGCAAAGGAATTAAACTAATACGGGTAGCGAAGACGCTACCTTTTTTCTGGCGTTAACAGGAACTACTTAATCAGGACTGGATGGCGAGTGACCTTACCATCGACTATGCGAAAGGCATTGAGAACGGGTTGTCCTGGTGCTACATAGGGATGACCTGACACATCGGGAGCCAGCGACAGTATGAGGTAATAGGCATTAGGGTCATAGGCCAGACGCTTATCCTCCTCTGACGGACGTGAGGGAGATGCAGGATGGCTATGCCAGTTGCCTATAATACTGAGTCCGTTGCTACGTGCATATTTCACAGCAGCAAACTGTTCCTTGGGGTCGAAGCTGAAATGCTCCGCGCTATGGTCCACATTGGTCAGTGGAAGATTCTCTGTAATGAGAGTCCCCTCTAACTCCCCTCCCATAACATAGCCACAGCTCTCTATGGGTGCATCACGCCTAGCCTGAGAGAGTATGGAGTCATACGCCTCCTGAGTAATATAAAGGGGCTTATCGCTTTCTGTCCAGCCGTATTTCTCTTCGCCTAAAGTCATCTGTAATCTGTTATTTTATCAATGTTTCTTCAAATCACAAGCAGCCTGCTCATAGTCTATCAGTTCATGGATAGTAGGATTATCACCACAGAGGCGGCAATGGCTGTTGTGGCGAGTCTTCACCTTACGGAAGTCCATGGTCTTGGCATTAAACGTGAGCAGCTGATTGGTGAGCAACTCGCCCACGCCAGTGATATACTTCAGAGTCTCGGCCGCCTGTATGGTGCCCAGCATTCCTGCGATGGCACCCAGCACTCCAGCCTGCGAACATGTAGGTACGAGGTTAGGTGGTGGTGGTGCTCCAAATACACAACGATAACAAGCAGAGCCAGGCACATGGGTGAATGTCTGTCCTTCAAAACGCAGTATGCCACCATGACTGAACGGTTTGCCAGCCATTACGCAGGCATCATTGATAAGAAACTTCACTGGGAAATTGTCCGTACCATCGACTATGAAGTCATAGTCCTTGATAATATCGAGGGCATTGTTTGCCATTAGCAGGTCTTGTATGGCATTGACCTTCACATTGGGGTTGATGGCGAGCATCTTCTCCTTTGCCGACAGCACCTTAGCTATGCCCACATCCTTAGTAAAGTGTATCACCTGACGCTGCAGATTACTCAGATCCACCACGTCACCATCTATAATACCTATCTCTCCCACTCCAGCTGCGGCGAGGTATAGTGACACAGGGGCACCCAGACCTCCAGCACCCACTACGAGCACCTTGGCATTGCGTATCTTCTCCTGTCCCTCTACGCCCACGTCCTGCAACAGGATATGACGGGAATAACGGTTAAGTTCTTCTTCTGTAAAATCAAACATAATAAACAAAATAAATTTTGTACGAAACGCAATCAAAGATTGCTACGAAAACGAAACGGTGCCAAAGCACCTACGAAAACGGTCAACTATCAACTGAACTAAGCTCCTCCGCCCATGAAGTAGAGGAAGTCGACAGTGTCACCATCGTTAAGTTGAATAGTGTCAAACTCTTCGCGTTCTACGAATTCTTCATTCACCTGTACGCTTACCATTTCTGGCTGCAGTACGTTATTTGCCTTTATCAATTCTGATACTGTGAGAGGCAGTTTCACTTCCTGCTCTTCTCCGTTTACTATTAGTTTTGCCATAATCTTTTTTTGGGGTTTAAAAGTTCAAAAGTTCGAAAGTTCAAAAGTTTAAAAGTTAAAGCTGGTCTATGGTTTCCTTTATCTTTGTAGCATTGACCACACCGGTGAGGCGCTGTAGCACTTCACCATTTTTGATAAACAGGATGGTGGGTATATTACGAACGCCGTACTTTTCGAGCAGTTCCTCGTTGTTCTCAGCATTATATTTTCCCACAACAGCCTTGTCACCATATTCTTCTGCTACTTGGGCTATGATGGGCGAGAGGCGCTGACATGGTCCACACCATGTTGCCCATACGTCTATCACTACCAGTTTCTCTTGTGCCAATATCTCTTGGTAGTTGTCGTCAGTAATCTTTATTTCTGCCATGATTGAATTAGTATTTTTTTGCGAATTCTACAATATGTTCGAGTTGTTCTTCCGTGTGCTGAATAGAGATGAAGTTGCTCTCAAACTGCGATGGTGAGAGATACACCCCATTGTGTAGCATATAGCGCCAGAAGCGGGCAAATGCATCGAGGTTGCTCTGCTTCACGTCGCTGAAGTTGCGGGGTGACTTACCACCAGTGAAGTATGGCGTAAACATATTCCCCACATGATTGATCACCACGCCCTTGGGAGCAAGCGTCTCCTGCAGACGATGGATAAACCTTTCTGCCTTGGCGTTCAAGTCATCATACACTCCAGGCTCACTCAGCACCTCAAGAGTTGCCAAACCTGCCGTCATTGCTACAGGATTGCCCGACAGGGTGCCAGCCTGATACACGGGGCCGTCAGGAGCAAGGAGTTGCATGATGTCACGCCTTCCACCAAACGCTGCAGCTGGAAATCCTCCACCCACTATCTTGCCCACAGTAGTCAGATCAGGTTCTATGCCGTAGTACTGCTGTGCCCCTCCCAGTGTAAGGCGAAATCCTGTTATCACCTCATCGAATAGCAGCAGACTGCCATATTCCCTCGTTATATCACGCAGAAACTGCAGAAACTGCTCTCTCTCAGGCACCACACCCATATTGGCAGGCACTGGTTCTACTATCACCGCTGCTATGTCACTGCCCTTCTGGCTGAACAGTTCTCTTACAGCTTCCTTATCGTTGAACGGTGCTACGAGGGTATATTTCACAAAATCGTCAGGCACACCAGCACTGCCACTTCTGCCGTAGGTTGCCACACCTGAACCAGCTGCTACTAACAGGTGGTCGGCATGACCGTGATAACAGCCGTCAAACTTCAGAATATAGTTTCTCTGGGTATATCCGCGAGCCAGTCTGATAGCCGACATCACAGCCTCGGTGCCCGAATTGACGAACCTCACCTGCTCCATGCTCGGAATGAGTTGGCACACCCTCTTTGCCAATGCCGTTTCCAGTTCAGTAGGAATGCCGTAGCTAGTACCGCGCCCAATAGCCTCACCTACAGCTTGGGTTACATGATCGTTGGCATGTCCAGCAATGAACACTCCCCATGACAGACAGAAATCCGTGTAGCTGTTGCCATCAATATCAGTGATGGTGACACCTTTGGCGTGGTCAATGAACAGTGGTGCCTCGCCCACAGCCCTGAGAGTCCTTACTGGAGAGTTTACGCCACCAGGTATGTACTTCGTAGCCTCGGCAAAAGCCTTGATAGATTTTTCTCGTGTCATGCTGTTGCCTCCTTTCTTGCCTTAGCCCTCCTATATTCCTCCCAGCGCTTCAGTTCTGCCAGTTCCTCTTCTATTATGCGTTCGCAGTCGCCTATCGCCTTGCTGCGTGCCTTGAGGTTTTGCTTGGCGCTGCGTTCTATCTCGTCAAGGGTGAATAGCTGCACGCCATTTAACTGCGCCACGTCCTCATCTATGTCGCGAGGACTGGCAAGGTCAAAGAACAGCATGTTGCCGTAAAAAGGCACTACATCTTCTTTCCTTATTATGCTGTGCGGAGCCGCCGTAGCACTTATCACCACATCGCTCAGTCGCAGTATCTTGCGTTTGTCGCTCAGTGGCACTGCCAGGGCATCATATTTCCTCGCCAGCTGTTCTGCAGCATCATAGCTGCGGTTAGCCAGAATGAGGTTCGTAGCCCCTCGTGCCGTGAGGAAGTTGAGTATCGACTCCGTCATATCGTTCACGCCTATGATGCTCACCACCTTCTCGTCAAGGTTAGGCACCATACGGCTCAGCATGTCAACCGTCACCTGTGAGTATGACACCGCTCCGCGCGATATTGTCGTCTCAGTGCGCACACGGTGTCCCACGTGTATAGCCGCCTGAAACATCTTGTTCATGTTTGCTGACAGTTTGCCCTGTGCCCTTGCCTCGTCGTATGCTCGCCTTACCTGTCCCAGTATGGCGGTCTCGCCGAGCAGTGGCGACTCCAGTCCTGCCGCCACGCGAAACAGGTGTCGCGCCTCGTCCGCGTTTATGCGTCCCTCGTCACGGTATTGCTCAGTACGCCTGCATGTTTTAAGTGTCAGTGTATGTACCATTCTCGTTTTTTTATTAGTTTAATTCCAAATTCCGAGTGCAAAGTTACTGCTATATCCCCAGCCGCGCAATCGCCGTCATGAGGTAATCATATCACTAACGTTTGTTATATATGCTCCGCGGAGCCGACACATGGCTCTCTATCATGTCGAAGTTTTCAGCTATGGCATCACGTATCTGCATACTCCTTCTCACGTCCCGTGCATCACTCGCCACAGATACCGTCATATTATCCTTGCGAAAAATGGCAGGCGAGGTAAAGTCACACAGCGATGGGTTGTCACACACGCTGGCAAGCACGCCCCTCTGCTGGGCATCCCGCTTTATCCGCCTGTTCAGTTCGCCATCCTCCGTACATATATATACCATGAAGGCGCCGTCCAGATCTCTGGCCTCATACTCCTTCCTTACCAACGTGAAGGGCAGCCTGTCGAAACCCTCCCTAAACACAGGCGAGATTACGGTCGCCGTGTCAGTGAAGCGAGCCAGTATCTGCGCCTTATGCAGACCCACACGTCCACCGCCTATTATCAGTAGTCTTTTGTTCTCTATGTCAATGTTGATTGGTAAGAAGTGCATATCGCTTAGCGTAATAAGATATGATGTACTGTGCCCCAGCGCGCCTTATAGCCGTGAGGCTTTCATGAAATATGTTCCACTCATCGAACAGCCCCTCCTTGGCTGCGTTCAGCAGCATGCTGTATTCTCCCGACACCTGGTATGCCACCATAGGGTGCTTGGTAAATTTGTCCGTAGCCCTTTGTATTATGTCCAAATAAGCCATTGCGGGCTTCACCATCACCCAGTCAGCCCCCTCGTTTATGTCAGCCTCTATCTCCTCCAGACCCTGGTTGCGAGTGCGGTAGTCCATCTGGTAACTCCTGCGGTCGCCAAAACTCGGTGCCGAGTGAGCAGCATCTCTGAACGGACCGTAGTATGCGCTGGCATATTTTGCTGAATAGCCCATTATGCGAGTGTGCCTTGTGCGCTCATCGCTGTCCAGTCGTTGGCGTATCGCCTCCACCTGTCCGTCCATCATGGCCGATGGTGCCACAAAGTCTGCCCCCGCCAGCGCATGCTGGTAAGCCATCTCGGCAAGTAGGGGGAGTGTGGTGTCGTTGTCAATACTCAATGTTCTTAGCAGTCCGCAGTGTCCGTGCGAGGTATATCCGCATAGGCACACGTCAGTAAACACCGTCACCTGGGGCAGAGCCTCCTTGATTGCCCTCACCGCCCTTGCCACTATGCTGTCGGGGCTATAGGCTAAGGAGCCTCGCTCGTCTTTCTCTTCCTGTGGTATCACTCCAAATAGCAACACCTTGTCTATGCCCAGAGTGAGCAGCTGGGCGATGTCTTCCAGTAGCGTGTCGATAGAGAAGTGATACACCCCCTTCATCGAGCCTATCTCCTGCTTCACCCCTTTGCCGTCCACCACAAAGTATGGGTATATAAAGTCCTGTGGCATCAGTTCTGTCACGTCAGCCCACTGGTCGCGCACCGCCTGTGTAGTTCTATATTGTCTGAATCGCTTCATACGTTGTTTCTCCTTTTGCTATTATCAGTCCGTTGTATCCGTTTATTTCTTCTGTAGTATAGAGTGAGCGGAACGCCTCCACCCCCGATGGTGAACCAAACACTATCTTGTCATGCTGTGTGAGGTCTTGCTTCACCGCCTCCTTATTAGGCGTGTTGGTGTACACGGCAAGGTCGGTCACCTCATGCTGGCTCAATCCCCAGAGCAGTTTCTTCAGTCCCTTGTCCGAACGTGCCAGCAGTATGCGACTTCCTCGCGGTTTGTCTCTGAAGAAGTCTATAATGCCCCTTGCCGACTGCGTAGGCGACTCAAAGAAAGGCTCTATGCCCCTCTCCCTCAATGCAGCGGTGGTCACTGTGCCTACGGAGATAATCTTAAGGGTTTGAGGTTTATCACCTTTATCGTATTCCTCGAAGAAATGGTTCACACCATGCCTGGATGTGAATACTATGTAGTCATACTGTGTCAGATCTATGTTCATCGTCTTAAAAGGTATGTGGGTTATTGTTATCAGTGGAGTTTTGGATGTTGAGGATGTATCATACACCTTTGCCCTGTGTGCCCTTGCCTCTAAAGCCACCACCTCGCCCACCATTATCAGTACGGGGGTGGTGTGGATGGTAGCCCACCGCAGTTCGCCGAGCGTGGAGTATATGCTACGCTGATTGGGTAGCGACACGTTGCTCACTATTGCCACAGGGGTGTTCTCATCGCGACCGCTGTTGAGCAGTTTGCGGGCTATCTCACTCGCCTTCGCCCCTCCCATATAATATAATAAGGTGTCGGCAGTGGGGGCTGGAATATCCTTGGCATGTCCTAGTACGAAGGCTACGGAGCGCGCCACACCTCTGTGCGTCAGCGGTATCTGCGTCAGCGATGCGAGTGCTACACCGCTACTTATGCCAGGCACCACCTCCACTTCCACTAGTCTCGACTTCTGGTAGTCCACCTCCTCCCTTCCGTGGGCAAACACCATTGGGTCACCACCCTTCAGTCGTACCACCGTCTTTCCCTCTGTCGCAGCCTTGTATATCAGTTCGTTAATCTCCTCCTGACTGTGGCTGTGCTTGCCTGAGCGTTTACCGACGTAGAACCATTTTGAGGTTTGAGGTTGGAGGTTGGAGTTTTGAGGTTTATAATCATCGATAAATGCCAGATCATCGTAGAACACCACGTCAGCCTCTTTGATGAGCCTTTGCCCCTTCAACGTTATCAGCTCGGGGTCGCCTGGTCCTGCACCCACCAGCCATACTTTGCCGTAGTGGCGGCGAATGTCAAGATCCTCCAACCTTTGAACCAGCGTAGCATTTGCTCCCCTTAATCCCGTCACCGCCAGATTTCCCTGCAGGGGATGCGTCTTAAAGGGCAGACGCTCCGTGGCTCTGTGTAGCAAACCAAGACGTTCCAGTGCACACGTTGCCACTATCAGTGCATCCACCTTGCCGCTATCCACCTGTGCTATACGTTCCTCTATCGTACCCCGTATGGGCACCACCTCCAGGTCGGGGCGCACCCTCTGCAGTTCCTCCTTGCGTTGGGCACTGCTTGTGCCCACCCTGCTTCCTTGGGGTAGAGAGGCAAGGGTCAGTCCATCACGTGCCACTAGGCTGTCCGTCTTATCCTTTCCCTCCGTCAGTGCTATCACCTCTATGCCGTCAGTTAGTGGATAGGGCAGGTCCTTAGCCGAATGCACCGCTATGTCAGCTTTGCCGCTAAGCAGTGCCTCGTCCAGTTCGCGAGTGAAGAAGTCGGGAGCCAGCCCACCGTCCATCAACGACTGTTCCTTATGCCTGTCGCCATACGATGTAAGCTTCACCAGTTCGTAGTCTGTTATGCCAGCCTCCTTCACCAGTTCCTCCACCTGCAGCAGTGCCAGTGGGCTCTGTCTTGTTGCAATTCTAATCTTCTGTTTCGTCATCTGCATATTAGTTTAAATTCCTTTTTTAATTCCAACTGCAAAATTACTTCCATTCTCTCATGCGGGCAATCCCCTTTATTAAGGTTTTGCGTAACATACGTTAGGGATGCAAGGAAGTGTGGAGCAATGGTATGAATAATCAGAATGTAAGCAAAAAGGCGTTTTTTGTTTCAAAACGCCACTTCAAAAAATGTGTATAAAAAAAGCAAAATAGAGTGTGATGAGCTGCAGAAACTTAGCTACCGCATGCGGAAGCAGCCCTTCTGCATGCAGAAGCAGCCCTTCTACGTGCAGAAGCAATGCTTCTATAACCTTAAAGCATAGCTTTTGCAGGGCTAAAACATAGCTTTTACACCCCTTTTTCGTGCTTTTTTCAACAGAAATTCAGCTCGAAAACACGCAACACTCTGATTATCAAATTGTTGCCAAAATTACACGAGAATCGCGAATTTGACCGCACATCCGCATTTGCTTGCAAAAATCGCAAGGAAACGGCGTTATAAAAAATCACTTTTTCAGCAAAACTCCAGTTTTACTGACACTTCTTACATAGCAAGAAAAACTCGCCCACTGCTCATATTGGAGCGGGGCGAGTTAACTGTAACATTACTTTGGCAACTTAGCAAGAGCCTTGTCAAGCTTGTCCTGTGATATCTCGATATAGCCTACAGGAGCGTTGAGCTTCTGACCATCGGTGAGCACATACTTGAGGAAGGCTATTACGACAGGGTTGGTAGGCAAACCCTTGGTGACGAGATAGAGGTCGCGGGCTGGTGGAGAAGGATAGCGTCCCTCGGCAATAGCCTTAGTGATCTGGTCCTTTGAAGCATAGAAATCCTCATCGGGGTCTATCTTACCGTTATCATTGCCATCAACAGGGAGCACACGGATGCCGTCGAGAGGCTTGAGGGTGTTGTTGTCGTAGGCATAGCCAATGTTGTTGAAACCGATAGACAGTTCGTTCTTGCTCACTGCCGTTGCTACGCCAGGGTCGCCGTTGACGCCCTCGCCGAGGAGGTCTTCCTGATGTTTGCCGAGCCACTTGGCGAATGTCTCAGCTGCACCGCAGGCATCAGAACGTGTGAAGAGAGCTATCTTTGTCTGGTCCTGAGTGCCGAGGAGCTGTCCCCATGTTTTGATTTTACCTTCTATCCAGAGGTCGGCAGCAGCCTGTTTGTTGATGCCGTGCTTTACGAGCTGAGCATAGAAGGGGTTGTTCTGGTTGATGGTAGGCACTACGGCATCCTTGGCTGTAGGGAAGCCGATGGCACCCTTCTGCTCCTCTTCGGGACTCACCTCACGTGATACCATCGCGATATCCACCTGCTCTGCGAGCACGTCGGTCATACCCTTGCCGGCACCGCCGCCATCCACTTCTATCTTCACGCCAGGGTTGAGTTTCTGAAACTCTTCTGCCCACTTCACGGCGAGGGGATAGAGGGCAAAGGCTCCTGAGATGGAGATGCGGCCTTCGAGTTGTTCGCCGTCGCCCGATTTGTCACTCTTCTTGCCTCCGCAAGAAATTGTTGAAATAGCGAGTGAAAGTATCACTGCCAAACTGAGTACTGAATAAATTGTCTTTCTCATTGTAAACTTCGTTTTTTTTTTGAAAACTTCGTACGAAACGCAATCGGAGATTTCTACGATACGGGGCTATGCCCCTACGATACGTCACCTGTGGTGACTACGATACGCTACGCTACGATAACTGTGAATTGTGAACTGTCTTAGAATGCCACAAGCAACTGTGTCTCAAGCAGGTTGCTGTTCTTCTTGCTGGAAGCGGTGTAGTCGGTGTGGGTGTAGTCAAGCTGGAGGCGTATCCACTTGTTCACAGACCAGTTGATGCCCACGGTGTAGTCGCTCTGGTTGTCAGCCTTGAGTTCGGTATCCTTCTGATAATAGCCGTAGCTAAGTACTGGCTGCAAACCGTAAGGCAGACGATAGCCCGCTGTGGCATAGAAGCCCTGCTGATTAGTCTGACCAGTCTTGCCGTGCAGGTACTCTGAGCGCAGGAATAGTTTGCCTGGCTTGTAGGTGAAACCTGCTGAGAGACGGTTGCGGGTAATGCTCTCCGTGCCGTTGTAGTAGCGACCAGCATAGTTGCCGAACGAGAGGGTGAGTTCCTTGATAGGGTTAATGGTAACAAAAGCCTCTACATCCTTGTACTTATCCTTATCCTTGACATTGATGCCCTGACCGTTGTAGATGCCTACCTTATAGCCTATGACGGAGTAGCCCTCCTTGTGGATGAAGCTACCATAGAGGCGCAGACCTACGTCACGTCCGTTGGCGCTGATGCCGCTGATGTCGCTGTAGCCATTGAGTTTTGCCACTACGGTAGGATTTTCGATAGTGAGCCAACTGGTAGGACCGTCCTGAGTCTCCTGAGAGTAAGCCACCTTGTATTCACCCACCTGCAGGTTGAGTTCCTTGGCAAACTTAAAACGAGCGAAGGCATCAATGAGTTTCACGTTAGAGCCTGCGAAGTCTGCCTGCACCTTATAGTCGATGCTCTTGCCGAAGTCGCCGCTTATGCTTACACGTGCACGGCGTATATCGAAGCCGTTGTAGCTGTCGCCATTGCCATCCTTAGTGCCTGTGTCGTAGGTATAGCGACCGTTGATGAGTCCGCCAACCTTTGGAACAGAGGGTTTGAACTGGCTGAGATCTATGTTAACCTTCGCATTGTTGTCATCACCGAGGAAGGTGCTCTGCTCAGCATTTGTTTCTGCGCTCACCGTGCTTGCTGCAAGTAGCAGTGCTGCGGCTGCAATGTAATTCTGAATAGTTTTCTGCATAATCTTTTTACCTTTCTTTTTATTTTATTAAAAGACACTACCTTGTTCCTTCATGAACTTTTCTGAGTGCAAAATTACTGCAATTGCCCGAGGTGGACAATCGCAGTGAGTAGGTAAAATTATAACAAGAGTATGTTATAAGATATTAACAACAGTTAGGTTGCGAGGAAAACAAACGTCAGATAATCAACGAGTTGATTACCTGACGAAAAGGAATGATACATTTATATGAAACTTTATTTTTTCTTTATCACTACTTGCCAGTAGCCATCAGTGTGCTGCGTCTGGGAGAGAATCTCGTGTCCTTCGAGCCTGACAGAGCCAGGAACATTCTCTATCGGTTTGCCGTCATCAAGCCATATCTCAAGCAGGTCGCCACTGTTAAGCGTGGCGAGTTCCAACTTTGTCTTGACAAAATTCATCGGACAGAGCACACCACGGAGGTCCTTTGTACGAGAGACAACGGGAACGCCAACGTTAACGGGAACGTCAACATTGTCAGGAGCATGGTTAACGTTAAGGTTAGGGTTAACGTTAAACTGCAGACTATCGTCCATTCCCTTATACAGTTCTATCACTACGTCGGCAAGGGCGTTAGCACGAGTGTTGTCGTAAGTGCCCTTTTCTCCTTCTGCCTTTGCCTGGGCTATGAGTTTGGCGAAGTCGGCATTGACATACCCTGTCTTTATAAAGTGTTCCGTGAAGGCATCGAAAACACCATTGGCATCTTGCGGATCAAGTCCACGAGTAACCAACAGCATACGTGAAGCATGGAAGATGACAGCGTAAGGATTCTTGTCGCGTGCCTCGTTGATGTTGTCTTGATCCACCTGTATCATATCGAAGAGTCCTGCCGAACACTCTGGTTTACCACGCTTGGTGACATTAAACACCTCGTCACTGCCCCAGTCGAAGTAGTAGTTCTTGTCCTCGCTGAAGAGTGGCACATGGCTGTATTTCTCTACGAGCTGAACGGCTGTCTTCTTGCCTGCCTCGGAGCGGAGCCACTCACCAAATTGAAGATTGAAGATTGAAAATTGAGAACCGTACTCTCTCACCAAATCGACAACGAACTTAGGCACGTCGTGGGCACTTATGGTGCCTATGCTTTCGGCAAGTGCGGGGTTGTCAGTATAGTTAGCACCTATAAACACCTGATATGCAGGATACACATGGTCGGTATGCAGCACCTTACCCACAAAACCGAGGTCGCTCCACAATGGCTGACCGCAAAGGTTGGGGCATCCAGTGATATTGATGCGTGCCGACTGCAACTGGTCGAGGTCGATACCGCTGTCAGCGAGTGCTTTGGTGATGGCTGCAGTAAGTCCTTTTGACAGACAGATACCCAGACGGCAGGTGTCAGCACCAGTACATGACACGATATTGTTGAGTATGGCTGGCTTCTCGATATTCTCTGGCACATACTTATATAATAAGGTGTGAAGCTCATCCAACGCCTGTACAGGGATGTTCCTCAGTCGGATATTCTGCTTAGGGGTAAAGCGCAGCGTGTCGTCACCAAACTTGCTGACGAACTCCAACAGTGCCTTGAGATTCTTTACACTCTCTGCATCATCCAGCCATATATTGCCCAAAGTAATAGGTACAACCACTGAGGCAAGCCCCTGCTGACGCTGGAAATAGACATAGCGACTTTCCCAAGACTTTAGTTGAGAGTTGAGAGTTGAGATTTGAGAGTTTTTTTCGTTTTTGTTTTCGTCAAGGTTAAGGTTAACGTTAAGGTTTACGTTAGCGTTAGCCTTTTCCTTCTCAAAATACTCGTCGATAAGTCGGAAGGTCTCTTCCTTGCCCAACTTATAGAAGATGAAGCGCAGGCGTGCCTTATACTTGTCCTTGCGATTACCGTGGGCATTGAAGAATGTCTTGACGGCCTTGACGAGGGCATAGAGGTCGTCGGCAGGCAGGAAGTCGCGCCACAGCCACCCTACTGAGGGTTTGCTGCCAGCACCACCACCTATATACACACGGAAACCACGCTCGCCATCACGTATCTGAGCCACCAGTCCGATGTCATTAACTCCAGCATAGTCTATGAAATGCTCATCGCTGGAGAAGGCAATCTTCAGTTTGCGAGGCATGAGGTAGGAGTCTGCCTCTGCCACCATGGCACTGGTGAGTGCCATAGCGTAAGGCGTGGTGTCAAACACCTCACTCTTGCCGATGCCCGAGAATTCACTGACGATGATGTTGCGCACCGTGTTGCCACCGCCACCCTTGGTAGCCAGTCCTATCTCCTGCAGACTGCGAAGCACCTGTTCCACACTGTTCACGTCGAGGTTGAGTATCTGCACTTCGCCACGTGTGGTGATGTGAAGCAGATTGGAGCCACCTGCCTGGGCGATATCGATGACACGGAGCAACTGACGGGGAGTGATCACACCGCCAGTGGCACGTATGCGAGCCATATAGACTTCGTTCTTGCGCTGTTCGTAAACTCCCAGTGGCACACGGAATGCCTTAAACTCCGTGCCACTGACCCGTTGCTCTTGATAGCCCTTGGCTAACGAGGCAAACTTATCTATGTCTTTTGACAGACTGTCTGGTAATTTATATCCTATCATGAGAGTTAAGAGTTAAAAGTTAAGAGTTAAGAGTTAAGAGTTATCTCTTGTGCAGTCCACATTCTTTATGTTCGGGTGACTCCCACCACCAACGGCCTGCACGTATATCCTCGCCTGGTTCTATGGCACGGGTACATGGTTGGCAACCTATGGAAGGGAAGCCCTGATCATGGAGTTTGTTGTAAGGCACCTTGTGCGCCTTGATATACTGCCACACATCGTCCTCGCTCCAACGGGCAAGGGGGTTGACCTTTATGAGATTGTTATTACTATCCCATTCCACCACCTGCACTCCTGTGCGCGTGACTGCCTGCGACGCCCGCAGTCCGCATATCCACACATCGAGGGTGGAGAGGGCACGACGCAGGGGCTCAAGTTTGCGGCAGTGGCAGCACGCCTTGCGCAGTTCCACCGACTGGTAGAAGGCATTCACACCATGCTCTTTGACGTATGCCTCCACACCCGTATGCTCTGGCGAGAACACCTCGATGCGGATGTCGTACTTATCATTGGTGCGGTCGATGAGGTTATAACACTCAGAAAACAGGCGACCTGTGTCGATGGTGAAGATACGAGGGTGTGCTACCCCCGTGCGCCTCGCACTCTGGGCTATCATCGCGGTAAGCACCTGGTCTTCCAGTCCCAGACTGGATGCAAGGGCTATCCTGTCACCGTAGAGCGGAAGGAAATAGTCGAGCACGTCTTCAGGACTGCTGTTGCTGAAGCGTGAATTGAGTTTGTCAATATCTATCATGGGAGTTAAAGGAGTTAAGGAGTTAGAAGGAGTTAAAGACACTACAGAGTACCTCAACTGTCAACTGTGAACTATGAACTGTGAACTAAACTATCATTCCCGCTCCCACGGTCTCGTTGGTGCCCTCGGCAATGAAGATGAGCGAGCCAGTGGAGCGATTGTTGGCATAGAGGTCGTAGGCAAGGGGTTTGGAAACCTTTAGCGTCACCTGTGCTATATCATTCATATTGACAGTAGCATCGTCAGTAACGTTGTTAAGGGTGTTGATGTTCACCTTATAGTCTATAGAGGTCACTATGCCCTGCAGTTCTGATGTGGTGTGACGGATGATGTATTTCTGTCTGAGCTGCAGCGGACGGTGGTTGAGCCAGCAGAGCAGTATCTGCACCTGCTGTCCCACGAGGGGCAACTCGCTGCTTTTCACTATCTGACTGCCTCGGCTTACGTCAACATCGTCAGCAAGACTGATGCTCACGCTCTGTGGTGCTCCTGCTTGCGTGAGTTCCTTGGTACCCTCGTCAATGCGACTGACGCGCGACTTGGTGTATGAGGGCAGCACCGTCACCTCATCGCCCACCTTGATGGTGCCTGAGGCTATGCGACCCGCATAGGCACGGTAGTCAGGCCACTCTGCTGTCTGGGGGCGCACCACATACTGCACGGGGAAGCGGAACGGTTTGTCTTCTAAGCCCTCCTTGAGCGGTATCTGTTCGAGAAGGTGCAGCAGTGTTTCGCCCTTGTACCACGGTGTGTGCTCTGAGGGGTTCACCACGTTGTCGCCCTTGAGGGCTGAAATAGGAATGAAATATACATTCTTCAGTCCGAGCAGCTGGGCTATGTGGGCATATTCCTGCCTGATATTGTTATAAACCTCTTCGGAGAAATCCACCAGGTCCATCTTGTTTATTGCCACCACCACATAGTCTATCTTGAGCAGTGAGGCTATGTATGAATGGCGCTTGGTCTGCTCTATGATACCATTGCGGGCATCAACGAGTATGATTGCTGCATCGGCGGTGGATGCTCCCGTCACCATGTTGCGGGTGTACTCTATGTGTCCTGGCGTATCGGCAATGATAAACTTACGTTTTGGG
>JAZLBU010000032.1:0-6054 GCA_045613845.1 Prevotella sp. | reverse complement strand
CAAGAATATGTCGATAGAGGAGCAGGCTCGTCAGGTGGCTATAGTGAAGCGTGCCGAGAACGGTATGATATATGACCCTGTGACCATTCAGCGTGGCAAGACGGTGAAGGACGCTCTCGACATTATGGCTGAATACCACATCGGCGGTATTCCTGTGGTGGACGAGGAGAATAAGTTGGTGGGTATAGTGACCAACCGCGACCTGCGTTTCCAGAGCAACCCTACTCGCCTGATAGACGAGGTGATGACATCAGAGAACCTGGTGGTGACACATCAGCAGGTGGATCTGGACAGCGCAAGCAAGATACTGCTGGAGCACAAGATAGAGAAACTGCCAGTGGTGGACGACGAGAACCACCTCATGGGACTTATTACATATAAGGATATAACAAAGGCTAAGGACAAGCCAATGGCATGTAAGGACGCCAAGGGCCGACTGAGAGTGGCAGCTGGCGTGGGTGTTACAGCAGATACCTTTGAGCGTATGGAGGCACTGGTGAAGGCTGGTGTGGACGCTATCATCATAGACACCGCTCATGGTCATAGCAAGGGCGTAATAGATAAGGTTCGCGAGGCTAAGGCAGCATTCCCTAACGTGGACATAGTAGTGGGCAACATAGCTACTGGCGAGGCTGCCAAGATGCTGGTGGAGGCTGGTGCTGACGCTGTGAAGGTGGGCATTGGTCCTGGTTCTATCTGTACCACCCGCGTGGTAGCAGGTGTGGGTGTGCCACAGCTGTCAGCCGTTTATGACGTGGCGAAGGCTCTCGAGGGCACTGGTATTCCTCTCATAGCCGACGGCGGTTTGCGCTACTCAGGTGATATAGTAAAGGCACTGGCAGCAGGCGGTTACTCAGTAATGGTAGGTTCGCTGGTGGCTGGTACTGAAGAGGCTCCAGGCGAGACAATCCTGTTCAATGGCCGTAAGTTTAAGTCATACCGCGGTATGGGTTCACTGGAGGCTATGGAGAAGGGTTCAGCCGACCGCTACTTCCAGAGTGGTGTGAAGGAAACCAAGAAACTGGTGCCAGAAGGCATAGCAGGACGTGTGCCTTACAAGGGAACCGTACAGGAGGTGATATATCAGTTGGTGGGTGGTCTGCGCTCAGGCATGGGCTACTGCGGTGCCAAAGATATAGAGGCTCTGCACAGTGCTAAGTTTACTCGTATCACCAACGCTGGTATGCTGGAGTCACACCCTCACGAGGTGATTATCACCAGCGAGGCACCTAACTATTCTAGGCCACAATAATTTAGGAGTTAGAAGGAGTTAAAGAAGTTAAAGGAGTTAAAGACAACACCTTAGACCTCACTCGAATAATATAAGGAAGAAGATGAAGAAAATTTTTATTTTTTCATTATTAATTATGACTTCCTTCGCTGCACAGACGGCGAAGGGACAGGATGACCCAACGGTGATGACCATCAACGGCAAACCTGTGAAGCAGTCGGAGTTTGTGTATTCATACAAGAAGAACAATGGTCCGGATGTGCTGGAGCAGAAGACCGTGAGAGAGTATGTGGACCTGTTCATAAACTATAAGTTGAAGGTGGAGGCTGCTCTCGACGCAAAACTCGACACGCTGACATCATACAACAAAGAGTTCCGTCAGTATCGTGATCAGCAGGTGATGCCTACGATGATAAACGATGCCGACGTGGAACTGGAGGCACAGAAGATATATGACGACACGAAGAAACGCATAGGTCCTGACGGACTGGTGTTGCCAGAGCACATACTGCTGATGACGGGCCAGAACCCCAGCGACTCGCTGATGGCAGCAAGCAAGCAGCGTGCCGACTCCCTCTATGCTGTAATACAGAAGGGTGGCGACTTCGAGGCATTAGCTAAGCAGTACAGCCAAGATACGGGCTCGGCACAGCGCGGAGGCGAGATAGGCTGGATAAGCAAGGGACAGACGCTGAAGGCATTTGAGGATGCTACCTTTGCCCTGAAGAAGGGTGAGGTGTCAAAACCAGTGCTCTCAGAGGTGGGTTACCACATCATCAAGATGAAGGACAGAAAGCAGTTGGAGCCATACGACTCACTGCGTGACGATATCCTTAAGTTCATAGAGCGCCGTAACCTGCGCACACAGATAGCCCAGAACCGTCTGAAGGCAATAGCTGAGGCTAAGGGTGTGAGCGAACAGCAGGTGATGGACGAGCGTGCCGACTCTATCTCAGCCATAGACCCAGACATGAAATACCTGATAAAGGAATATCATGACGGACTGCTGCTCTACGAGGCAAGCAACCGCGAGGTGTGGGAGAGGGCAGCCAAGGACGAGGCAGGACTGAATAAGTTCTTTAAGAAGAACAAGAAGAAGTATGCCTGGGACGAGCCACGCTTCAAGGGTATAGCATACCACACTAAAGACATAGCCGATGTGGAAGCAGTGAAGAAGGCTGTGAAGGGCAAGAAATTTGATGAGTGGGCACAGGTGTTGCGCACCACATTCAACAACGATTCAGTGCTCCGTATACGTGTGGAGAAGGGAATATTCAAGAAAGGCGACAACGGACTCGTTGACAAGATGGAGTTTGGTGTGGCTGATGCCAAGGTGAAGACGGTGAAGAATTTCCCTAACGACGCCGTATATGGCAAGATGCTGAAGGCACCTGAGGAGATGAGCGACGTGAAGGCTCTGGTGACAGCCGACTACCAGGAGACAATGGAGAAAGACTGGGTGAAGAGACTGCGTGCTAAGTATCCTGTAGAGGTGAAGTGGGACTTAATTGACAAACTTAATATTACTCCGAACGAGTAATGAGAAAGATACTAAACATAATGCTGGGCCTGACGGCTTCAGTGCTGATGGTAGCCGCTCCGCACTATATTGACGAAGTGGTGTGGGTGGTAGGCGATGAGGCAATACTGCGTTCAGACATAGAGATGGCGCGTATGCAGGCCGAACAGGAAGGTGTAAAGTGGGAGGGAGACCCCGACTGTCGCATTCCAGAACAGATAGCTGTGCAGAAACTGTTTCTCAACCAGGCAGCGCTGGACAGTATAGAGGTGACAGAGAGCGAGATAATGCAGGGCGTGGATCAGCAGATAAACGCTTGGATTCAGATGGTAGGTTCGAAGGAGAAACTGGAGGAATACCGCAAGCAGAGCGTAGCAGAGATGCGCAGCGACCTGCATGATGAATTCAAGAACAGAGAGCTGATACAGCGCATGCGTCGTAAGCTGGTAGAGGACGTTAAGGTGACACCAGCCGACGTGCGTGAGTATTTCCGCGATTTGCCTCTGGATAGTGTGCCATTGGTGCCCACCACGGTGGAGGTGCAGATAATCACCATGCAGCCACGCATTCCGATAGAAGAGATAAACAGGGTGAAGGATCGCCTGAGAGACTTCACAGACCGTGTGCAGACGGGCAGAACGAGTTTCTCAACACTGGCACGACTGTATTCAGAGGATACAGGCAGTGCTGCACAAGGTGGTGAGTTAGGTTATACCGGACGTGGTATGCTCGACCCCAACTTTGCCGCTGTAGCCTTTAACCTAAGCGACCCAAAGAAGATATCTAAGATAGTGGAGTCAGAATATGGTTTCCACATCATACAGCTCATAGACAAGCGTGGCGACAAGATAAACTGTCGTCATATACTGCTGAAGCCAAGGGTGGCACAGAGTGATATCGATTCAACACTGGTGCACATGAAGGTGCTGGCAACAGACCTTAACAATAAGAAACTCACCTTTGAGGAGGCTGCCACTATGCTGTCAGACGATAAGGATACGAAGAACAATCGTGGACTGATGTCAAATAACAGCGAGGCTGGTCGTACCTCACGATTTGAGATGAAAGATCTGCCTACGGAAGTGGCACGAGCAGTGGAGAAACTGGATGTAGACTCAGTGTCAGAGCCTTTCACGATGATAAACAGCCGAGGAAAGACAGTATGTGCCGTAGTGAAACTCAAGAGCAGAACAGCAGCCCATAAGGCTAACATGCAGGAGGATTTCCAGGTGCTGAGCAATGTGGTGCTCAATCGTCGTAAGGAAGAGAAGATACGCAACTGGGTGAAAGAGAAAATCAAATCCACCTATGTGAAGATGGACGATCGCTATAAGAACTGCGACTTCGAATATGAAGGATGGGTGAGGTAATAGTTGAAAGTTTATTGTTGAAAGTTGAAAGTTATTAGAAATAGCGCAATAATATGGCACAGAATCATGATGGTGATGGTTCTGTGTCTTTTTGCCTTTGCTACGCTCTTCTCGGTAGCAGCGAAGAAGGGTAGGGCAGTGACGAGGAAGGTGGACGAGAAAGTCTATCTGCGTCATGCCGACGAACTGTCATACGATATATATGGTTCGCACCCTGATGCGCAGTTTCTGAGGGGTAAGGTGTACTTTGTGCATAAGGGGATGCACCTTACATGTGACAGTGCCTATTTCTATGAGAACACCAATTCATTTCATGCTTTCGGACATGTGAAAATGCGTCAGGGTGACACCCTCACCCTGTCGAGCGACAGAGCATACTATGACGGCAACGACGAGATGGGTCATGCCTATGATAATGTGGTGCTGACACATAAGAAGTCGAAACTGTTTTGTGACACTCTTGACTACGACAAGATGTATGGCATAGCCGATGCCTACGGAGCAGCAGGCATAAAACTGGTGGAAGGCAACGATGTGCTGACAGCCGACTGGGGAAGGTATTTCTCAGACACCAGGCATTCGGAGTTTTACTATAATGTGGTGCTGACCAACGATAAGGGTCTGCGCATAGATACTGACACACTCTATTACGACAATAACAAATCACTCGCCCATGTGCTGGGACCATCCACTATACTATCAGACGATAGCAAGGTGGAGACGGTGAATTCTTATTACAACACCCGAACTGAGACATCACAATTGTATGGCCGCTCTACAGTATATAACGAGGGTAAGGCGATAACAGCCGACACACTGTTGCACAATGACAACAGCGGACTGAATGAGGGTTTTGGCAATGTGGTGTATAATGACACGCTGAATAAGAACATGTTGCTTGCCAACTACGTCAACTATAACGAGAAGACGGGTTACGGATGGGCTACGGACAGTCTGGTGGCAATAGACTACTCGCAGAAAGACACGATGTGGATGCACTGTGACACCATTCGCGTGCGCGCGTACCATATCAATACTGACTCAGTTCAGCGTGAGGTGCTATGCTACAACCACGTGAGAGCCTTCAGAAGGGATTTACAGGCGGTATGCGACTCGCTGGTGATGCTCTCCAAGGATTCTTGCGCCACGATGTATAAAGACCCTATAGTGTGGAACGAAGGCAGCCAGTTGCTTGGCGAGAAAATAAATATCTACTCCAACGACTCTACGGTGAGGTATGCCGAGGTGTTGGGACAGGCATTATCGGTAGAACGGCTGACGGCTGACACGACATACTATAATCAGGTGTCGTCGCGAGATATGTTTGCTTACTTTACCGATGGCAAACTGAGGCAGAACAGCGCCATATCGAATGTGAAGGTGGTGTATTACCCTGTGGAGGAATCTGATACGAGTGTCATAGGACTGAACTACACAGAGACCGATACGCTGAGGATGTATATTGCCCCCGATAGGAAATTGGAGAAGATATGGATGAGCGCCAGTGAGGGAACAATATATCCTATCACACAGACACCACCCGAGAAGCATAAACTGCCGTCATTTGCCTGGTTTGACTATATACGTCCGCTCAATAAGCACGACATCTTCGTTTGGCGACCCAAGGCGAAGGGCACAGAACTTAAACAAGAAAAGAGACGTGAGGCTCCGAAGAGAGCACCCATAACCCCATAAACTTTTGACCCTTGGACATTATTCAACTACTTCCCGATTCAGTAGCCAACCAGATAGCGGCAGGTGAGGTGATACAACGCCCAGCCTCAGTTATCAAGGAGTTGGTGGAGAACGCAATAGATGCGGGGGCAACGCATATACAAGTGCTGGTGTGCGATGCAGGAAAGTCGTCGATACAGGTTATTGACGACGGTTGTGGTATGTCTGATACTGATGCCCGCCTCTCCTTTGAGCGCCAT
>JAZLBU010000031.1:0-15394 GCA_045613845.1 Prevotella sp. | reverse complement strand
CCCTGACATGTGTGAGGATGCTGTGAAGATAATTCGCAAGCAGATGGCAAAGAGCGACAAACCTATCTGTGGTATTTGCATGGGCAACCAACTGCTGTCAAAGGCTGCTGGTGCCAAGATTTACAAACTGAAATACGGTCATCGCTCACATAACCAACCTGTGAGAATGGTGGGAACAGACAAGTGTTTCGTAACATCACAGAATCATGGCTATGCCGTAGATGCCTCAACACTGGGTGAGGACTGGGAAGAGCTCTTCGTAAACATGAACGATGGTTCTAACGAGGGCATCAAGCATAAGACAAAGCCCTGGTTCTCAAGCCAATTCCACCCAGAGGCATGCTCTGGTCCTGTGGACACTGAGTTTATGTTTGACAAGTTTGTTGAGTCATTATAAGAGAAGCTTCGGAATACCGAAATGTCGAAATAACGAAATATCGAAACAGAAAATTAGATGAAAGACGAGAATATAAAAAAGGTACTTCTGCTGGGTTCAGGCGCACTGAAGATAGGTGAGGCTGGTGAGTTTGACTATTCAGGTTCACAGGCTCTGAAGGCACTGCGTGAAGAAGGTGTGGAGACCATACTGATAAACCCTAACATCGCAACAGTACAGACTTCAGAGGGTGTAGCAGACAAGGTTTACTTCTTGCCTGTACAGCCATATTTCGTAGAGAGAGTGATAAAAGAAGAGAAGCCAGACGGCATACTGCTTGCCTTTGGTGGACAGACAGCACTCAACTGTGGTGTGGAACTGTATCAGTCAGGAGTGCTAGATAAATATAATGTACGCGTGTTAGGAACTCCTGTTCAGGCTATCATGGATACGGAGGATCGCGAACTCTTTGTCGAGAAACTGGACGAGATAGGTGTCAAGACCATTAAGTCTCATGCTGTAGAGAATATAGCTGATGCCCGTAAGGCTGCTGCAGAACTGGGCTATCCAGTGATTATCCGTGCTGCATACGCTCTTGGTGGTTTGGGTTCAGGATTCTGTGACAATGAGGAAGAGCTCGACAAACTGGCTGAGAAGGCTTTCTCGTTCTCACCACAGGTGCTTGTTGAGAAGTCACTCAAGGGATGGAAGGAAATAGAGTATGAGGTGGTTCGAGACCGTTATGACAACTGTATAACAGTGTGTAACATGGAGAACTTCGACCCTCTGGGCATACATACTGGCGAGTCTATCGTAATAGCTCCTTCACAGACCCTTACCAATTCAGAGTATCACAAACTTCGTGCTCTGGCTATCAAGATTATTCGTCATATCGGCATAGTGGGAGAGTGTAACGTTCAGTATGCCTTCGACCCACAGTCTGAGGATTATAGAGTTATTGAGGTGAATGCCCGACTCAGTCGTTCATCAGCCCTGGCTTCAAAGGCTACAGGCTATCCTTTGGCTTTCGTAGCAGCTAAACTGGGTATGGGCTACGGACTGTTTGAACTGAAGAATTCAGTAACCAAGACAACATCGGCATTCTTTGAGCCTGCTCTTGACTATGTGGTATGTAAGATACCACGCTGGGATTTGTCTAAATTCCGTGGAGTGGACAAGGAGCTGGGTTCTTCCATGAAGTCTGTGGGCGAGGTTATGGCTATAGGTCGTAATTTCGAGGAGGCAATACAGAAGGGTCTTCGTATGATTGGTCAGGGAATGCACGGCTTTGTGGAGAACAAGGTGTTGCAGATAGATGATATCGAGGGTGCACTCAAGGCTCCTACTGACAAGCGTATCTTTGTTATAGCCAAGGCTCTGAAGCGTAAGATATTCAATGTGCAGCAGATTCATGAGATGACCAAGATAGACCTGTGGTTCCTTGAGAAGTTGCAGCATATTGTTGACATAGACGATGAGCTCGACAGATGCAATTCTGTTAATGTGCTCGACAAGGAGCTGCTGCGTACGGCTAAGGTATATGGCTTTACTGACTTCCAGATAGCCCGTGCCGTAGGATTACAGAAGGAACTGGGCAATATGCACAAGGCTATCCTGGCAATTCGCTCTCTGCGTAAGAGTTATGGCATCACCCCTGTAGTAAAACAGATTGATACCCTTGCTGCTGAGTATCCTGCCCAGACTAACTACCTATATGTTACCTATGCAGGAATAAATCATGACATAAAGTACGAGAATGACAAGAAGTCTATCGTAGTATTGGGCTCAGGAGCTTATCGCATTGGTTCGAGTGTGGAGTTTGACTGGTGTGGTGTGCAGGCTCTTAACACCATTCGCAAGCAGGGCTATCGCTCAGTAATGATAAACTATAATCCTGAGACTGTTTCTACGGATTATGACATGTGTGACCGTCTGTATTTTGACGAACTCACATTTGAGAGGGTGATGGACATACTGGATTTGGAGATGCCTTATGGTGTCATCATTTCTACAGGTGGACAGATACCTAACAACCTGGCTATGCGACTGGATGCACAGAATGTGCCTATACTGGGTACACCAGCTAAGGATATCGACAACTGTGAGGATCGTGCTCAGTTCTCAGCTATGCTCAACCGCATAGGTGTTGACCAGCCAGAATGGGCTGCTCTGACCTCTATGGAGGATATGAATGCATTCATCGACCGTGTGGGATTCCCTGTATTGGTGCGTCCTTCGTATGTGCTCTCAGGTGCTGCGATGAATGTATGCTCTAACAGAGAGGAGCTGGAGAAATTCCTGCAGCTTGCTGCTAATGTGAGTGCTGAACACCCTGTGGTGGTGTCAAAGTTCATAGAGCATGCTAAGGAGATAGACTTTGACGGTGTGGCTAAGGATGGCGAGATTGTGGCCTATGCAATATCTGAACATGTGGAGTTTGCTGGAGTGCACTCTGGTGATGCAACACTTCAGTTCCCTCCTCAGAAACTGTATGTGGAGACTGTTCGCCGTATCAAACGAATAACTAAGCAGATAGCTAAGGAACTGCATATATCAGGACCATTCAACTGCCAGTATATGGCTAAGGATAATGATATCCTGGTGATAGAGACAAACCTCAGGGCATCACGTTCGTTCCCATTTGTCAGCAAGGTTCTGAAGCTGAACTTTATAGACCTGGCTACAAAGATTATGCTGAATGTGCCATTCGAGAAGCCTGATAAGAACCTCTTCGACCTGGATTATGTAGGCATAAAGGCGAGCCAGTTCTCATTCAACCGTCTGCAGAAAGCTGACCCTGTGCTGGGTGTTGATATGGCTTCTACTGGTGAGGTGGGATGTATAGGCAATGACACAAGTTGTGCTATACTGAAGGCTATGCTGTCTGTGGGACATCGCATACCAGAAAAGAACATTTTGCTTTCTACAGGTTCGACAAAACAGAAGGCTGAGATGCTGGATGCTGCAAAACAACTAGTGGAACATGGCTACAACCTGTATGCAACTACTGGCACATACAAGTTCCTTTGTGATAACAATATCCCAAGCACACTGGTTTACTGGCCTTCAGAAGAAGGAAAACCACAGGCTCTGGAGATGTTGCACAATAAGGAAATAGATATGGTGGTGAACATACCTAAGGACCTGACTGTTTCAGAGCTTGATAATGGATACAAGATAAGACGTGCAGCAATAGACCTGAATATACCACTCATAACCAATAGCCGACTGGCGAGTGCATTCATAAATGCTTTCTGCACACAACCTCTGGATGAGATAGCCATAAAACCTTGGCAGGATTATAAATAAGGTGTAAAACCTTGTGTAAATAAGTTTTCATGATTAGTAATTTGAAATTATAACTTTTATTATGCAGAATATATTTCGAGGATTAGGTATCGCTTTAGTCACTCCATTCAATGAAGACGGAAGCATAGATTATGAATCTCTGGCTTCAGTGATAGAATACCAGATTGGTAATGGTGCTGACTTCCTGTGCATTCTGGCAACAACGGGTGAGACCCCATGTTTGTCAGAAGAGGAGCATTACAAGGTTAAGCAGTTTATTGTCAAGCAGGTGGCTGGACGCTTGCCTCTGCTGATGGGATGTGGTGGCAACAATACCGCTGCTGTAGTCAATATGTGTAAGACATACGACATGAGCGGTATTGATGGTTTGCTGTCTGTTTGTCCTTACTACAACAAACCTTCTCAGGAGGGATTGTATCAGCACTTTAAGGCTATAGCCAATGCTACGAAACTCCCTGTAGTATTATATAATGTACCTGGGCGCACGGGTATAAACCTAAAACCTGAAACAACCTGTCGTCTGGCCAATGATTGCGACAATATCGTGGCTATCAAGGAGGCTTCAGGTTCAATAGAACAGGTGGATGAGATAATAAAGAATAAGCCAGCAGACTTTGAGGTGCTCTCAGGTGATGATGCTATTACTTTCCATATGATAGCAACAGGTGCTGTTGGTGTTATCTCAGTAATAGGTAATGCCCTGCCAAAGGAGTTCTCTCGTATGATTCGTCTGGAGTTTAATGGCGAATTCGGACATGCTCAGAAGATACACCATAAGTTTACTGAGCTATATAGCCTTCTCTTCGTAGATGGCAACCCTGCAGGCGTTAAGGCTCTTATGAGCGAAATGGGACTGCTGAAGAATGTGCTCCGCTTGCCTCTGGTGCCAACCCGCCTGACAACAAAACAGAAGATTTCTGCAGTACTGAAAGAACTGAAACTGTAAGACGGCTTCTGCAGTATTGAAAGAACTGAAATAGATGAAGGGGGAGTAGATGGTTAATCTCGAACTAATGTCATTCATAGAGCGCAATATTCTTCCACGTTATGCGGCTTTTGATGCAGCACATAACATGGAGCATGTTGTTAACGTGATAAAAGCCTCAGCCGTTCTTGCTGAATCTCTGGGAGCAGATGAGGATATGGCTTATGTCGTAGCTGCATATCATGACTTAGGATTGGAGGGACCACGAGGAATTCATCATTTGACTTCTGGAAAAATACTGAAGGCTGATAAGAGACTGGAGAAATGGTTCTCGCCTCAGCAGATATACATCATGAAGGAAGCTGTGGAGGATCATCGCGCTAGTTCATCACGCACTCCACGTAGCATATATGGCAAAATTGTAGCAGAGGCTGACAGGGATTTGAAACCAGAGAATGTATTCAGACGTACTGTTCAGTATGGCTTGGACCACTATCCGGAAAAGACTTATGAGGAGCATTGGGAACGCTTTCGTGATCACATGGATAAGAAGTATTCTGCTACAGGCTATATACATCTATGGATACCAGGCTCGCCTAATGAGCAGTATCTTAAAGAATTACGACAGATAATCAGTAATGATGTTGATTTGCGTAATACCTTCGAAAGAATATACGAAACGCTAACTTCAAAATAAAGATTCATGTTGGTGGATATAAACATGCGTACCAATTCTCTAAGAGCGTGGATACTTGCAGCACGTCCTAAGACCCTTTCTGGTGCAGCAGTACCTGTTATGCTGGGTTGTGCGTATGCTTATCACCTATGTGGAGGCAGCGTTTTCCTTGATGGTGGTTGGATACCAGCCTTGCTTTGTCTGTTGTTTGCTTTCGTAATGCAGATAGATGCTAATTTTATCAACGACTACTATGACTGCGTGAAGAATCGTGATAATGAGGAACGACTTGGACCACTGAGGGCATGCCAACAAGGATGGGTTACGCTGAAGGCTATGAAGATAGCTATAGCATTAACCACTCTGCTTGCTTGCATTGTTGGTTTGCCTTTGGTGTTATATGGAGGATACGAACTGATAGCTGTTGGTGTTTTATGTGTTGTGTTCTGTTTCCTTTATACAATATGCTTTGCTCAGTTAGGATTGGGTGACATATTGGTATTGTTGTTTTTTGGCATAATACCTACGGTTTTCACTACTTACGTCGTGGTTCCGCATGATTATCAACAGTGGTCGATGATGCCTTGGGTATTAGGCATTGCAACAGGGATGGTGATAGACTGTCTGTTGCTGGTGAACAACTACAGAGACATTAATAACGATAAAGCTACAGGAAAGAAGACTTTGGTGGTCTTAATAGGTAAGACAGCTACGGAATATATGTACATGGTATTGGTTCCATTGGCTCTGGTACTGATACTTATAGAATTTGGAATAACCAATGCCAACATAATACTATGTTTCATTGTGTATTTCTTCCACATCGGAACTTATAGCAAAATGAAGAGAATAGGAGAGGGAAGAGAACTTAATTCAGTTCTGGGTATGACAGCAAGAAATATAATGATATATGGAATTGTGATAACTCTATTAGTGATTTTAGCATAAAAACGTCACTAAAATGGGAAAAATATGTACAAAAGTTAATTTTGCAAGGCATTATTTGTATATATCGCAAAAAATTATTACCTTTGCTACGCAAAAGGTGAATGAGGCATTCAGAGAATGACTTAGATGCTTTACGAAAAGGATATAAAAACATTAAATTTTAACTATAAATAAAATGAAGAAGTACAATTTTAATGCTGGTCCTTCAATCCTCCCACGTGAGGTTATTGAACAGACTGCAGCAGCATGTCTTGATTTTGAGAATTCAGGATTATCACTTATGGAGATTAGTCACCGTGCAAAGAATTTCCAGCCAGTAGTTGATGAGGCAGAGGCTCTCATGAAGGAGCTTCTCGACATTCCAGAGGGATATAAGACAATATTCCTTGGCGGTGGTGCATCGCTGGAGTTCTGTATGGTTCCTTACAACTTCCTTGAGAAGAAGGCTGCATACCTGAATACTGGTGTTTGGGCTACAAAGGCAGAAAAGGAAGCTAAGCTCTTTGGTGAGGTTGTTGAGATTGCTTCATCTGCAGACAAGAACTTTACATATATTCCAAAGGATTACACAATTCCTACAGATGCTGACTATCTGCACATCACTACTAACAATACTATCTATGGTACAGAGATGCGCTACGATATCGACTCTCCAATTCCATTGATTGCTGATATGTCTTCTGACTTCCTCTCTCGTCCTATCGACGTTAGTAAGTATGCTCTCATCTATGGCGGTGCTCAGAAGAACCTCGCTATGGCTGGTGTAACGTTCGCTATCGTTAAGGAAGATGCTCTCGGTAAGGTGTCACGTCAGATTCCTACTATGCTCGACTACCGCACACACGTGAAGAAGGGCTCTATGTTCAACACTCTTCCTGTAGTGCCAATCTACTCTGTTTTGATGAACCTTCGTTATATCAAGGCTCATGGTGGTGTTGTTGCTATGGATAAGCTCGCTAAGCAGCGTGCTGAGATAGTTTATGGTGAGATAGATCGCAATAAGCTCTTCGTAGGTACTGCAGAGGAGGATAGCCGTTCACTCATGAACCTCACTTTCGTACTCAAGCCAGAGTATCAGGATCTGCAGGATGAGTTCATGGCATTCGCTACATCTAAGGGTATGGTAGGTGTTAAGGGCCACCGTGATGTAGGTGGTTTCCGCGCTTCTTGCTACAATGCTATGTCTATCGAAGGTTGTGAGGCTCTCGTAGCATGCATGAAGGAGTTTGAGGCTAAGCACTAATCCTCAAGAAAAGTATATAGTACCTATAGAGGCTATAGTACAATACAAAATTAATAAAGAAAACAATGGCAAAAGTTTTAATTGCAACAGAAAAACCATTTGCAGCTCCTGCTGTAGCTGGTATAAAGGAAATCATCGAGAAGGCTGGTTTTGAACTTGCTCTTCTTGAGAAATACACAGAGAAGGCACAACTCCTCGCTGCTGTAGCTGACGTTGACGCTATCATCATCCGCTCTGATAAGATTGATGCTGAGGTGATGGATGCAGCTAAGAACCTTAAGATTGTGGTTCGTGCTGGTGCAGGTTACGATAACGTTGACCTCGAGGCTGCAACAGCCCGTAACATCGTGGTAATGAACACTCCAGGTCAGAATGCTAATGCTGTAGCTGAGCTCGTTCTTGGTCTGCTGGTTTACACCGTACGTAACTTCTACAATGGTAAGGCTGGTGGTGAGTTGATGGGCAAGACTCTCGGCATACTTGCATTCGGTAATGTAGGTCGTAATGTAGCTCGCATCGCTAAGGGCTTCGGCATGAATGTTATTGCTTATGACGCATTCTGCCCAGCTGAGGTTATCGAGCAGTCTGGCGTAAAGGCTGTGGCTTCACAGGCTGACTTGTTCAAGCAGGCTGACATCGTTTCTCTGCACATCCCTGCTACAGCTGAGACAAAGCAGTCTATCAACTATGACCTCTGCGGCACAATGAAGAAGGGCGCTATCCTTATCAATACCGCCCGTAAGGAGGTTATCGATGAGGCTGGTCTTCTGAAACTGATGGCTGAGCGTGAGGACCTGAAGTACATCACTGACATCAAACCTGATGCAGATGCTGACTTCGCTAAGTTCGAGGGACGCTACTTCTCTACACCTAAGAAGATGGGAGCACAGACAGCTGAGGCTAATACCAACGCTGGTCTTGCTGCTGCAAACCAAATCGTAGGTTTCATAAAGGAAGGCATCACAAAGTTCCAGGTAAACAAGTAATTCAACTATAAAAACGATAATCCCTGTGGCAGTAATGCTACGGGGATTATTTGTCTAAACTCTAAACTCTTAACTTTTAACTCTTAACTCTTATACGTATGGCAATAGTAAAACCTTTTAAGGGCATTCGCCCTCCAAAGCAGTTTGTAGAAGAAGTAGAGTCTCGTCCTTATGACGTACTCGATTCAGAAGAAGCACGTGCAGAAGCTGGTGATAACGAGAAATCTCTTTATCACATCATCAAGCCAGAGATAAATTTTGAGCCAGGTACCTCGGAGTATGATCCAAAGGTATATGAGGAAGCAGCACGCCAGTTCCAGAAATTTCAGGACAAGGGATGGCTCGTGCAGGATAATAAGGAGCAGTACTACATCTACGCTCAGACCTCATGTCTGCCTGCTAATGGTGGCAAGGAAAAAACACAGTATGGTCTTGTAGTTGGTGCTTACTCTGGCGACTATGAGAAGGGCATAATAAAGAAACATGAACTCACACGCCGTGATAAGGAAGAGGATCGCATGAAGCATGTTCGCGTGAACAATGCTAATATCGAGCCTGTATTCTTTGCTTATCCTGATAATAATACTCTCGATCAACTTATCAAAAAGTATGCTGTAACAGAACCAGAATATGATTTTGTTGCTCCTATTGATGGTTTTCGTCATCAGTTGTGGATAGTGTCTGATGATGCAGACATTCAGACCATTACGGCTGAGTTTGCTAAGATGCCAGCACTATATATTGCTGATGGTCATCATCGTTCTGCTGCTGCTGCTCTCGTGGGTACTGAGCGTGCAAAGAATAATCCTAACCATCGTGGTGACGAGGAGTATAACTACTTTATGGCTGTATGCTTCCAGGCAAGCCAACTTACAATTCTTGATTACAATCGTGTGGTTAAGGATCTCAATGGCAATACCTCAGAGCAGTTCCTTGAGAAACTCTCAAAGTGCTTCGTAGTAGAAAAGAAGGGTGAGGAAGAGTATCGTCCACAGCATGCTCATCAGTTCTCCCTGTATCTTGATGGTGAATGGTACAGCCTTGATGCAAAGCTTGGCACTTATGATGATAATGATCCTATTGGGGTTCTCGATGTTGATATCTCTTCACGTCTTATCCTTCAGGACATCCTCGAGATAGGTGACCTTCGATCATCACAACGCATCGACTTTGTTGGAGGACTTCGTGGACTTGGCGAGCTAAAGCGCCGTGTTGACTCTGGTGAGATGCGTATGGCACTGGCTCTCTATCCTGTCACCATGAAGCAGATAATGGACATTGCAGACTCTGGCAATATTATGCCACCAAAGGCAACATGGTTTGAACCAAAACTGCGCTCGGGTCTTGTGATACACAAACTTGACTGATGGCTTGGCATAACGAACTTGGTAAATGGGGCGAGTGTAAGGCTGCTGAATACCTTCGGGAAAAAGGGCTTTACATTCGCCATATGGATTGGCGCGACAAACATCGTGATCTTGACATAGTTGCTATAGACGCTGATATGACAACTTTATACGTTGTAGAAGTTAAAACACGAAGTTCTGACTATTGGGGAGAGCCTGATGAAGCTATAGACCTTGAGAAAAAAAACAATATTATAAAGGCTACAGCAAGATACATGTCTTTGTATCGATTGAATCATCTTCAAGTGCGCTATGATACTATCTCTATAATAGGAACCCCCAATACAACATGCAAAATTGTACATAAGGAAGGAGCGTTTGACGTGGTAGATTCCTATCTATATTATGAGAATAGACGTAAAAAAGCACGATATCGTCGTAGGCCAGGATGTTGGTGAAATATCACATATTACACATATAATATAATAAGGTGTAACAATGTTACGTGTAGGTTGTTCGTTTATATAAAACGTACAACCTATATTTGTAAATAATAAAGTACATCGATATTTTTATGTTAATTATTTACTATTTCGTTTTTATTCTTTTTTAAAAATTTTGTGACTATATTATAAATATGTAATTTTGCAGACATGAAAAGGTCAACGATCTGGATAATAGCAATAGTAATGGGGCTCTCATTTGTAGGTTTGCTCGCTTTGCAAATTTCTTATATTGAAGAAATGGCAAAGATGAAACGCGAACAGTTTGAGGAGTCTGTTAGGCGTTCTCTTAATCAGGTAGCGCATAACATGGAGCTAAACGAAACATTGCGTTATCTGGAAAATGATGTTCAGAGTACAGAACGCAAAGCTGCGGTAAATGATTCTATTGTTGTAACTAACGGAATGGGTAATGGTGAAGTTCAGAGTTCTCACCAATACTCTGTAGTTGGCGATGATGGCACCATATACTCATCTTTCCAACTTCAGACCTTGACGATGAGTCCCCGCAAAGTACAAGGAGGCTTGATGGTTAAGCGTGATAGAAATGCTATTTCGGATGCTCAAAAGTCCATGCAGGAGATTATACGTAACAGATACATATATCAGAAGGGATTGCTTGACGAAGTGGTGTATAGCATTCTTTATACTGCAAGTGACAAACCTCTGAAGGAAAGAATCAACTTCAGACAGATGGATCAGGATATTAGGGCTGAATTGTTACATAATGGTATAGACATATCATATCATTTCATAGTAACAACAAATGACGGAAATGAAATATATCGTTGCCCTGATTATTCAGAAGAGGGTAAGGAATATAGTTACTCACAGGTATTGTTTAGAAACGACCCTCAGTCAAAGACAGGCGTGGTAACGGTACATTTCCCAAATATCAACTCTTACATTTTCTCCAGCATCAGGTTTATGATACCAGCATTGGTGTTTACAGGAATACTTCTTATTACGTTTATTTTCACTATTGTGATTATATTCCGTCAAAAAAAGTTCTCGGAGATGCGTAATGACTTCATCAATAACATGACCCATGAATTGAAGACTCCTATTGCCAGCATATCTTTGGCAGCACAGATGCTTAATGATAGGAGTGTCAATAAGTCAGAGTCAATGATAAACCACCTTGGTGGAATAATAAATGATGAAAGCAAACGATTAAGATTCCTCGTTGAGAAGGTATTACAGATGTCCATGTTTGACAGAAAGAGGGTAGTCTTCAAAATGAAGGAAGCCGACCTTAATGAGATGGTTGACACGATAGCTAATTCATTTACCCTGAGAGTGGAACATACTGGCGGTAAGATATATACCCAGGTAGAAGCAGTTGATTCTACTGTGTATGTTGAGGAGACTCATTTTAGTAATTTAATATTCAATCTGATGGATAATGCCGTCAAGTATCGTAAGCCAGACGAACCGCTAAATATTTATCTTAAGACGTGGAACGAAAACGGAAAGGTTTATCTGTCAATTCGTGATACGGGTATAGGAATAAAGAAAGAAAATGTAAAGAAAATCTTTGAACAGTTCTACCGTGTTCATACGGGCAATCGCCATGATGTAAAAGGTTTCGGTTTGGGATTGGCTTATGTTAAAAAAGTGATAGACATTCATAAAGGTACAATTGCTGTTGCATCAGAGTATGGCAAGGGTACGACGTTTACGATTGGAATGGACTACATAGATCGTGACGTGGAAGAGACAACAAATAGTCAAACAACATTACAAGAAAAATAAAATAAATTTAGTAATAACCGTATTAAAAAGAAAAGAGTATGGAAGAAAATTTGAAGATTCTTCTTTGTGAAGATGATGAGAACTTAGGAATGTTGCTTCGTGAGTATCTACAGGCAAAGGGTTATGATACTGATTTATATCCTGATGGCGAGGCTGGTTATCGTGCTTACCTGAAGAATCCTTATGACATCTGTGTACTTGATGTAATGATGCCAAAGAAGGATGGATTCCAACTGGCAACAGAAATCAGGCAGGCCAATGGTGAGGTGCCTATCATTTTCCTTACTGCACGTCAGATGAAGGAAGATATTCTTGAGGGCTTCAAGATAGGCGCCGATGACTATATTACTAAACCATTCTCAATGGAAGAACTTGTTTTCCGTATTGAGGCAATTTTGCGTCGCGTACGTGGTAAGAAGACCAAGGAGTCTACTCAATACCAGATAGGTAAATTCCTCTTTGACACACAGAAGCAGCTGCTGTCAATTGGTGACAGACAGACCAAGTTGACCACTAAGGAGAATGAGTTGCTGTCATTGCTCTGCTCACATTCAAATGAGATTCTGCAGCGTGACTTCGCTTTGAAGACCATCTGGATTGACGACAATTACTTTAATGCTCGTTCAATGGATGTGTATATTACAAAGTTGCGTAAACACTTGCGTGAAGACTCTAACATTGAGATTATAAATATCCACGGCAAGGGTTATAAGCTCATTGTACCAGAAAACAATAGCGAAGAGGCGTAGAAGTATGATAAATGTGATGATTTTTGCCGCTGGCAAGGGCACAAGACTTAAACCATTGACCGACATTATACCCAAGGCTTTGGTACCAGTGGGTGATGTCCCTTTGATACAAAGGGTATATTGTAGAATGGTAAATGCAGGTGCTGATACTGTAGTGGTAAATGTTCATCACCATGCTGAACAACTGAAAAACTATTGTCGTCTGCTTGAATCTACATACGGAGTAAAGATAGAAATCAGCGACGAAACCGATAAACTGCTTGAAACAGGTGGTGGTATAAAGAAGGCGCGTAAGTGGTTTGATAAACCGGTACTCATACACAATTGTGACATACTGAGCAACACTGACCTCAAAACTTTCTATGCGCTTGGAAAAGATGCCGATGCCACATTACTTGTATCTGAAAGACAATCAAGTAGATATCTAATGTTCGACGATACAATGAGGTTGAAAGGCTGGACAAATGTAAAAACTGGTGAAATAAAATCGCCATACCCAGATGTAATCAATAATTGTGGTGCAGGATTAAAACGATATGCATTCTCAGGCATACACGTTATAAATACCACATTATTTCCTCTTATGGATGAATGGGATGATGTCTTTCCTATCATGGATTTTTATCTCAAACACTGTGCAGAGCGTGACATACGCGGTTACTTGCAGCCAGACCTCAAAATTCTTGATGTGGGTAAACTCGATACACTCGAGCAAGCAGGAGATTTTCTTAACCTATTGAAATAATTGCATATGCAAAAGATTATTATATTAGATTTTGGCTCGCAGACTACTCAGCTTATAGGACGTCGCGTCAGAGAACTGAATACCTTCTGCGAAATAATGCCTTACAATAAGTTTCCACAGAACGATCCTGACATTATAGGTGTCATACTGAGTGGTTCGCCATATTCTGTGTATGAAGACAGAGCTTTTAAGTTTGATTTCTCGCAGATAAGGGGTAAATATCCTATATTGGGCATTTGTTATGGTGCTCAATTGATGGCATATACCTTTGGGGGAAATGTGGAGCCAGAAGGAACACGTGAATATGGACGTGCCAACCTTGAGTTTATGGAAAAGGACAATCCAATACTTAAGAATTTTGCTGATAATTCACAAGTTTGGATGTCTCACGGCGACACTATAACAAAATTGCCAGAAGGCTTTCGTGCTATAGCATCTACGTCCACCGTAAAGTATGCTGCTTATGCTGCTAACGATGAAAAAATTTGGGGTGTACAGTATCATCCTGAGGTGTTTCATTCTGTCGATGGCACATTGTTGCTAAAGAACTTTGTCGTAGATATCTGTGGTAGCAAGCAAGACTGGTCGCCAAACAGTTTTGTAGAGCAAACTGTAAAGGAAATCAGGGAACAGGTTGGAAATGATAAAGTTATCTTAGGCCTATCGGGGGGTGTTGATTCAAGCGTTGCTGCCGTACTGCTAAATAAAGCAATTGGTGAAAACCTTACCTGTATTTTTGTAAACAATGGTCTGTTGCGCAAGAACGAGTTTACTGACGTGCTGCGTGACTATGAGTGCCTTGGTTTGAACGTGAGAGGTGTTGATGCTTCACAGAAGTTCTATTCAGAGCTAACTGGCGTTTCAGAACCAGAGAAGAAGCGTAAGATTATAGGCGCAGGCTTCATTGATGTCTTTGAGGCAGAAGCGAAGAAGATAGAGGGCGCTAAATGGCTTGCACAGGGAACTATCTATCCTGATCGCATAGAGTCTCTCAATATTACTGGTAAGGTGATAAAGAGTCATCACAATGTAGGTGGATTGCCTGAGAAGATGGGCTTGAAACTTTGTGAGCCTCTCAAATGGCTGTTCAAGGATGAAGTACGTCGTGTGGGGCGTTCTATGGGTATGCCTGAGCATTTAATTACACGTCATCCTTTCCCTGGACCAGGTTTGGCTGTACGCATATTAGGAGATATAACCCCAGAGAAGGTTCGTGTTTTGCAGGATGCAGATGATATCTTTATTAGCGGACTGCGTAACTACAAGACGAAACTTTCAGGTGAAGAGGCACGTAAAGTGTTGGCTGCTGGTGTTCCTGCAAATATGCAGAATGGTGAGATTGAGGTAAGTCTTTATGACCAGATATGGCAAGCAGGAGCCATCTTGTTGTCTGATGTAAAATCTGTTGGCGTAATGGGTGATGAACGCACCTACGAAAATCCTGTTGCTTTGAGGGCAGTGACTTCATCAGACGCTATGACGGCAGACTGGGCACAGTTGCCTTATGACTTCCTTGCAGATGTATCAAATCGTATAATTCGTGAGGTAAAGGGCATAAACCGTGTATGCTATGACGTGTCTTCAAAACCACCAGCAACAATTGAGTGGGAGTAGGTTATACGTAAACATTGTAATAATACAACCGCTGCGTTTCGATGCAGTGGTTGTATTTTTTTATGGATTTATAAGATGTTTAGAGGCGAAACGAGCAATTACTTGTGTTTTATTTTGTTTGTTTCGTTTTTTTTGTTTAACTTTGCGGAGATTTTAAGCAGATAAAACTACAATCACACTAAATAACATGGAAAAGAAATTACTTCTGGGTGATGAAGC
>JAZLBU010000030.1:0-34200 GCA_045613845.1 Prevotella sp. | reverse complement strand
ACATTTTAATGATGCCAATACAAATTTTGTTTTCATATCAGATAAGTTTAAAGAGTTTTTTCCTTCATCTTATGCTCGTTTAATTAAGCTATTCGACGAGATGGAAATTGAATGGGGTGAGGTAGAAGGCACTAAAGATATTTGGATTCGCGATTATATGCCCATACAAATCTCAGATGATCGATATATAGTGTACAAATACAATCCTGATTATTTGAAAGATATAGGTAAGAAGTATTTGACGGATTCTAAGACTATATTCAAGGATGTTCTTCATCATTATCATTGGAGAGATGTCAAAATTACTTTAGATGGAGGAAATGTTGTTACATGTGCTAACCAAAGAATCCTTACTGATAAGGTGTTCAGAGAAAATGGGAAGGCCCTGTATGATCCAGACTTTTGGATATATTTAGAAGAAGCCTTATATTCTGATATTATATTCCTGCCTTGGCATTGCGACACATCCAGAGAGAAGAATGCTGATGTGTATGGACATGCAGACGGATTGGTAAAATGGGTAGGAGGAAACCGAATACTTATGTCAAACCATCGTGATTTCTATCCGAAGGAGGCTGACAAGATAAGAAGACGGTTGGAAGATGCAAGACTAGAAGTAACAGAAATGCTCTTCGATGTGCCTTACCCAAACAAAGACTTCAATTGGGCTTATATCAATTATCTCCAAGTGGGAAATAAGATAATTGTTCCAACTTTTGGAATACCTGAAGACAAGCAGGCTTTAAAATATATCCAAGAAGCTAACCCTGACTGTGTTGTGCGAGGTTTTCGTATGAGACATATAGCTAGAAATGGTGGAGCATTACATTGTATCACATGGAACATCAAGAAATAATTGTATGCAAACTTTGTCTTGTTATTATCAAAATTAATTTGTAATTTTGCAACATGATGTATAGATTTATTGTAGCATTAGTAATGTTTCTGTTTGTGGCAAGTCCTGGTTATACCCAGTCTTTCCGCAACAATAACAACATGCTGATAGGCAAAGTGGAGTCTGACGGCACAATTCGCAATGCCAATAATATGAAAGTTGGACAAATATTCGAAGATGGAACCATCAGAGATAGTAACAATATGCGGGTTGGCACTATTAGCTTTTCTAATAAATAAAATCTGAATATACAATGAACGAATTATTAAAAGAATTGGGAATATCCTTATCTAACATCCAGAATAAGGAAGACTTATCAGCTAAGTTTAAAAGTATTGCACAACAACTATTTGAAAAATATGAAATAAGATGTGGTAAAAAACGCTTTCATTTTGCTGAGATTGAATTTTACTATTACAGGAAAGGATGTTTTGATAAAGAGTGGAATAAAATCACATATGATCGAAATAATAAAGAAAATGGCGATTTTATGTATCACTATAGTGGAGTAGATATTTGTTTCAAAAGCAACTATTCAGATATAGATGCAGAATTTGGAGGTATTTTGATACGCAGTTTATATACCTTAAATGAAGAAGGAAGAAGGAACTTAGTTTTTGGACCATTGGCATGTAAAGACGAGATGCTAAACAATTGTGAGGATGAAATGCCAAAGTTATGTAAATCAGAAAAGACAATAAAATGTGATGTGAAAGGAACATCATTGGCAGGTGTTCCTAAAGAAAAACAAAGTGATCATTGTTTTTATGATAGCTCTATTATAAAAGGAGAGTGGACAAGAAGTGTAAAGAGATATGATTTTAAAAACCAAAAAGTCAGGGATTACAAGTCAAGATATAATGTTGAAAGGTTTGACCTGAGGTAAGCCCATTGTCAATATATCTTATTGGACTAAATCTAAATATTAATCATCTAAATATAATGTCATGGATTCTTTTATAGGTATTTTAGGAGCTTATTCGGGTATTTGTATTATTATCTTTTTATTTTTTGCCATATTATGGTTTGTCGTTTCGTTGATATTAAGACCTTTAATAATATGGTATTTTAAAATAAACACAATGATAGAATACCAAGAAAGCATAAATAGTCATTTATCAGAATTGGTTTCTCAAAATGAGAAGCTTTTAATGGCGCTTTCTAAACAATCTCATAGCATGTTTTCTGACGATACGTACAAAGATCACGAGAGATATATGCCAAAATAAATTATGAGGAATATATTTATTATTCAAGTATTTTGAAGATAAGTGACTACACAATAAGTAGATTGTGAAGTAAAGAATTAGTTCTACAGTAAGTTTAGCAGAGAGAAAAGTCAGAGTGGATTTGGCTTTTCTCTCATTTTTTCTTGCCGGTATCGGCAAAAATATGTAACTTTGTGGCATAAAATAGGAATAAAACTTGCCGATAGATGAAATATGTATCTGTAAAAGACTATGCCGAGAAGTATGGTATAAGTGAGCGAAGTGCACGAAATTATTGTGCACAAGGGAAGATAGAGGGTGCATTCCTACAAGGTAAAACATGGAATATTCCTGATGATGCTTCATTACCCAAAAGGGTGAAAGTGAAGATGTCAATGCTTTTGTCTAGGTTGCGTGAGGAAAAGGAAATGCAACTGAGAGGGGGCATATACCATAGGGTTCAGATAGACTTGACCTATAACTCCAACCATATAGAGGGAAGCAAGTTGTCAAAGGAACAGACGAGACATATATTCGAAACGAATACTCTTGATATTACTACAGAGACAACAAGAGTTGACGATATTATAGAGACTGTGAACCACTTCAGGTGCATAGACTATGTGATAGACCATGCTACTGACAAGATTACGGAAAGTCACATAAAGCAACTGCACTCAATACTGAAAGGAAACACATCTGATGGCAAGAAGGAATGGTTTGCTGTGGGCGACTATAAAAAGCTACCTAATGAAGTTGGTGGTATTGACACAGCTCAGCCAGAGGATGTGCATAGATGTATGAAAGAAATGCTGGACAAGTTTAATGGAAACTCAAACATCGCGTTTGAAGACATATTAGACTTCCATGTTCAGTTTGAGCGCATTCACCCATTCCAGGATGGTAATGGTCGCATAGGTAGACTGCTAATGTTCTGGCAATGTCTCAAGCATAATGTGGTTCCTTTCATCATTACAGAAGAATTGCGTCTGTTCTATTATAGAGGCTTGCAGAATTGGGGACACATAAATGGTTATTTGACAGACACTTGTCTGACAGCACAAGATAATTTTAAGGTTGTCTTAGATTATTTTAAGATTAGCCATTAACGCTCTAAAGTGTTATTCTCACAAGCAGGTTGTGGGCTGCATGTCGCAGTCCGATGGGGAGGGAAGTGTCCTCTATGACTGCATTTGCTTGAGATGTGATGAAGGCTTTCTCTTCTTTAGAAAAGGCATTATCTTCTGCTGAGAGAGTGGTGAGAGAGCTAAGGATGCAGAAGGAATAGAAAAGACCACCTATGGTCTCCCTGTCAAGGGGGAAGTTTTCACTCGCATCATGTAGTAATTTTAGGGCGAGTTCCTTGGTATAGGGTAGTTTGCTAAACAATTGTTTAGAGGCTATCTCGGCTATTTCCTGGGTGTGGGTGTTTTCTATCCAAAGCTGTGCTTGATCGAGGGGGAACTCCTCTGGGGGCATGAGCATAGTGGCGAGTATCTTGCACTCGCGAATGTCATCATTCCATAGCAATTCGGCTAACTCTTTCGAGGGCTCGTAATCATTAGCCATCTCTTTGAGGTGCAGAAGGTTAGCACCCCAGTTGAGGTGATAGTCCATACCCTTATCACGCAAGGACTGAGCAGTCACTCCGTTCATCAATAAGCGGAGGGACTGCTTGATTTGTTTATGTTGTTCTTTTGGGAGCAATTTTTTTTTCGGAATGTCGAAATGTCGTAATATCGTGATGTCGAAATAGCGAAATGTTGTTATTCCACGCTGTAATCCCTTGAATAGCGAAGCATCTGCTCTGTATAAGACTCTGTGAAGTCGAGCAGAATGTCAGTTATCTCGCCATTATTATCAAAGACTGGTGTCATCTTAGGATTGAGGAATCCCTTGTAAGGTGCTATGTTGAGCTTTTCATAACGAGCTAGCACCTCTTTGTGCAGTTCTGGATTTATCTTTACTGCATAGGTTTCCACCAGATGCTGGGCAGCTTCGAAATCGCCCTCGCTCTTAATGCGCTGAATCTCAGCGAGTAGGGTAGCGAAGAGTTGTCGCAGAGCCACATAATCGTTGATTTTAATGTAGGTCTTGTCATCACGCTTTATGAGTTCGATGATAGGTGAAGGTTGTTTCTGGCTTTGCTCATAACACCAGTTGGCTATGAGGGCACGATTGCGCATGTGAGCCTCCTCGATGTTGTCACCCAGTTTGATGCGAACATTCTGGGTCATCATGCCATTCATGATGTAGGTGTAATAATTGGACTTGTAAGCCTCAAGGTCAGGAGTCAGACCTAATTCAACGAGCTTACTGTCAGCTATATAGTAAAGGCCAAAGAGGTCGGCACGAGCTTCCTCGATGGTGTTGCCGTATGCCTTGAGGGCATCAGGACTAACACCAGGAAGCAACTGTCCGCTTCCATGACCAAGACACTCATGAAGGTCAGTATGCAGGTCGTCACAGATGTCACCATATTTGCGAATCATCTTTACAGTCTCATCATCGATAGCAAACTCCTCAAGGAATCCGCTACCCTTAGCAGCCTTGTTGTAAGCAGAGGTGAAGTTGGTGATAGTAACAGACTTAGAACCATGCAGAGCCCTTATCCAGTCAGCATTAGGTAGGTTGATGCCTATAGCAGTAGAGGGATATTCATCGCCACCAAGCATAGCACCACAGATGGCATTAGCCACAACACCCTTGACATGAGGTTTGCGGAAGCGAGGGTCAACAGGCGAATGGTCCTCAAACCACTGAGCATTCTGACTGATGGTCTGAGTGCGCTTGCAAGCCTCCAAGTCCTTGTATTCTACGATTCCCTCCCATGAAGCCTTGAAACCAAGAGGGTCGCCATAGACCTCGATGAAACCATTGATGAAGTCTATGCGTCCGTCAAGTTCCTTAAGCCACTCGATGGAGTACTCGTCAAAGGTGCGCAAATCGCCAGTGGTGTAGTAATCTACAAGGAGACGGATTACCTTCTTCTGTTGCTCATTCTCAGCATATTCGCTTGCTTTATTCAAGAAGAAGATGATCTTCTCGATAGTCTTGCCGTACTTACCATTAAGAGACCAAACATGCTCCTTCAGTTTGCCATTATCCTTCACCAGTGTGGAGTTGAGCCCATAGGATGGAGGGGTAGGGTCATCACCTTTCTTGTCAGCATAGAATTGCTCCACCTCCTCTTGTGTTACCCCTTCATAGAAGTTGCAGGCAGAGGTCTGGATGAGGTCAACCCCCTTAGCTTTGTTTACTCGCTTGGGCAATACTGTTTCATCGAAGATAACAGGACAGAGAGTCTTGATAATTTCGTCTTTGGATAAAGGAAGAGTATTTTCAGGTGTTTCCTTTATCAACTGCTCGAAGAACACTTGACTGAAGCCAGGTTTGAACTTATCGCAACCATAGTGGTGGTGAATGCCGTTAGAGAACCAAACCCTCTTCAGATACTCAACAAAGGCGAGGTCGTCAGCAGAGAATGATTTCTCATCCTTTCCTGCGTACCTTATATTATATATAGCCTCGAGGGTTTTCCTTATGAGCAGATTGTACTTGCCCCATTGGTCGTAGATAATGTCTCGACCCCAGAGGGTGGCCTCAGCAAGGTAATAGATGTATGTCTTCTGTTGGGGGGTAAGTGCCTCAAAACCTGGAAGCTGATACCTAAGCATCTGCAAATCAGCAAATCGTTCTCCTGAATACTGAAAGTCTTCTTGTTTCATCGTATATTGGTTTTAATGTTCTTTAATGGTGTGGTGCCATAGACCTTCTTGTGATGTCTGTAAAAGGTGGATGGACAGGTGAAGCCTGCAAGGAGCGAGATCTGTTCGATGGACAGTTCTTCGCTATTATTCTTTATAGCATCAAGTGCAAACTGGAGTCTCAGGCCATTTACATAGTCGATGAATGACATACCCAACTCCTTGTTTATAACAGTAGAGAGTGTGGAGCGTGAAATGCCAATTTCATTTGCTATCAGCGTTAGACTGAGTTTGTTATCCCTGAACATATTCCTCTTTTCCACCAATTCCCTTGTCTGGGCTATTACTTCTGCATTGTCAATAGGCTGGTATCTCATAGTGAAACTGTCTTCTTGCCTGTTGGTGAAATGATGATGTTGATAATGTAGTTGGTGTTAGAGTCAGGAATGGATAGTATGGCAACAAATGTAACACCATCCTTGTTGGCTCTTTTTATGGTGATATCAGAAAGGATAGCCTGCTCCAGATAGTTGTCAGGCACCAAACCCTTGAACTCGTCCTTGGTAATATTTTGTCCAAATATCTTCTTGTGACCATCATATAGGGCTATGTGCACAATGTTGTCGTAATAGATTTGCTCTACGCTCATTCCGTCAACAGTCTTAGACTGTATATACACCTTATATGATGTAGGGTTGACCTTCTTGTAGGCATGATAGCGCTTGTTGCCAAAGGTTACTATGGTATCCTTCTTAATCACTTTGCCCTGATTAGGAGCCCCAACATCTTCAGGGGTAGGGTTTATGTTGTTTGCATGGGTGTTGTTCTTGACAAGTTCTATCTCATCGCCACTTTCGTCGATAAACACAAGAGACTCCTCAGTAAGTTCCTTAATAGGATACTTCACCATGTTGTGGTACTTAATAAATAAGGTGTCTTGGTAGATGTAGAAAAAAGCAGGCTCGCTGAGGGTATCGTTATGATATAAGGTATCACCCTTCACTGAAAAGATGATATTGCCCTCCAGTTCGTCTGCCCATACGCCCTGCATGGTTTTCTTGGCCTTCTTATCCTCATTGAGTGTGGTGGAGTTGTTTTTCTTGCCACAGGCTGACAGTAAGAGCGTAACTGTCAGTATTCCAAGTATTAGAAGGATGTTGTTATAGTATTTGTTAAGCATTTTCATCGTTTTATGGACTTTGCAAGGACAAATTTACAACATTTTTTTCATTAGACAAAGCGTTGAGAATTTTTTTTACATTTATATCGTAGAATGTTTGTGAGAAATGTATTTTTTTATTAACTTTGCAATCAATTCGAATAATTGGTACTAACTTAAATGATAGAATTAACTCGACATATTGAAATCCTTCTGCTTGATAATGACTGCGTTATCGTTCCAGACTTTGGTGGGTTTATGGCTCATTATGTACATGCAGAGTATTCAGAAGAAGAGGGAATGTTTTATCAGCCTCAGCGAACAATAGGTTTCAACCCCCAGTTGAGGTTGAATGATTCATTGCTCGCACAGTCGTATGTTGAGGCTTATGACGTTAGTTACCCAGAGGCAGTTCGTATGATAGCCTCAGACGTTGAAGAGGTTAGACAGACGCTTGCCATAGAGGGTAAGTATGAATTTCACGGTATAGGCACACTTAGATATACATCAGACGAGAAGTACGACTTTGAGCCTTGCATGGCAGGATTGCTTACACCTTATTTATATGCATTAACCTCATACAGCATGGATAGGATTAGCAGAAAGCCTAATACCATATCTGTGCCAATAAGCGGAAGCTATGCTGATACAAAACTTACAGAGCCAGAGCTTGATATAGCCGAGGCTGAGACATCAGCAGAGCACGATACGCGCAAGATAAGTATCAGCATAGATGCTGTGCGCAATGTGCTCGTAGCAGCCATGATGCTGTTGCTGATAGTATTCTCAAGCATTCCGCTGGGTATAGGCAGTAACGATGTGCAACAATGTTCTGTGGTTGATGCAGGAATAGTATCAACCTTGGTAGAACAAAACAAGGCGGTAAGTCAGCAGATAGCTAACAATAATAAAGTGTGCGCATCTCCTGTAGCTACTGAAACGGCTAAGGCTAAGGATAATTCTATTGCAAAACAAGCAGAGCCTGCAAAGACAAGCTTCTTCACCATAGTACTTGCGAGCAAGGTGAGCAAAAAGGGAGCAGCAGACTTTGTAAGCAAACTTAAGTCAGCTGGTTACGCTAAGGCTGAGGTGTTGGAGAAAGGCTCACAGAGAAAAGTTGTTTTCGGACATTACGATACAGAAGCCTCTGCTTATGCGGCTTTAAATAAGTTGAGAAATGCTGACCATCAGTTTGGAGAGGCATGGATTGCTAAAATATGAAAAGAGTACGTTGCCCTAAATGTGATAACTTCATCACCTTTGATGAAACAAGATATCATGCAGGACAGTCACTTGTTTTTCAGTGTCCTGACTGTGGTAAGGAGTTTGGAATACGCATAGGTGTTTCCAAACTGCGTAACCAGCAGAAGGACGAGAATCCGACATCAGAAGGGACTGACGAGGGTGTAGGCACCATAGTGGTGATAGAGAATGTGTTTCACTACAAACAGGTGTTGCCACTCAAGATGGGTGATAACATAATAGGCAGGTACATGAAGGGTTCGAAGTGTAATACCCCGATTGAGACTAACGACCCATCAATAGATATGAATCATTGTGTCATCAATGTGTCAAGAGATAAGCAGGGCAAACTGAAGTATGTGCTCAGGGATGGTCCCAGCTATACAGGCACATTCGTTGACAACCAGATATTAGGCGACAGGGAGAAACGCGTGATATATAATGATACGCTGTTCACTATTGGCGCCACATCAATAATACTTAAGACACCAGAAAAAAGCTAATGACTATGAACTCTGTTGACTCAATTCTTTCGGCTATAAGTGATTTCTTGTGGGGATATCCCATGATTGTATTGTTGGTAGGTACACATATTATGCTTACCATACGACTGAAGTTTCCGCAACGTAAAATCTTTACGGCCATAAAACTCTCTATTGCCAAAGATAAGGAAGGTAAGGGAGATGTTAGTCAATTTGGAGCTTTGGCAACAGCCCTTGCTGCTACCATTGGTACTGGTAACATTATAGGTGTGGGTACGGCTATAGCGCTTGGTGGTCCTGGTGCTGTGTTATGGTGTTGGCTCACAGGCGTCTTTGGCATAGCCACGAAATATGGCGAAGGACTGCTTGCCGTGAAATATCGTAAGACATCAAAGAAAGGCTATATGATAGGTGGTCCGATGTATGCCCTAGAATATGGTCTGCATGCTAAGTGGGCTGGTGTACTCTTTGCCTTGTTTACAGCTATAGCAGCATTCGGTATAGGCAGTACAGTTCAGGCTAATGCCATATCGAATCTTGCCAATGAGGTAATGGGTGTAGATACATGGATTACTGGCATTATAGTAACAATACTCGTAGCACTTGTGGTGATTGGTGGCATAAAGAGTATAGCAAAGGTTTGTACAGCATTGGTGCCTTTCATGGCTGTGCTTTATGTGCTTGGTTGCATAGTGCTGTTATGTATGAATGCCGACCATGTTATCCCAGCCATTAAACTCATCTGTCTATCTGCATTTGACCCTGATGCTGTAGGTGGAGGAATAGCAGGTGGAGGAGTGATGATAGCAGCTCACTATGGTATTGCACGAGGACTGTTCTCTAATGAGTCAGGTTTAGGTTCGGCACCACTCGTAGCAGCTGCTGCAAAGACCAAAAACCCTGTTCGCCAGGCTCTTGTCAGCGCAAGTGGCACTTTCTGGGATACTGTTGTGATATGCGCTATGACAGGTATAGTGATTGTCAGCAGTGTGCTGAGTTTTTCTGATGTTCAGGTATTCCATACCAATACACTCGGAAAGGTTTTTGCACACGTTTTGGAAATAAAGTCGCAAAATATGAATGGAGGAACGCTTACCAAACTGGCATTCTCGCTCATTCCATCAATTGGTGAGCCTCTCTTGATGTTTGGACTCTTTACTTTTGCCTTTACCACCATCCTGGGATGGAGCATCTATGCCCAGAGAGCAGTGGAATATCTGTTTGGACCCAAGGCCGTGAAGGCTTATATGTGGATGTTCCTATGTGCTGTGCTTGTGGGTTCGGTAGTCAATCTGAATACTGTGTGGACTATGGCCGACATATTCAATGCACTCATGGCTATACCTAACCTTATGGCACTCATTCTGCTCAGTAACGTAATAGTAAAGGACACAGACAAATACCTGTGGGGTGGGCGACTGGACGAAGAAGAAACGAACTAAATTTGTGGCTGCATAAAAAAGCAGTAGAAAAACTTTCATATTCAAATATTTTTTATTAACTTTGCACAAATTTAGTTCGTTATAAAAATATCTGAATATGAACATAGGTATTACATTGATGATTGTAGGAATGATAACGGTATTCTCGGTATTGCTTATCATTATTATGCTGAGTAACCTGCTTATAAAGATTGTAAACAAGGTTGCTCCAGAAGAGAGTGAAAAAACTACCAAGGCAATTACCAAGGTAGTGCCTATAGCCCCTGACGTGGTGGAAGCCATTAATCAGGCCGTAGCCAAGATAACAGGCGGAAAAGGTACAGTAGCTGAGATAAAGAGACTGTAGAAACAATCAGGATAGATAAATTAAGGTAAAAAGATAATAACAACAATAAGACTAAATGGCAAAAGAAATTAAGTTCAGTCTGGTTTTTCGTGATATGTGGCAGAGTGCTGGCAAGTATCAGCCACGTGTTGACCAGTTGGTGAAGGTTGCTCCTGCAATTATAAAGATGGGATGCTTTGACCGTGTAGAGACTAACGGTGGTGGTTTTGAGCAGGTGAATCTGCTTTATGGTGAGAATCCTAATAAGGCAGTTCGTGAGTGGACGAAGCCTTTCCACGAGGCAGGTATTCAGACACACATGCTCGACCGTGCACTGAACGGACTGCGCATGAGTCCATGTCCTAAGGATCTGCGTAAGTTGTTCTACAAGGTAAAGAAGGCACAGGGTACAGATATCACTCGTATATTCTGTGGACTCAACGACCCACGTAATGTGATTCCATCTATACAATACGCTAAGGAGGCTGGCATGATAGCACAGGCTGCGCTTTGTATTACTCATTCGCCAATACACACTGTAGAATACTATGTAAACCTTGCAAAGACATTCATTGACGCTGGTGCAGACGAGATATGTCTGAAGGATATGGCAGGCATAGGCCGACCAGAATCTTTGGGCAAGATTGTTGCTGGCATTAAGGCTTACAAAAAGGATATCGTGATACAGTATCACTCACACGCTGGCCCAGGCTTCAACATGGCTTCAATTCTTGAAGTGGCTCGTGGCGGTTGTGACTATATTGATACAGCTGTGTCTCCATTGTCATGGGGTACAGGTCATGCTGACATTATCGCCGTACAGGAGATGCTGAAGGATGCAGGATTCAAGGTGAAGGATATCAATATGGCTGCGTACATGGAAGTGCGCACCCAGATTCAGGAGATGATTGATGACTTCCTTGGCTACTACATTCCAAAACTCAATCATCTCAATAACTCACTACTCATTAAGCCAGGACTGCCTGGTGGTATGATGGGTTCGCTGATGACCGACCTTGAGGATAACCTACGTTCACTTAACAAGTGGAAGGTGAAGAATAATCAGCCAGAGCTTACTACTGACGAACTTCTCATAAAACTCTTTGATGAGGTGGCTTACGTATGGCCAAAGGTGGGTTATCCATGCTTGGTTACTCCATTCTCACAATATGTGAAGAACCTCGCTCTTATGAATGTTATTCAGATGGAGAAAGGCAAGGAACGCTGGTCTATGATAGCTGAGAATATATGGGATATGATTCTCGGAAAGAGTGGCAAACTGCCAGGAGAGGTAGATCAGTTGTTTAAAGATATGGCTAAGAAGGAGGGACGTAAATTCCTTACTACCGATCCACAGGATAACTACCCTGATGAACTTGAGACTTATCGTCTGAAGATGAAGCAGGCTGGTTGGGAGCATGGCGAGGACGATGAAGAATTGTTCGAGTATGCTATGCATCCACAGCAATATGAGGCATATAAGAGCGGTGCAGCAAAGACTTCATTCGAAAAAGATCTGGCTGAGCGCAAAGAAAAGAAAAAGGTACACGCTCATGGAGCTGAAAACGTGAAGAAGCAGTTGCCTAACCAGGTTACGGTAAATGTGAATGGCAAGAACTATCTTGTAAACATTTCATACGATGGCACTATGCCTGCTTCAGCAGCTACACCAGGCGTAGCAACCTCTGCACCTGCAGCTGCGCAAGAGCCAACAAAGGGTGAGGGCATAGAAATCCTTGCACCACTGGAAGGTAAAGCATATCTTGTGCAGTCATCATCTGAAACTCCGAAGAGGGTGGGTGACCACGTGGAGGAAGGTGAGGTGATTTGCTATATCGAGGCAATGAAGGTGTTCAACCGCATCAAGGCCGAGAAGAGTGGCACTATAACCTCTATAGCTTTCACATCAGGAGATTCTGTAGAAGAAGACGATGTGCTGATGACGATAGCATAGTTCACAGTTCAATTTTCAATTATCAATTATCAATTTTCAATTATTTTCGTGGAAATCTTACAAAAAATATGGGAAATGACATCATTCGCTCAAACGGGTGGTGACTGGTCGTTTCTTATCATGTTAGTAATAGCATGCATATTGCTCTACCTCGGCATAGTAAAGAAGTATGAGCCACTGCTGCTGGTACCTATTGGTATGGGTGTGCTCCTGGCAAACTTCCCTGGTGGTGGTATGGGTGTGACAACTGTAACGTCAGAAGGTTACATTCCGCTAGCCGATGGTTCGTTCCTAATGGATGCTGAGGGAAATAAAGAAGTGATATGGGATATGCCTCTGCACAAGATAGCGCATGACTTAGGCTTGATGAATTTTATCTACTACATGTGCATCAAGACTGGCTTCATTCCACCTATTATATTTATGGGTGTAGGTGCGCTGACTGACTTCGGTCCGATGTTGCGTAACCTGAGACTGTCAATATTTGGTGCAGGAGCACAGTTTGGTATTTTTGCTGTATTGCTTTGCGCTTTGGCAATGGGATTTACCCCTCAGCAGGCTGCTTCACTGGGTATTATAGGAGGTGCTGACGGTCCTACGGCTATATTCACCACTATTAAGCTTGCACCTGAACTGCTCGGTCCTATTGCTATTGCAGCATATAGCTATATGGCATTGGTACCAGTAATTATACCTCTGGTGGTTAAGTGCCTGTGCTCTAAGAAAGAGCTGATGATAAATATGAAGGAGCAGGATAAGAAGTATCCAAACAAGACGGAGATAAAGAACCTTCGTGTACTCAAGATTCTATTTCCAATAACAGTAACAATAATTGTGGCCCTGCTTGTTCCTACAGCTGTAAGCCTTGTGGGAATGCTGATGTTTGGTAACCTGCTGAAAGAGCTAGGTTCTATGACCAGCCGCCTGTTTGACACAGCTTCTAATGCTATCATGAATACTGCAACGATATTCCTGGGATTGTCAGTTGGTGCGACAATGACCGCAGATGCATTCCTTAACCTTCAGACTATTGGTATCGTGATAGGTGGTTTCCTTGCCTTCGCACTGTCTATCTCTGCAGGTATTTGCATGGTTAAGATTTTTAATCTCTTCGCTAAGAAAAAGGTTAATCCCCTGATTGGTGCTACAGGATTATCTGCAGTACCTATGGCATCACGTGTGGCTAACGAGATAGCAACAAAGTATGACCCAAAGAACCATGTGCTCAACTATTGCATGGCTTCTAACATCTCAGGTGTAATAGGTTCGGCCGTAGCAGCAGGCGTACTGATTTCATTCTTGCAGTGATGGGAACGTTAACAGGAACGGGAAATATTCAATAAATCAGATAAAAATATAGAAACTCCCTTGTACAACTGAGTGCAAGGGAGTTTTTTGTATTGATATAAAAGGCTTGATACGCTATGATTTCTTTTCCATCCAATGGAATACAGCAGGCTGAATAACATAAGAAAGAACAACCGCTGAAATCATTCCTACTAGTGTAGCAAAACCTACAGACTTGATAGCTGGATGGTTAGCAAACAGCATAGAAGCTACTGTTACGATAAGGATGAATGCTGAGAAGAAGATGGCTGTCTTATGGTAAGCAAGCACATGATTGTTGGTTTTGCCTGCTATAAGACCATTCATTATAAATATAGAATAGTCAACACCTATACCGAATATAAATGTAGAAATTATTATATTTATAAGGTTGAAGCGTACGCCGAACATAGCCATCGCTCCAAGCACTATAAGCCATGAGAGAAGTATTGGTGCAAAACCTAATATAGTGTGCTTGAAATTGAAATGGAAGGAGAAAAGTAGAACGACGAAAACAAATGCCATGCTTACCCATTGAAGGATATTAAAGTCATTGTTAAGATCATTTAGTCCATCAGTGGTGTAGTAATAGGTATCCAAAACCATCATATTTGGTTCGTTGGCTATTGCATCACATATGCGATTATAATCTGTATCCTTGCCACGTATAGAGTCGTTGGCACAACGTACGGAAGTAAAGCACAGATAATCGCCTGCAGCGGTCTGTTCCATAAGGGTTGACTGATAGCCTGATGGAATAATGTCAGCCTCATAAAGTGGAGTAGGTGTGTAGTCTGCTTCAATAAGATCGAAGAAAGGTTGGAAACTATCTGCAGAAAGTCCTGCGCCTGGTGCAGTGGTAGCAATGAGAGACTTGACTTTGGATAGTTTATCTGGTGTCCAATATGCTTTCCAAGCGTTGATGCGTTCTTGTTGTACTTTTAGCGGTACAAAGATAACGTTTGTATGAGTATAGTCTTTTACTAGTCCTATTTTTTGCAGAGAATCAAGTTTGGCTGAAAGAAGAGAGAAGTTGGTAAGTGCCTCTTCCATCGTCTTGCCCTGAGTAGCAAAATACTTTGATTTGTCTGCTGTGTAGGTTTTATCTCGTAGAAGAGCCTCTGAATATTCTGTATTGTCAGAAAGGTATCCCAGGTTGCCCATATCCGCATCAAAGTCAGTGCCTTTTGCAATGTAGAAAGCTATGCAAATGGCAGTTACAACGCTGATTGCATAAAGTAGAGGTTTCTTACGCTCGAAGGGGTAGTTGTTCACTTTGTCAATCAAAGCAAAGGCTTTGGCGTTAACCTTGTTTTTCTCCAAAACCATTAGGTGTGGCAGATAAACTAAGGCAAACACTGTAGTTCCCACAATGGCAAAAGCAGCAAAGAGTCCGAAATCTTGCAAGAGGTCGGTCTTGATAAAGATAAGACCCATAAAGGAACCAATAGTGGTGAGACAGCCAAGGAGTACGGGCTTAGTTTCATCACGAAGTACAATCTCGGGGTCATCAACATATTTATAATGTGTGATGACATGAAGTACATAACTCATGGCAACTCCAAGTACTATAGTTCCGATGCCAAGAGCAAGGAGTGAGAATTGTCCTTTGATGAAATACATCATGGAAAGTCCGAATAAGGCTCCAAAGGCAACGGGAAGTATGAGTAGAGGAATGGTGTTCCAGTTGCGCATACAGATAAATAATACCACAAGCACAATAATTAGTGACCATGCAATAGTGGAAGTAAGGTCGCCCTTGATGGTAGATGAGTTATAATAACCACTAGCAGGAGTGCCGTGATAGCTTATCTTTACATCAGGATGTGTCTTTTGAAACTGCTCTATAAGGTTATTGAGATTTATAAACAACTGTGAACCCTGACCTGTGTTTGTAGCAGAAAAAGATGGAGAAATAAATGCCACACATACGGTGGAGTCGCGTACAAAGAAGTGATCGTTGATGGTTTTATAACTGCCTCCAGTAGCATTCATCATAGATGACATCTGTTTCATCAGTACACCACGCATGCCGATAGGATCTGACTGTATAAGTTCAGGAAACATTTCGCCAAACTCACCTTTGAGATCTTCGGAGTTTTGTGCCATCTGTTTTTTCATATGCTGGACGGTGAGCAGAGTGTCGAAGGCTGAATAAGCAGAAGTGTCAATATATGACGGGATATTCTCTTGCATGAAGCTTATCCCGTCAAGCATTATGTCTTCAGGAATAGTATAAAATATGTCACCTATAATCTTGTTTGCCGTATCAGTATCAGTAGCAAGTAACGAATCAACAAAGGCATCGCATACGGCGGTGAGATTGTTGACGATTTCATCATTCATATCCTTAGGATTGATGGCTTCGCCACTTTTTGTTCTTGCCTCAAACAAAAGAAATGTCTTATCCTTTATGCGAAGGTCGGCAAATGCCATTTTTGTGGTGCCGTCAGGATTCTTTGATGATGGCATTAGTTTGTTGAGATCTTCTTCAAGGTGTATCTGACTAGAGAAGAAACCTACTATGATAAATAGTAAAACCATCGATAGCCACATGAGCGCACGATGGTATTTGAAAAAGTGATATATCTTTATGAATAATTCTGTCATAATCGTTTTATGCAAGTGTTCCTTTGAATTCCATGTAACTTTGCTTATCATCGGCTATTGTTGCCACCACGATATATGAATCGTCTTTAGGGGTTGCATTGACTGAAATAGTTACTTCAGGACAAACCTTAGGGGTTGCAATAGCGGTAAGGCGACATTGCTTGATAGACTGGATTCGAAGGTTGTGTCCTATAAGTTTTATGGCACATTCTTTAATAGTCTCTATATTACAGACGCCTGGGCATACTGGGTCACCAGGGAAATGTCCATCATAGACATTACAATCAGGAAGTATGGCAACTTTGAAAGTGCCAGACATATCCTGCTTTTCTTCGCTTAATATCTTGTAAAACTTGTTTTCTAAAAACATAATACGTTATTGCTACAAGAGTTGTTTCTTCTTATGGCTTTACGAAAATCTTCATCTGAGTGTCGGCTATAACGTCATTGCCACACTTTGTTTCGCCACGAATAATAGTAATACCTTCGACCTCTGGTCCCATAGTAATGGTGGTAATGAGAATATCACCAATATTAGGACGTTTATAGGGGTGAAAGTTTTTTACTTCACCAATGTATCCTACAGGAGGCTCGGTTGCTCCAGCTTCAATAGCCCTGTAACCAGCAAATGCACTTGCAGACTGGGCTATATGCTCGATAAGGCCGGGCTCTGCCATAAGACCATCTTCATCGATAAAGAAATTGTCTTTACGTACCGTGAGTTGACAACTAGCCTCATCCCCATTAACACACAACAGCTCGTCGACCATCATGATCGGCGAGCGTTGTGGTATAAGTTTTTTTATATCCATGATTAGAGGTGTGACTCGATATAGTCGTACAAATCCTTAAAGGTCTGGATTTTAGGAAGATCCTCTGCAGGAATCTTAATCTTGTAGGTGTACTGAATAAGTGCTACAAGATCAACAAGTGAAAGACTATCGAGTGCAAGTGTATTCTTTACATTTGCCTCAGGAGTGATGGCACTTTCTTCAACTTCAAACTCCTCAGCGAGTACAGAGTTGACTTTTGCAATAATTTCTTCGCGTGTCATAAAAAATCTTTTTAAATTATTAATTCTGTTTTTTGTTTGTTCTATAAAATAGTTTTATCCTTTATAATCTTTGATAATGAGTGTAGAGTTTGTTCCACCAAATCCAAATGAGTTGCTAAGGAACATATCAAAATTTGCAGTAATTGTCTCGGGAATGACATTAATGCATGATGTCTCCTCATCAGGCTCTGTGAAGTTGATGTTGCCAGCAATGAAATTGTTTTTCATCATGAGCATTGAATAAATTGTCTCAGCGGCACCAGCAGCCCACATCTCATGACCCGTCTGTGATTTGGTAGAAGTGACAGGCACTTTATAATCGCCAAATACTTGAGCAATGGCCATTGCCTCACGACCGTCACCAGCATGGGTAGAAGTAGCATGTGCGTTAATGTATCCAATCTGCTTAGGATCAATACCACCATTTTTGAGAGCGAGTTCCAAAGAACGTGCAGGACCAGCAACATTTGGTGTAGAGATATGGTCGCCATTACCAGAAAATCCCCATCCTACAATTTCAGCAAGGATTGGTGCACCGCGTTTGATGGCGTGTTCATAACTTTCAAGTATTACTGTTGCAGCACCACCACCTGGAACGAGTCCGTCGCGTCCCTTGTCGAAAGGTCTTGATGCTTTTGTAGGTTCATCTTCACGTGTAGAGAATGCCTGAATACCATCAAAAGAGGCTACACAATACATATTGGCTTCTTGTGCACCACCAGCAATAATACAATCAGAAAGTCCATTCTTTATTAGAAGGTATGCATTTCCTATTGCCAAAGAACTGGAAGCACACGCTGCACTTGATGTAAGGTTGATACCACGCAACTTGAAAAGGCAAGCAAGATTCATGGTCACAGTAGAGTTCATAGACTGGAATATAGCACCAGAACCACAAGCTGCAGTGTCGCCAAATTCACGGAACTTATCAAGAGCTCTCATTGTTGCCTCAGCTACAGAATCGTTACCATATATGATACCGACTTCATTGTTGTCTAAATAATCCTGGTCAATTTTGGCTGCTTCTAGGGCGTCTTTAGTTGCCATGTAGGCATATTGAGCCTCTTCAGGCATGAATTGGCGCATATTGCGTGGTACAAAAGGCTTGAGATCGGGCTGTGGAACATCAGCACAAAGTGCAGAACGGAATCCTGCATCCTTGCGTTCTTGTGAAAAGATAATGCCACTCTTGCCTTCATACAAAGCTTGACGTACATCATCAAGGGTTTGTCCAAGACAAGACCAGATACCCATACCTGTGATTACAACTCTATTCATGTTCAATATATTTTAGTATATTAATTATGTTTGTTAAAGATGTCTGATAATTTAAATATCCTTTAGCCAACACCTGCGACGCTTTACAGTCTTTGGGTTTAGAGGCTTCCATTGAGAAAGTTCTCTTATGTTAGTGTCCAACTGAGGATTGGTTTCACACCATTTTATACCGAGTTTGTTGTACACTGGTATAAGGTGTGCAAAGATTGTAGCATTAACACCCATACCTTGCATATCAGGCCTTACACCTATTATCATCAGCTGTGCTTTATCCTGTTTACCAGCTTTAATGGCCTTAAGTAGATGGAACCATCCAAAAGGTAGAAGTTTTCCCTTTGTTTTTTTTATTCCATCAGAGAAATCACGGCAGGTTACAGCTATTCCGACCAATTCGCCTTTGTTGTCCTCAATGATAGGTACCATATCCATTTCCAGGAACGGAAGGAATCGTGCTAGTACATCATCTGCCTGTTCCTCGGAGAATGGTGCAAAACCATAGAGTGGAGCAAAAGACTTATTCAGCAGGTCGAATATTTTGTGAGCATAATTCTGCTTGATTTCCTTTTTTGTCTTACGTACCACATGCACACCGAATTCCTGCTTGGAATAATCAGCCACTCGTTGGAAACGAGGAGGTATCTGCTCAGGAACCTCAAAGCGAATCTGTAGCCAGTCGGCACCTTTCTTGAAGCCGAGCTGTTCCATGTGATTCTTGTAGTATGGAGGATTCCAAAACTCCATGAAGCATCCTTGCAGATCAAAATCCTCAATGAGCATACCTTCTTTATCAAAGTCTATGATGCCCATTGGTCCTTGAATCTCATTCATGCCAAATGATTTTCCCCATTCAGCTACAGCATCGAGCAATGCTTTAGATACTTCTATGTCATCAATAAATTCAATGTAGGTAAATCTAACGATTCGCTTATTCCAGGTTGTATTGGAATTGTGGCTTACTACACCAGCGATTCTTCCAACCACCTCGCCATTTCGCATGGCTATGAAAGGCTGAACATCAGCATATGCTAAGTTGCGATTCTTTTTTGGATTGAAAAAATTTTCAACGTCAGAGTCTAGATCTGGGACATAGTTGTCATAATTTTGATACAAGGTATGCGGAAATGAGACGAACATTTTCATCTCTTTCTTGCTTTGTACCTTTATGACTTTTATGTCGCTCATCTAATGAATGCTCAAATTTTGTGCAAAGTTACTATATTTTTTTAACATACACAACTTTTGAATATAAAAACCTGAAAAACAGATACAAAAAAAAATTGATTGTCTCACGACAACCAATCTTCGTTAACCTTAATAATCTAATACCATGAAAAACACAATGCAAATTTACATGTTTTTTTTCTTTATGCAAGTGTTTTTGGAGGAAAAGAATAAAATAAATGCGTATTTTTACATTAATTAAACGTTTTACCATTCCATTTTACATTTCTTTGCAATCTCAGTGCACTAAACTTTTTCTTATCTTCCGTAGTAAGTAAAGGGGTACTTAGCTTTAGAATTAATTCGTCTGGATTATTTGCTATTGATGCACTGATAAGAGGGAATTCTATTAGTTGCAGTATTTCTTTTTGCTCCTGTTCAGATACAGAATCTGATTTCTGTATAAAATCCATATTGGAGAAATCAATCACACAAATTTTCTTCCAAGTATTGTTAATTATGTAACACTTACTTTCTTGTAAAGGAGCACCATAAGTATTTATAAAAACAAACTTATTGTCCTCTAATTTTCCGAGCTCTATGATGTTGTGTTCAGATAACAGCAAGGTAAGAGTAGAGTCTGATAGTTTGGTTAACTTGATTTTACCAAAATTATTGCTAATGGTTGCTATGCTATCAGGGTCCATTTGCTTCAGTTCAACTATTTCTTTGCGTTGTTTTTCGCTCACATAAGGTATAATGCTGTCTGGCATGTTTAAAAACATGTCTGCTACCGTCTGTGCCTTTGCTTGTATAATAAATAGACTAAATACTGTCAGTAATAAAAACCTATACATATTTATAATATGGCATTTATGTTATGTTTGTATGTTTATTTTTTGAGTAAACTGTATGCTCCGTATAATCCTAATTCTCCAGATTTAGAGAAATCGCGTTTCGCCTCTATGATATTTCCCTTTTTCATGTATGAGAGTCCTCTATTGTAGTAGGCATATGGCATTCTTGGAGATAACTTTATAACTTTATTGAATAGTTCAATAGCTCTGTCGTAGTCTCCTCTTCTTGCATTATAAGTGCCATAACAATAGAGCACCAAAGGGTTATTAGGGGATATTTCAAGCAATTTGTTAAAGTCGGTTATTACTCCAATGTGTCGCATTTCAGCCTCTTGTGGGGTAGTGCCCTTTTCAAACTCTACCATCATAGCCTCGCATATAGTTTTTTGCCATAGAGCAATAAATTTGTCGGGCTGAGTCTCAAACACCTTATTTATATCGTTAATAGCATCTTGAAAATTGAGTGCTGATGAATATGCTACTGCCCTCATCAAGGTGTAATTAAGTGCTTCTTCTATATTCTTTGCATTATTTATCATTGATGTCAGCGAATCTATGGCTGCAAATGTCTCTGTACCATTTGACTCGCTCACGTTTCCCAATCTGATTTGCAACAAATCATTGTGTTTCGTAACTTGATATATTTTTTCGAAGAAATGTGTAGCATGTTCCTCGTATGGAACGTATGACGAAACGTTGTCAGTCTGCTTGTTAGACATAGTAAGTGCTATGTATGGTTGGAACATGTCCGAAGAATTTCTGTTCTGCACTTTTCCTCTGTATGCACTAGCATATTCGTGTTGATTTTTTTCTTCGTCATCCACAACTATCTGGTTGTATTTCTCTGGGTCTATATCACTCAGTTTTCGCATAGCATTAAGTTTTGCTTTGCTCCAACGGTTTTGTATGCCCATGTGTTTATTCATCTGGGCTTTTATGATGCGAAATTCGTCCATCTCAGCTTTCGCATTCATGCCGAGTTTTCTGTAACAAGCAGCACGATAATGTAAACCTGTCCAGAAGTTTGGGAATTGCTTTATTACAATACTGTAATCTCTTATTGCTCCCCTCAGGTCTCCAGTACGGTCGAGTAGGGTAGCACGATTGAAGAGAGCGAGAATGTTTCCTGGTTCTAATGACAAAACGTAGTTGAAATCCTCAATAGCTCTATTGTCATCGCCAACCTGTTGCCTTAAGATTCCTCGATTATAGTGAGCAAGGAAGTTGTTAGGATCATGTTCTATAGCTGTGTCATAATCAGACATAGCTCCCCTTAAATTGTACAGTTTTAGTCTTGCTAAAGCTCTGTTTATGTAGCATGCTACATTTTTAGGTTTATAGTGCAGAGCTCTTGAAAGACAGGAGTCAGCCATTTTCCATTGGTTGTGCTGTAATGCTATATGCCCTTTCATTCTCCATGCATCAGCATTATATGACTCTACTGTGAGAGTCTTGTCAATCCATACAGAAGCTTGAGTGGTATCCTTCTGCAATAGATATGCTTCAGCCTTCATGAGGTAGGGAGTAGCATATTTCTTCCATTTGTCAATAATGATGTCCAGTTGCACCTGAGCCGTATCATAACTGCCCTTTTCAAGATAGCATGCGGCTCTGTTACACCAGAATCCTTTGTTGGATGCATCCAGTTCTATGGCGCTGGTATAATCTTTTATGGCAGCATCATATTCCTTTTGTCTTATGTATGTAATACCACGCAAGTCATACAGATTGGTAATGTAAGGATTGAGTTGTATAGCCTGCGAAGCATCATCAGCTGCTCCTTGCCAGTCATCAAGATAGTATTTCGCTATAGCTCGCAGTTCCCAAGGCTCCCATAAGTAGGGTTTTTGATTGATTGCCTGATTGAAATACTGTATGGACAGAACGTAGTCCTCGTAATGAAGAGCAATTCGTCCGCTTGTTAGCAGACGATCCACATTGTATTGCGCAAAAATGTTCAAACAGCAATACAATGAAAATAATATGGTGACAATTCTTTTGATGTAGCTATTGCTTACGTGGTGGTTTTACCTTGTATGAAGTGCGGAAACGACCTTGCAATAAAGAACGTAACTTAGATTTTATGAGTTGTTTTCTGAGTGGCGACAGTCTATCGATGAACATAGTTCCATCGAGATGATCAAACTCATGTTGCATAACTCGTGCCAGATAGCCTTCGATCCATTCGTCATGCTCATTGAAATCCTTGTCCATATACTTTACTCTGATACGAGTTGGACGAACTACATTCTCGCGTATGGCAGGAAGCGACAGGCAACCCTCTTGCGAAGAGTCTGTTTCGCTTTTGTCATACTCTATGATATGAGGATTTATAAATACCTTCTTAAAACCTTCGTACTCGGGAAGGTCATCCTTGAGTAGGTCGAGGTCTATTACCACCAGTCTTATAGCCAAACCTATCTGTGGAGCTGCTAGTCCAATACCTTCGCTTGAAGCCAGCGTTTCCCACATATCGTTTATCAAGTTTTCCAGATTGGGATAATCCTTGTCTATGTCTTCTGCTATTTTCCTGAGTACAGGTTGTCCGTATGTATAAATTGGTAAAATCATTTTCAAAATCTCTTTGACGACAAGTAGCTCTGTAGTATTATAGTGGCTGAAATGCGATCCACCAATGCCTTGTCTTGTCTTGCTTTTTTATGCAAACCTGCATTTAGCATAGTTTGGTGAGCTATTACAGAGGTGAATCTCTCGTCATAACCTTCTATGGGTATTTCTGGGTGAGCTTTGATCCATTGGGCTTTAAATTTCATTATTCTCTCATGGTTCTCTGAGGGGTGCCCATTGCTCTGTAGAGGTTCGCCAATAATAATTCTCTCCACCTGTTCCTTATTTATATAATCGTTAAGGAACTCCATTAAGTTTTTTGTTTCTACAGTATCAAGCGCACCAGGCACAATCTGCAACATATCTGTTACAGCGAGCCCAGTACGCTTTTTCCCATAGTCTATTGCTAATATCCTTGCCATTGATTACTGTTGCATGAGCAACCAAGCATCAGGATATGTGTTAAGCAGAGTCTGCTTGCACTGAACAGCACTCTCGCGTGTGTCAAATGTAGCAACAATCACTCTATACATGTTGCGCTCCTGATTATATGCAACCTGTGCGTCGTAGCCTGCATTCTTCAGTGTATTCTGGAGTCCTTCAGCATTAGCACGAACACCGAATGAACCTACAACAACAGAGTATGACTTGAGTCCAGAGCCATTGATAACACTCACCCTTTCAGTACGAACAGCCACATTGTTATTAGTTACAACTGTCTGCTGTTGTGCAGGAGCTTCTACCAAAGGAGTTACCACTGGAGCCTGCTGAACTGGCTGTACCTGTTGAACAGGCTGTACTGCCTGCTGAGCCTGCTCTTGTGCCTTAGCTTTTTCGTAGGCTTTGCGGTAAGCGCTTTCCTTAGAAGAACTACAACTTGCAAATACGAGACCTGCACATACAGTCGCTACAATAATAAGATGTTTTTTCATTGTTTTTATTGGTTTTGTAAAAATGTTATGTTATGTTATGTCATATTCTTATTTGCTACAAAGTTAATAAAAAAAATGTGTAGTTTTCGTCCATTTGCCTTTTTTAACACAAAAAATTATTCTTTTTACCGATAATTTTATTACATTTGCAAATAGTTACATAACACAAAACTTAATTTACCTATTATTAACCAAAACTAAAATTTTAAATTATGAAAACATTAGGTTATTTCGCAGCTATCGTTGGTGGCGCAGTAGCAGGAGCTACAGCAGCACTTCTTCTTGCACCAGAAAAGGGTGAGGACACAAGAGCTAAACTTCAGACTTCAGTAAAGGATCTTCTTGATAAATATAAGGTACAGGAGACTATAAAGGAATTCTGCGACAAACATAATATTTGCCTGAGTAAGAAGCAGGTAGAGGAACTTGTTGAAGAAGTTGTTGAGGATTAAAATCGTCTTTTGAATTGTGTTTTCCAACGACCAAAATATAGAGTATATTGCCCAGTTTGTTGAAGAGGCGAAACAATGGTTCGACCTAAAGACAAAGTATACCAGACTTACTGTGGTAGATAAGGTGGTGAGGATTATCACCAGTTTTATTCTTATCGTAGTAATTTCTGTGATACTCATCTTGTCGCTCCTATTCCTTTCGCTTGCCTTGTCAAACGTTTTGGGACAGTTGCTTGGCAACATAACTTACGGATTCCTATGTGTTGGCACAGCCTATGTTGTTTTACTCTTCATAGTCTATACACTTCGTCACATACTGATAGAGAAGCCGTTGGTCTATTTCCTCATGAGCATACTTGCTGAGGGCATAGATGATGAAGAAACCATTGAAACCAAGTCTGAAAATGATAAACTCGCTTGATTCCCTACAAATAAAGAGAGCATCCCTGAAAAAGGAGATGAGTAAGAAAGAGGCAGAACTCCACAAAACCTGGGACAATCTGTTTCACAAGAAGGAGGAGGATAGTCTGGTATCATCACTTTCTCCCACAAAGCGTGTGATGTCTTTCCTGTCGTCATCAACAGTTGTCATTGACGGAATGTTGCTTGGTTGGAAACTCTACAATCGATTTGGAAGGAAACGCAAGCGCTGGTAAGCACCAGTTGCAGGCATAACTTCTACACTCTTATAGCATAGTTTTCTTTTTGAAGGCTATGCTATTTTTTAACATTTGGCTTTACATATCAAATATAGAGGCTAAGCTAGGACTTGCAGAGGCATTACTTCTGCGTGCAGAAGCAGCCCCTCTGCATGCAGAAGTAATGCTTCTGCAGACAAAAGCTCCACCCCTTTGTAACGGGTTGAATGTCAATGATTTGCAAAGGTGTAAAAATTGCCCTCAAAAAGCCCTGAAATTGCACATTTTTGGCGAAATGTGCAACGAGGATTTTAACATTTCATCAACACAAAGTGTTGTTTTCCCTAGTTGGCAAAAAAAAAATAGAGCCTTAAGATTTTCTCATTCAGAAGATTTTTTGTAACTTTGCGTCCAAATCGTATCATAACAACGCATATGACAATGAATAAGAACAGACATGCTATAAGTGACGCAGTTGAGCAATTGGCCTCAGACGAGAGCCTGAGTATGCTCTTTCACAGAGTGCGCGACAATGTGCCTCTGCCCTCAAATACTGCGCTCAGCGAGATAATGTTACTTGCCCGCGAGATACTGTTTCCAGGCTATTTTGGTCACTCAAAGGTAAGTTCTGAGACCATAAAGTTTCACATGGGTGTGAACATAGAGCATTTCTTCCGCTTGATGAAGAAGCAGATAATGGCCGGCCTGTGCTTCACCATTGACCCCAATGATGAATGCTTCTGTGTAGATGAGACACGAAAAAAGGCAATTGAGATAACAAAAGCCCTCATAGCCCGTCTGCCAGAAATACGTAATACTCTTGCTACAGATGTTGAGGCAGCATTCAATGGCGACCCAGCAGCTACCAGTTATGGTGAGATAATTGCTTGCTATCCTGTCATCAGGACCCTGACAAACTATCGTCTTGCCCATGAACTGCATCTGCTTGGAGTGCCCCTGATACCTCGTATGATAACTGAATTGGCACACTCAGAAACAGGCATAGACATTCACCCAGCAGCCCAGATAGGTCATCACTTCACCATTGACCACGGAACAGGTGTGGTGATAGGTGCCACATGTATCATAGGCAACAATGTGAAACTTTATCAGGGTGTGACACTCGGAGCTCTCAGCTTCCCTCTCGATAAGGACGGCAACCCAATAAAGGGCATACCTCGCCATCCTATCTTGGAAGACGATGTGATAGTGTATAGTAATGCTACCATACTCGGCAGAATCACTATAGGTAAAGGAAGTGTCATAGGAGCAAACAAATGGGTCACTGACAATGTGGCAAGTAACACTAAGATATACAAGAATTTGAAGATACAAAACGGTTTTGAAAATGGAAATGGAATTTGAGATGGTTGCCAAGACCTTCATGGGACTTGAGGACATACTGTCACAAGAACTGGAGGCTATTGGTGCCAAGAATATACAGAAAGGATGTAGGGTGGTGACCTTCACTGGCGATAAGGCTTTGATGTATAAGGCGAACTTCGCTTTGCGTACTGCTATTCGCATACTGAAGCCCCTCTCACACTTCACAGCGAAGTCGGCAGAGGAGGTTTACGATAAGATAAAGACTATAGACTGGAGTGAATATATTGCTGAGGGTAAGACCTTTACAGTTGACTCGGTGGTATATAGCGAAACATTCTCAAACTCTCGCTTTGTTACCTACAAGGTGAAAGATGCTATAGTTGATCAGTTTCGCGAGAAGACAGGTTCACGCCCAAATATCTCAGTAGCCGACCCTGATGTTCGTCTTAATGTTCACATCAATGGCGAGGAAGCAACAGTGAGTCTTGACTCAAGCGGTGAATCGCTCCACCGTCGTGGTTATCGTCAGGAAACAGTTGAGGCACCACTTAATGAAGTGCTTGCCGCTGGTATGATAATGATGACAGGTTGGAAAGGAGAAACAGACTTCATTGATCCTATGTGTGGCTCAGGCACTTTGCCTATCGAGGCTGCTCTTATAGCAAGAAATATAGCTCCTGGTGTTTTCCGCAAAAGTTATGCCTTTGAAAAGTGGGCTGATTTTGATGCAGATCTCTTTGATGAGATATATAACGACGACTCAAATGAGCGTGATTTCGAGCATCATATCTACGGCTATGATATAGACTTCAAAGCTGTTAATATGGCTACTACAAATGTAAAGGCTGCAGGACTGACTGCCGACATAACAATAGCTCAACAGGACTTTAAGGATTTTGCAGGCACAGAAACCCCTGCTATAATAGTTACCAATCCTCCTTATGGCGAGCGAATTTCTACCTCTAACCTACTTGAGACATACAAGATGATAGGCGAACGCTTGAAGCATGCTTTCAAGGAGGGAGAGGCCTGGATCCTTTCTTATCGTGAGGAATGTTTCCAGCAAATAGGCTTGAAGGCAAGTTTGAAAGTACCTTTGTATAATGGTTCTCTTGAGTGCGAATTCCGTAAGTATCAGCTGTTTAGCGGCAAGTTGAAAGATTTCCGTGAGGAAGGCGGAATAGTAAAGACAGAGGAGGAAAAGCGTAAGATGGCCGAAAAACGTCGCACTTGGCATAAACGTGAATTTGAGAAGAAGCAGGAAGAAATCATAGACAATGAGTCTGCTGACATTCTCAGTTTTAACTTCACCTCTTTGGAGAAAGAACGCGCTAAGCGTAAAGCTCAAATGGCTAAGCGTGAAAGACCTGACAGAAAAGATAAGTTTGACAGAAAAGACTCTCGTAAGCCATTCGGAAAACATTTCGATGGCGATGATAAGGGTGCCCGCAAGTTCAAGAAGTTTGATTCGCGTGCCGAGCGCCAGAAGGATCGTAAGATGTTCTTCGGCAAGGGAGAAGAATAATGTGTTAATGAAGAAGTTTTGCCTATTCATACTATTATCAATATTGTGTTTGAAGATGCCAGCTCAGCAGATTACTGACCATAATCAGCCTCTCAAGCAGTTCACTCTGGAAGATTTGAATTCTGGAGGCAAGAACTATAAGGCTATGTCTCCTCAAACACTCAAGTTGTGGTGGGATGGCAACATACTCGTAAAGGAAGAAGATACTCCCAAACCTACATCTTATCCAAAGGTTTACAGCAAGGATTATAACATCTTCTTGCAAGAATCAGCAGAAGCCGAGGAACAGCAGATAACTACAGATGGTAACAGAGAGATTGTTTATGGTGAGGCTGTTCATCGTAATGAGTTTGGTATAACTGAAGGAATATTCCTTTCGCCAAACAAGGAGTCCTTTGCTTTTTATCGCATGGACCAGTCTATGGTTACAGATTATCCTCTTGTTAACACTTTTGAACGTATTGCCACCCTCGAACCAACCAAATATCCTATGGTGGGAATGACAAGTCATAAGGTGACTATAGGCATATACAACATAAAGAGCAAGAGTACTGTTTATCTTGATGCTGGTGATCCCACAGACCGCTATTTCACAAATATATCGTGGTCTCCTGACTCCAAGAAAATCTATCTGATAGAAGTAAACAGAGCACAGAACAAGGCTTCACTCGACTGTTATTCTGCAGTTGATGGCAAGAAAGAGGCTACTCTCTATACTGAGACGGATGAGAAATACATAGAACCCCAACATCCCATTAGTTTCCTTCCTTGGGATAAAACCAAGTTCCTTTATTGGAGTCAGCAGGATGGCTATTGGCACCTATATTTGATGAACACTAAGGGAAAGGTGATAAAGCAACTAACCAAAGGAAATTTCGTAGTCTTGGATTTGATAGGTTTTTGCAAAGAGACCAAGAGTGTTATTATTCGGACAAACGAACTGTCACCTTTGCAGGCAAACCTTTTCTCTGTGAATATTTCAACAGGCAAACGAATCTTGCTTGATAATGGAATAGGTGTACATAATGGAATTTTGTCTGAAGACGGAACACACTTGCTTGATTCATGGTCTTCACCAGATGTTCCGCATGTTTACAATGTTATCAACACTGTAACAAAGGCAACAGAAGAATATTTCTGTTCCCCCAACCCTTGGGCTGGTTACGCTGAACCAACATACACAAATGGAACCATAAAGGCTGCTGACAACAATACTGATTTGTACTACCGTATGGTATTACCTCCTGACTTTGACGAAAAGAAGAATTACCCAACTATAGTTTATGTTTATGGTGGCCCTCATGTTCATCTTATTGATGCATCATGGCATTGGGCATCACGAGGTTGGGAAACATATATGGCACAGAAAGGCTACATCATCTTTGTGGTTGACAGTCGTGGGTCAGAGAATAGAGGCAAAGACTTCGAACAGGTCACCTTCCACCAACTCGGACAGGTTGAGATGCAAGACCAGATGAAGGGAGTGGAGTATTTACGCTCTCTGCCGTATGTTGACAATGACAGGTTAGGGGTTCATGGATGGAGTTTCGGAGGTTTTATGACCATAAGCCTCATGACTAATTATCCTGATGTGTTCAAGGTAGCCGTAGCAGGTGGACCTGTCACAGACTGGAAATATTACGAGGTGATGTATGGCGAACGTTATATGGGTACTCCAGAGAGTAATCCAGAGGGCTATGCCAAGACATCCTTGCTTGACAAAGCATCAAAACTCAAAGGAAAACTGCTCATCATTACAGGTATGAATGATCCTGTTGTGGTACCTCAGCATTCTTTGCAGTTTATAAGCGAATGTAACAAGTCCGATGTATATCCTGATTTTTATGTGTATCCTGGTGAGCAGCATAATATGAAGGAACATCTCTCTGTTCATCTGCACGAAAAGATTACAAGATACTTTGAAGATTATCTTAACCAACAGAAATAAACAAAACAAAAATATTTACAAGAAAATGAACATTCTTTTATTAGGTTCTGGCGGACGTGAACACGCAATGGCTTGGAAGATAGCCCAGAGTGACAAGTGTGAAACCCTTTTCATTGCACCAGGTAATGCTGGTACAGATGGAGTGGGGGGCAAAGGAAAAAATGTTGCCCTCAAGGCTGATGATTTTGAAGGTATCAAGCAGTTTGTAGCTGACAATAATGTGGCTATGATTGTTGTAGGACCAGAAGATCCATTGGTAAAAGGCGTTTATGATGCACTTAACCCTATCGTTCCTGTTATAGGCCCTTCTAAGGCTGGCGCAGTACTTGAAGGCTCAAAGGATTTTGCTAAGGCATTCATGAAGCGTCATAACATTCCTACAGCGGCTTATGAAACATTCGATGGAGAGCATCTTGAGGACGGGCTGAAATTCCTTGAAACCCTCAAAGCTCCTTATGTACTTAAGGCTGATGGCCTGTGTGCTGGTAAGGGTGTTCTGATACTTGACACATTGGAAGAAGCTAAAAAAGAACTGAAAGAGATGCTTGGCGGTATGTTTGGCAATGCTTCAAGTCGAGTAGTTATTGAAGAGTTCCTTTCAGGCATAGAGTGTTCAGTCTTTGTACTTACTGACGGCAAGAACTACAAGATTCTTCCTGAAGCAAAAGATTATAAGCGAATTGGTGAAGGCGATACAGGTCTCAATACTGGCGGTATGGGTTCTGTTTCTCCTGTTCCTTTTGCAACAAAAGAATGGATGCAGAAGGTTGAGGAGCGCATCATCAAACCAACTGTTGACGGTTTGGCTCAGGAAAATATCACATATAAGGGCTTTATCTTCTTTGGTCTTATAAATGTTGCTGGCGAACCTATGGTAATAGAGTACAACTGTCGTATGGGTGATCCTGAGACAGAATCTGTTATGCTTCGACTGAAGAGTGACATTGTTGACCTCTTTGAGGGTGTGGCAGCAGGCAATCTTAATACTAAGTCAATAGAGTTCGACCCTCGTTCGGCTGTATGCGTTATGATGGTCAGTGGCGGTTATCCTCAAGAATATAAGAAAGGATTCCCTATTACAGGCATAAATGATGTCGAAGGCTCAATCGTTTTCCATGCTGGAACTGCTGTTAAAGATGGACAGGTTGTAACTGCTGGAGGTCGTGTTATTTGCGTCGTTTCTTATGGTAAGGACAAGGAAGAAGCTTTGCAGAAGTCATTCCGTGAAGCTGAAAAGATTAAGTTCGAAGGCAAATACAACCGTCGTGACATTGGTGCCGATTTGTAATGCTAAAGTATTACTTACTACATAAGTACACCCTTATCACACTTGTTGTGGCTGTCTCTGTAGCCATCTATATGGCAGGTTTCCGCGATACGGCATTGGTTGTCGGACCTCTCACGTTAAGTGGCATCCTCGCAAGGGAAACCTACAGGGCTAACGTTCTGAGTGTTGCATACGAGTCTGGTGCTTGCATCGGCATCGCGGCATTCACGTGGCTGTGGTCTCTGGTAGCTTTTCCTGTGTATGCCCTGCTGATGTTCGGTCCGCTGAAGGTTACGCATTTCCGTATGTTCTGGGCTCTGTGCCTCGGACTCGTCACGCCAGTGTGGTGCTACTCTCCTTATTGGATATACAACAATACCGCCTACCTCACAGACCTGATGTTGAGGCTACAAGAGAGATTCTTATGATTGATACTCTGATACAGTTTGGACCATTCGGCATGTTCATAGCGGCTTTCCTTGCTGGTAGTGTCCTGCCGTTCTCCAGCGAGGCTGTAATGCTTGCCATGCTGGCTATGGGTGTTGACCCCTGGCTGCTCATTCTTTATGGTACGGCTGGCAATGTGTTAGGTAGTATCGTCAACTACTGCATAGGCAGAATGGGCAAGGAAGAGTGGTTTGAGAAATACCTTCACGTAAAACCTGAACACATGGACAAGGCTCGCCGTTTTGTTCGTGGCAGAGGTGCCTACATGGGTTTCTTCGCCTTCATCCCTTTGCTGGGGTCGGCTATCACCATCCTGCTCGGACTCATGCGTGCCAATGTCCTTATCACCTTTGCCTCCATCACCGTTGGCAAGGTGGTGCGTTACCTGTGTCTGCTCTATGGGGCATATTTCATCAACTGGCTGTTGCACCTTTTTATATAGTATAACGACAAAATATAGCGAAAAAGAAAACTATAACAATAAAACAAAACCAATGAAACATTTTAGACTTGTAGATAATACGCTTGGCTGGGTGACGTTCCTCATCGCCGCCTTTGTGTATTGTTCTACCATCGAACCTACGGCATCCTTCTGGGACTGCCCTGAATTTATCACTACAGGCTATCTCCTTGAAGTGGGTCACCCACCAGGCGCACCGTTCTTCATGCTTACGGCAAACCTCTTTACCCATTTCGTTAGTGATGCCACTCAGGTAGCTAAAATGGTCAACACCATGTCGGCTTTGCTCAGCGCAGGATGTATCTTGTTCCTCTTCTGGACCATCACCCATCTGGTGCGCCGTCTGCTTATCGACGACTGGTCTGAGCTCACGCTGCCTAAATTCATAGCGATAGAGGCTTCAGGACTGGTAGGTGCGTTGATATACACCTTCTCTGACACGTTCTGGTTCTCAGCCGTAGAGGGCGAGGTGTATGCCTATTCGTCTTGTTTCACGGCTGTGGTATTCTGGCTTATCCTGAAGTGGGAAGATGTGGCTGACAAACCAGGTTCCGACCGTTGGCTTATTCTCATCACCTATATGACGGGACTCTCCATCGGTGTGCACCTGCTCAACCTCCTCTGCATCCCAGCCATCGTGCTCGTGTTCTATTACAAGAAATACCCCGATGCCGACCTCAAGGGTTCTCTGCTTGCGTTGTTTATTTCCGTAGTATTGGTGGCAGCAGTGTTGTATGGTGTCATTCCTGGCATCATCAAGGTTGGCGGATGGTTTGAGCTGTTCTTTGTCAACACTCTCGATATGCCATTCAATACGGGTACCATTATATATATAGTATTACTTATCGCTATAGTGCTTTGGGCTATCTATGAAACATACAACAAGAATAGCCTCAAACGTGGCAATCTTGCCTTCACCCTTGCCATTGGCATGCTTGGCATTCCTTTCTATGGCATTGGCTGGACTGCTGTTGTCGTTGGTGCCGTAATCCTTGTGGCTCTGTGGCTTGCCCTTAACTATATCAAGAAGGGTGGGGTGGCAGTTATCACCAATCGCATCAAGAATACGGCGCTCTGCTGTATGCTGATGCTCATGATAGGTTATTCTACCTACGCTCTCATCGTGGTGCGCTCAAGTGCCAACCCTCCTATGGATCAGAACTCGCCTGAGGATATCTTCACCCTTGGCAGCTATCTCTCTCGCGACCAGTATGGCGACAGCCCTCTCTTCTATGGCGAGGCTTACACCTCTCAGGTGGCTCTCGATATAGAGGGCAACATGTGCATACCGCGCATGAAGACTGGTGCACCCATATACCAGCGTGTTGAGAAGAAGTCGCCCGACGAGCCCGACCGCTACTTCGTGGTTCGCACTAAGGATAAGTATGTCTATGCCCAGAATATGTTCTTCCCTCGTATGCACGACTCAGGTCATGCCCAGGCTTATGAAGACTGGATGGGTGGCGTAGATGGTACTGTGCGCGACTATGACCGCTGTGGTCAGATAATCTCTGTCAAGATGCCTACATTCTTCGAGAATATGCGCTTCTTCCTCTCTTACCAGTGCAACTTCATGTACTGGCGCTACTTTATGTGGAACTTTGCTGGTCGTCAGAATGACCTGCAGAGCAATGGCGAGGCTGAGCACGGCAACTGGATTACGGGAATATCGTTTATTGATAATGCAATGCTTGGCGACCAGTCTCGTCTGCCTGACGAACTGAAGGAGAACAAGGGACATAACGTGTTCTACTGCATGCCTCTCATTCTCGGTCTCATAGGCTTGTTCTGGCAGGCTTACAAGGGCAAGAAGGGCATCCAGCAGTTCTGGGTAGTGTTCTTCCTCTTCTTCATGACGGGTCTTGCCATCGTTATCTATCTTAACCAGACACCAATGCAGCCTCGTGAGCGCGACTATGCCTATGCAGGTTCGTTCT